>NZ_JAMYKV010000016.1:0-126767 GCF_040317535.1 Mesorhizobium sp. M1409
CGGACAAACCCCGTTTTACGGGGCATGCACATGCGGCATTTCGATTCACTCAAAACTTTCCCCGGACAGCCCTGCGTAAACGGGGAGAAGGGAAGGCGCTAGCTATGCGCAACCATCACGTGGCGGACGGCGGTGTAATCCTCCAGCGCGTAGAGCGACATGTCCTTGCCGTAGCCGGACTGTTTCAGTCCGCCATGCGGCATCTCGTTGGTCAGCATGAAATGGGTGTTGATCCAGGTGCAGCCGTACTGGAGACGTGCGGCCGTCGCCATGGCGCGCGACACGTCCTTGGTCCACACAGACGACGCCAGGCCGTAGTCGCTGTCATTGGCCCAGTTCACCGCCTCGTCGACTTCCGAAAAACGGGTGATCGAGACGACTGGCCCGAACACCTCGCGCCGCACGATCTCGTCTTCCTGCAGGGCGCCGGCGACCACGGTCGGCTGGTAATAGAAACCAGAGCCCTCGCCCGGTTTGCCACCGGTGGTGATCTCGATGTGCTTCAGTTCCGAGGCGCGCTCGACGAAGCTCGAGACACGGTCACGCTGGCGGCGCGAGATCAGCGGCCCGATCTCGTTTTCGGTGTCGTCTGGACGGTTGTACTTGATGGTCGAGACAGCCGACGAGAGATCGGCGACGAGCTTGTCGTAGATCTTCTTGCCGGCATAGATGCGGCAGGCGGCGGTGCAGTCCTGGCCGGCATTGTAGTAGCCGAAGGCACGCAAGCCGTTGACCACCGAGCGGAGGTCGGCGTCGTCGAAGACGATGACCGGAGCCTTGCCGCCGAGCTCGAGATGCGTGCGCTTGACCGACTTGGCGGCCGCCTGCAGTACCTTCTTGCCGGTGGCGACATCGCCGGTGATCGAGATCATGTTGACCTTCGGATGGTTGATCAGCGTGTTGCCGACGCTGTCGCCGCGGCCGAGCACGACATTGACGACGCCCTCGGGCAGGATTTCGGCAAGTATCTTCGCCAGCTTCAGCGCCGTCAGCGGTGTCTGCTCGGACGGCTTGAAGACGACGGTGTTGCCGCCGGCGATGGCCGGCGCCAGCTTCCAGGCCATCATCATCAGCGGGTAGTTCCACGGCGCGATGGAAGCGACGATGCCGATGGCGTCACGGCGGACCATCGATGTGTGGCCTGGAATGTATTCGCCGGCAACGACGCCCGGCATCGAGCGCACGGCGCCGGCAAAGAAGCGGTAGCAGTCGACGATGGCCGGAATCTCATCGTTGAGCACAGCATTGATCGGCTTGCCGCAGTTCAGCGCCTCAAGCGTGGCGAACTCTTTTGCGTCGGCCTCGATGCGGTCGGCGATCTTCAGGAGATAGCCCGAGCGCTGCGCCGGCGTGGTGCGCGACCACAAGACGAACGCCTTTTCGGCCGCCAGCACCGCCGCCTCGATCTGCGCCTGGCTGGCTTCGGGCAGGTTGAGGATGGTCGCCCCGGTCTTCGGATTGAGGATCGGTTCCTCGGTTTCGGTGCCCTTCTCGAATTTCGAGCCGATCAGCATCTGGGTGTCCATAAGGTTTCTCCCTTAACAGGAGCGAGTAGCGAGTAGCGAATAGCGAGTAGGGTTTGACCGTCGAAATTCCCTATTCGCTATTCGCTACTCCCTATTCGCTGTTTTTCATTTCCCGCTTCCAGCGATCTGGTCGCCGTCGCGGGTGAGGTAATAGGCGGCAAGGATCGGCAGCAGCGTCACCAGCACCACGACCATGGCGACGACATTGGTGACCGGGCGCTGGCGCGGACGGATCAGCTCTTCCAGCATCCAGATCGGCAGCGTCTGCTGCTGGCCGGCGGTGAAGGTGGTGACGATGACCTCATCGAAGGACAAAGCGAAGGCCAGCATGCCGCCGGCCAGCAGCGCGGTGGCGATGTTGGGCAGCACGACATGGCGGAAGGTCTGGAAGCCGTCGGCACCAAGATCCATCGACGCCTCGATCATCGAGCCCGATGTTCGGCGAAAACGGGCGACCGCATTGTTGTAGACGACAACGACGCAGAAGGTGGCGTGGCCGAGCACGATCGTCCAGAACGAAAACGGGATGTCGGCCAGCGAAAAGGCCGAGCGCAGCGCGATGCCGGTGATGATGCCGGGCAGCGCGATCGGCAGGATGACCAGCAGCGAGATGGTTTCGCGGCCGAAGAATTTTGTCCGCGACACCGCCGCCGAACAGAGCGTGCCGAGGATCAGCGCAATCGCCGTCGAGATCACGGCTACCCTGACCGACAGCGACAGCGCCTGCCAGACATCGGGCCGGTTCCAGGTGACGGCGAACCATTGCGTCGTCAGCCCTGGCGGCGGCCAGACGAAACTCTTCTCTTCGGTGGTGAAGGCATAGACGAAGATCAGCAGGATCGGCAAATGCAGGAACAGCAACCCGCAGGCAGCGGCGATCTTCAGGCCGAGCGGAGCGGATTGGCCGCGATCAGAGCGCATCGAAGGCTCCCATGCGCTTGGCGCCCCAGAGATAGAACCCCATGATGACGATCGGCACCACTGTGAAGGCCGCGGCGAGCGGGATGTTGCCGGCGGTGCCTTGCTGCGAATAGACCGCCTGGCCGATGAACAGCCGCGAGGTGCCGATGATCTGCGGGATGATGTAGTCGCCTAATGTCAGCGAGAAGGTGAAGATCGATCCAGCGACGATACCCGGCAACGCCAGCGGGAACAGCACGTTGCGGAAGGTCTGTCCCGGCGAAGCCCCCAAATCGGACGAGGCCTCGACCAGATTGCCGGGCACCCGCTCGAGCGCCGCCTGAACGGGGAGGATCATGAAAGGCAGCCAGACATAAACGAAGACGATGAAGGTGCCGGTGAACGACACCGACAGCGAATTGCCGCCGATGACCGGCAGCGACAGCCAGGCGTCGAGCACCCACGACAGCTGCAGTTTGGCGAGCAGCCAGGTGAGGATGCCCTCCTTGGCCAGAATCAGCTTCCAGGCGTAGATCTTGACCAGGTAGCTCGACCACAGCGGCAGCATGATGCCGAGATAGAACAGCGCCTTCCAGCGGCCGCGCGCATAGCGCGCCGCGTAATAAGCGATCGGGAAAGCGATGACGGCGGAGGCCAGCGTGACCAGAGCCGCCATCGTCACCGTGCGCAGGATGATGTCGAGATTGGCGGCCTGGAACAGGTCGCCATAGGTCTTCAAGGTGAACTGGCGGTTGATGAGGCCGGAAAACTCATCGATGGAGAAAAAGCTCTGCGCCAGGAGGGCGAATAGCGAGCCGATATAGACGATGCCGAGCCACAGCACCGGCGGCACCAGCATGAGCAGCAGCAGGACCTTCGGCTTGCGCCAGAAAAGGTCCGACAGCGCGCCGCGCAAGCCGCCGCTGCCCGGCAGGATGGCGGGGGCCGTTGCACGCGGCATGGCGGCGTCGAGTCTCATGCCGGCTCGTCCATCAGATGCAGGTGCTCGCGGTTGAAGGTGAGCACGACCGCCTCGCCTTCCCTCGGCAAGGCCGTGCCGGCCGGCACGATGGCGTGCAGCCGCAGCCCGTCGGCGTCGAGCGCCAGCTTCGTCGTGGCGCCGAGATAATTGGTCGAGACGAGGCGGGCGGACACGCCTTCGCCACTTGTGACCCCGCTGGCCGCGCGGCCGACGCGAATGGATTCAGGGCGCAGGCTGCCCCAGCGATGCTGGCCGGAATAGCGCTGGACGAAATCCGGCGGCAGTACATTCGATGAGCCGACGAAATCGGCGACGAAGCGCGTCTTCGGCCGCTGATAGATATCCTCCGGCGTGCCGATCTGCATGATCTTGCCATCGTTGAAGACGGCGACGCGGTCGGCCATCGACAGCGCCTCGCCCTGGTCGTGCGTGACGAAGACGAAGGTGATGCCAAGGGCCTTCTGCAGCAACTTCAGCTCCTCTTGCATATTCTCGCGCAATTTGAGGTCGAGCGCGCCAAGCGGCTCGTCGAGCAGCAGCACCTTGGGCTGGTTGACCAGCGCGCGGGCGAGCGCGACGCGCTGGCGCTGGCCGCCGGAAAGCTGGCCGGGGCGGCGGGCGCCATAGCCGGGCAGCCGCACCAGCGCCAGCGCCTCTTCCGCAGCCTTGTGCCGTTCAGCCTTGCCGGCGCCTTTGACCATCAGCCCGTAGGCGACGTTGTCGAGCACGTTCAGATGCGGGAACAGCGCATAGTCCTGGAACACGGTGTTGACGTTGCGGCGATAGGGCGGGACGCCCTCGGCGCGTTCGCCGAAGATCGAGATCGAGCCCGATGTCGGCTGCTCGAAGCCGGCGATGAGGCGCAGACAGGTGGTCTTGCCGGAACCGGACGGCCCAAGCATGGCGAAGAACTCGCCTGGCGCGATGTCGAGATCGACCGCGTCGACGGCGCGAACGCTGCCGAAATGGCGCGAGGCTTTCTGGAAGGAGACGGCGGAGGTCATGGGCTGTCAGTCTGTTGCCGGTTCAGTTCTGTCGATCACCCTCGCCTGCAAATCATGGCAGCGGATGGCGAATTTCGCGCGCCACTACACCTCCCCCTCGATGGGGGAGGCCGAGGGTTGAGGGTGGCCTCATAGGCAAAATCGTGTCCGCGCGACCCCCCACCCCGCCGCTGCGCGTCGACCCTCCCCACAAGGGGGAGGGTAAGGGCGCTTACCGCCCGCCGATGACGCCGATATAATCCGACACCCAGCGGTAGTAGGGCACGCACTTGTCGTTCTGGGTGGCGCATTTCGACACCGGCGTCTTCCAGAACTTGATCTTCTCGAAATTCTCGTAGCCGTTGGTCTTGCAGCCTTCGTCGGTCAAAAGCTCATTGCCCTTACAGGCGGCGGGCACGACGGGCAGCGAACCGAACCAGGCCGAGACATCGCCCTGCACCTTCGGCGACAGCGAGTGTTCCATCCACATATAGGCGCAGTTGGGATTGGCCGAGTCGGCTTCCATCATCGTGGTGTCGGCCCAACCGGTCGCGCCCTCCTCCGGAATGGTCGAAGCGACCGGCTTCTTGGCGGCGACCAGCGTGTTGACCTGATACGGCCACGAACCGGAAGCGACGACGCCTTCGTTCTGGAAATCGTCGACCTGGATGGCGGCATCATGCCAGTAGCGGCCGACCAGCGTGCGCTGGACGCGCAGCAGGTCGAGCGCTGCCTTGTACTGGTCCTCGTTCAGTTCATAAGGATCCTTGATGCCGAGTTCCGGTTTGTGGAACATCAGATAGTTGGCGGCATCCGCGATGTGGATCGGCCCGTCATAGGCCTGCACGCGCCCCTTGTTGGATTTGCCGTCCGGCAGCTTCATCTCTTCGAACACGACGTTCCAGCTCTTGGGAGCCTCCTTGAACACGTCGGTGTTATACATCAGGACGTTTGGTCCCCACTGGTAGGGAACGCCATAGTGGACGCCACCGACGGTGAACCACGGCGCGTCCTTGAGGCGCTCGTCGACGGTCTTCCAGCTTGGGATAAGATCGGTGTTGATCGGCTGCACCCGCTTGCCGGCAACGAGGCGCAGCGAGGCATCGCCCGAAGCGGTGACGAGGTCGAAACCACCCTCGTTCATCAGCGAGACCATCTCGTCGGAGGTGTTGGCCGTCTTGACGTTTACCTTGCAGCCGGTCTCCTTCTCGAAGGAGGTCACCCAGTCATAGCCCTTGTCGGTTTCGCCGCGCTCGATGTAGCCCGGCCAGGCCACGATGTTGACCTGGCCTTCGCCCTTGCCAAGTTCCTTGACCTGGGCGACGGCCTGGCCGGAGAAGGTCAGCGCGACCGTCAAGGCAGTACATGACTTGAGGAATGAATTCATCGTCGATCTCCCATTTTGGCGCCTGACTGCGAAAGCCGGTTTCGGTCTTCGCTAGGGGTCACGCGCGGACTGAAAAAGTCAGTTCGTCCGTTGGGCTTGATGCCGCTCTGATGGCGGCTTTGGTCCCTGAACGGAAAGTGCTTGGAAAATTCCGGTTTCGCAAATCCATTTATCAGAAGGGCGATATCGGTTTTTCCGATAGATCGGCAGCCGATTTCTCAGGGACGCTGACGGACCGTCCTTTGCGACTGTGCAAGGCCGATGAAATCGCGCGCCGCCTGCGGCAGGCCGGAGCCGCGCCGCCAGACCATGCCGACCTGCACCACGGGCAAGGAGCCCGAAATATCACGCGATTCGATGCGGTCGCCCTCCAGCGACCAGGGCCGGTAGACGAGGTCGGGCAACAGCGCCACGCCGGCGCCGGTCGCGACCAGACTGCGCACGGCTTCCACGGAACGGGTGCGGAAGGCGACATGCGGCTTGGCGCCGATTGCCGTCAGCAGCTTGCCGGTGTTTTCCTCGATCTCGTCGACGGTCAGCATGATCAGCGTTTCGGAGGCAATGTCGCCAATGCTGATGATGTCGGCGCTGGCGAGCGGATGACCGAGCGGCAGCCACAGCCGATAGGCCGAGACTTCGAGGATTTCCGACTGCAGCGCGGTGCGGTCGCGCAAATTGGAGGTGACCATGACGGCAATGTCGAGCTTGCCGCCGATCAAGAGATGCTCGAGATAATCGCCATTATCCTCGATGGCCGAGACCTCGACGCCGGGATAGGCGCGGCGGTAGCGGGCGAGCAGATCCGACAGCACATAACCGGCGACCAGCGAGGTGACGCCCAGCTGCAGCCGCCCGCCCACCACCGCCTGTTCGCCTGAGAAAGAACGGCGTGCGTCGGAGACGTCGGCGAGGATCTTGGTGGCATGGCGCAGGAACTGATGGCCCTTATGGGTGATGTTGAGGCCGCGCGGATGGCGTTCGAACAATTCGACACCGAGATCGCTTTCGAGTTCCTTGATCGCCTCGGTGACCGAAGATTGCGAGATCGAGAGGTTCTGCGCGGCACCCGACACCGTGCCTTGCTCGGCCACGGCGATGAAGAACTGCAACTGGCGAATGGTGAAAGCCATGGCCGGACTAAACACGGCGGAGGCGGCGGTGGGAAGTGCCGGCCAAATCGTCGGCATAAGTTGGCTGGATCAGAACCCGCTCTCCGCGCCGACGATGCTGAGCCGCGCGCCGGCCTGCGCCAGGGCCGCGGCTATATCGCGCGGCGGCGAGCGGTCGGTGGCGATCTCGGAAAAACTGTCGAAGCCGCAAACCTGGACCAGACCAAGGCGGCCGAACTTCGAGTGATCGGTGATGACGAGCGAACGCTGGCCGCGCGATAGTACCATGCGCGCGAATTCGGCCTCTTCCAGATCATAGTCCATGACCCCCATCACCGCATCGACGGCACCGGTGGAGATGATGGCGTGGCTGACCGAGAAGCGGCTGACGAAGTCGATAGCCGAGGCACCGAAGGCAGCGCCGGAATCGCTGCGCAATTCGCCGCCGGCCATATAAACCTTATTGCCGTTGATGGTGGCCAGCGTGCGCGCGATATCCGATGAGTTGGTGACGACCGTCAGGCGCCGATGGCCGAGCAGCTCGCGGGCCAGAAACGAGGTTGTCGTGCCGGTGTCGAGCATGATCGATTCGCCGTCGCGGATGGTGCCAGCGACCATGCGGGCAATGACGCGCTTGGCATCGGCATTCTCACGCATGCGCCGCTCGAACGGCGCTTCGCCTACCATCGACGGCAGGCCGATCGCGCCATGCATCTTGAGGACGGAGCCGTCGCCGGTGAGCGGCTTGACGTCGCGGCGCACGGTCTCGAGCGACACGCCCAGCCGGTCGGCCAGGCTGGCGATGGTGACGGTGCCTTCTTCCTGCAGCAGCCGCAGGATCTCGCCGTGGCGTTTGGATTGAGCCATTTGGTTCCCCGAACTGAGACTTTGACCGATTCTAAGGTAATTCAAGCGCTTTTAAAGGAGGTACCTTATGGTTTCGGGCAAAATACCCAAAAAAGGTCACATCTTTTTCTTGACAACCGAGCAACCCTGGCGTGAAATCAAGACAGGGTTCGGAGCTGCAACGGGAGGGTGATGGCAGAGCCGCAACTCACGCATCAGGCCGTTTGCAACGTGCCAGGCGCAACGAATTTTCAGATCCGCGGGGGCGGATGCCGGGGCTCAAAAACCTGGCCAGGGGCTCGTCGGTGCGGTGCGGGATACCGATCCTGGCATCCCGCACCGACGAGATTTTTTGCGTTTCTCCCCGCCGTCGTTGAGCTGGCCATGGCACCTTATCGAACCCCAGCAAACCAGGGATCATTCCGTGACCGCCGAAGAACGCATCCGCGCCCTGTCCTGCTGGACCGGCGGCATCGAAATCGCACCACTGCCCGGCGGTCTGAGCAACGCCAACTATGTGGTCACGGACGCGGCCGGCAAACATGTCGTGCGCTTCGGCAGGGACTATCCGTTCCACCATGTCTTTCGCGAGCGCGAGGTGATGACCGCGCGGGCGGCCCATGCCGCCGGTTTCGCACCGGCCGTCATCCATGCCGAGCTGGGCATCCTTGTGACGGAGTTTGTCGACGCCAAAACCTTTCAGGCGGAAGATGTGCGCACCAATCTTGGTCGTATCGCGGCGCTGATGCGCGCCTTCCATCGCGAGATGCCCAATCACGTCTCAGGTGCCGGCTTCATGTTCTGGGTGTTCCATGTCATCCGCGACTATGCGCGCACGCTTGAAGAAGGCGGCAGCCGCAAGCGCAGCGACTTGCCGCGCCTGCTGACCTTGGCAGACGAACTGGAGCGCGCGCAGAAATTGTTGCCGATCGTCTTTGGCCACAACGATCTGTTGCCGGCCAACATTCTCGACGATGGCAACAGGCTGTGGCTGATCGACTTCGAATATGCCGGCTTCAACACGGCGATGTTCGACCTCGCCGGCGTGGCCTCCAACGCCGGCATGAGCGACGAGGAATCCTTCGCCTTCCTGACCGCGTATTTCATGAAGGAACCGGACGAGGCAATCCGCCGCTCGCACGCGGCCATGCAATGCGCCTCGCTGCTGCGCGAGGCGATGTGGAGCATGGTGTCCGAGCTCTATCTCGACGCGCCCGGGATCGACTACGTCGCCTACACCGAGGAAAACCTGACGCGGCTCGACGCCGCGCTGGAAAACTACAGAACGAAGTACGGGACACAGAAATCATGACATTGCCGAGCCAGGCCGCCATCGTCGTCATTGGCGGCGGCATCATCGGCTGTTCGACGGCCTATCATCTGGCGCGCGACCACAAGGCCGACGTGGTGCTGCTGGAGCAGGGCAAGCTGACCTCGGGCTCGACCTGGCACGCCGCCGGCCTTGTCGGGCAGCTGCGCTCGTCGGCCTCGATCACCCGCGTGCTGAAATACTCCGTCGACCTCTACAAGGGACTTGAGGCCGAGACCGGCCTTGCCACCGGCTGGAAGATGACCGGGTGCCTCAGGCTCGCCACCAATGCCGACCGCTGGATCGAGTACAAAAGGCTGGCGACGACGGCGAAAAGCTTCGGCATGGACATGCAACTGCTGTCGGCGGCGGAGGTCAAGGCCATGTGGCCGCTCATGGAAACCGGCGATCTTGTCGGCGCTTCCTGGCTGCCGACCGACGGCCAGGCGAGCCCATCCGATATCACGCAGTCGCTGGCCAAGGGCGCGCGCATGCATGGCGCGAAACTGTTCGAGGATGTCCGCGTCACCGGCTTCGAGATGAAGGACGGCCGCATCACGGTGGTGAAGACCAGCAAGGGCGACATCGCCTGCGACAAGGTGGTCAACTGCGCCGGGCAATGGGCGCGGCAGGTCGGCGCGATGGCCGGCATCAACGTGCCGCTGCAGCCGGTGAAGCACCAGTACATCATCACCGAGAAGATCGACGGACTGGCGTCCGACGCGCCGACCATCCGTGACCCGGACCGGCGCACCTATTTCAAGGAGGAGGTCGGCGGACTGGTGATGGGCGGCTATGAGCCGAACCCGCAAGCCTGGACGACTGATCTCCCCGGGGGCGATGTGCCCAATGATTGGGAGTTCCGGCTGTTCGACGACGACTACGACCATTTCGAGCAGCACATGGTGCAAGCGATCGCGCGTGTGCCGGCGCTGGAAACCGTCGGCGTCAAGCAGATGATCAACGGGCCGGAGAGCTTTGCCCCGGACGGCAATTTCATTCTGGGCACAGCGCCCGAATGCGCCAACATGTTCGTGGGCGCCGGCTTCAATGCCTTCGGCATCGCGTCGGGCGGCGGCGCCGGCTGGGTGCTGGCGCAGTGGGTGGTCGATGGCGAGGCGCCGCTCGACCTGTGGGTGGTCGACATCAGGCGCTTTTCCGATCTGCACCGCGACCGGCAGTGGGTCCGCGACCGCACGCTGGAGGCCTACGGGAAACACTATACGATCGGCTTTCCACATGAGGAGTACCTCAGCGGGCGGCCCCGTATCGTCTCGCCGCTTTACGAGAGGCTGAAACAGCAGCGCGCCGTATTCGGCTCGAAGCTCGGCTGGGAGCGGCCGAACTGGTTCGCACCGCAAGGCGTCGAGCCGCAGGACATCTATTCGATGGGCCGGCAGAACTGGTTCGCGGCGGTCGGCGACGAGCACCGGCACGTGCGCGAAAAGGTCGGCATCTTCGATCAATCGTCCTTTGCCAAATATGAGCTGAGCGGGCCCGACGCGCTGAAGGCGCTGGACTGGATCTGCGCCAACGACGTCAGCAAGCCGGTCGGCCGGCTGACCTATACGCAGCTTCTCAACACACGCGGCGGCATCGAGGCCGACCTGACGGTGGCGCGGCTGGCCGAGGAGAAGTTCTACATCGTCACCGGCACAGGCTTCCGCACGCATGATCTGTCATGGATCAGCGATCATATCGGCGAAGGGCTCAATGCCACGCTTATCGATGTCACCGAGGATTTCGGCACACTGTCGCTGATGGGACCACGCGCACGAGATGTGCTGGCTGGCGTGACCGATGCAGACGTGTCGAACGCAAGCTTCCCGTTCGGCCATGTGCGCGAGATTGCCATCGCCGGCCACACAATTCGGGCACTGCGCGTCACCTATGTCGGCGAACTCGGCTGGGAACTGCATGTGCCGATCGCGGCCACCGGCGAAGTGTTCGACGCGTTGATGGCAGCTGGCAAGGCGCATGATATCCGCCCGGTCGGCTACCGCGCGTTGGAATCGCTGCGGCTGGAAAAAGGCTATCGCGCCTGGGGCTCCGATATCACGCCCAACGACACGCCGCAGGAAGCCGGCCTCGGCTGGGCGGTCAAGCTGCGCAAGAACACGGATTTCGTCGGACGGCAGGCGCTCGAGACGGCCAGCGGCATGGCACTTAAGAAACGCTTTGCCGGCTTCACGGTCGATGATCCGGAGATCGTGCTGCTTGGTCGCGAGACCATCCTGCGAAATGGCGAGCCGGTCGGCTATCTCACCAGTGGCGGTTATGGCTACACGGTGGGCAGGAACATCGGCTACGGCTATGTGCGCAACGCCGATGGCGTCAGCGACGATTTTCTCGCCTCGGGCGACTACGAACTGGTGGTCGCGATGGAACGAACACCGGCGAAAATCCATCTCGAGCCGATGTATGATCCGGCAGCGGAGAGAGTGAAGGCCTAATTTACGCGCAAAGCGAGACCGCGGCTGGGCACGGTGTCGGCCTCGCCCGGCATCGAAACATAAGGCCGCGTTTCCTCGACGCGGCTGACGAGGCCTTGCGTCTCGAGTTCGGCGATGCGCGCTGCAAAGCCCTGATCCCATAGCGTGTTCTTGACCGTCAGCACAATGATGCCACCCGGCCGGCAGATGCGGATCAGTTCGTTCAACCCCTCGATGCCGACATGGCCGGAGGTGAAGACGCCGGCCGAGATGATCCCGGCATAGGCGCCGTCGGCAAAGGGCAGATGACCGCCGAGAGCCAGGCAATGAAGCGCCGAGTAGACGCCCTTTCGCGCGGCTTGGGCCAGCATCCCTTCCGAGATGTCCAGTGCCTCGACCTGGGGATAGCCGGCAATGTTCAACCATTCGCCGATGAGCCCGGTGCCGGCCCCGGCGTCGAGCAGCGGGGCTGAACCGCGCGGCAGATGGCGGGCCAGCAGCGCGAGGCAGATGGTCGGATGGCGATAGCCGGCGGCCGACATGTCGGCGTCATAGGTCTGCGACCAACGGTCGTAGAGCGCCGCGACTTCTTCCGGCCGCTTGGCCGCGTAGGCCTCGGCAAGCGCGCCCTGATGTTTGCTGTCCGCCACTCTTGTCCTGTCCGCCATTCCTTGGCCCTTTTACGGATGATAGCCAAAGCACGAAAATTGTGGAACCGTCGCTGCGACAAATAACAGCGTGGGGACGCAGGCATGGTGACAGACGAAGTGCGTGCGACACTGGCCGCCATTCCCATGCTGGCCGGCTACACCGGGCCAATTGAACGGCTCGGCGGTCTCACCAATCTGGTGTTCAGGGCCGGCGACTTCTGCCTGCGCATCCCCGGCAAAGGCACCGAGGAATACATCAACCGTGCCAATGAAGCGGTAGCGGCGCGCGAGGCGGCAAAGGCAGGGGTCAGTCCGCAGGTGCTGCATGTGGACCCGGGCACCGGCGTGATGGTGACGCGCTTCATCGCCGGCGCCGAAACCATGTCGCCGGAGAAATTCAGGCTTCGGCCGGGCAGTCCGGCCCGTGCGGGCGAGGCCCTCCGCAAGCTGCACGGTTCCGGTGCAGTGTTTCCCTTCCGCTTCGAATTGTTTGCGATGATGGACGATTATCTCAAGGTGCTGTCGACCAAGGATGTCGCCCTGCCCGCCGGCTACCATGACGTGGTGCGCGAGGCCGAGACCGTGCGGTCGGCGCTCGCCGCCCATCCGCTGCCGCTCGTCGCCTGCCACTGTGACCCGCTGTGCGAGAACTTCCTCGACACCGGCGAGCGGATGTGGATCGTCGACTGGGAATATTCGGGCATGAACGACCCGCTCTGGGACCTTGGCGACCTCAGCGTGGAAGGCAAATTCGACACGGCGCAGGATGAAGAGATGATGCGCGCCTATTTCGGCGGCGAGGCCAGGCCTGCGGAGGGCGGTCGCATCGTGATCTACAAGGCGATGTGCGATCTGTTGTGGACTCTATGGGGGCTGATCCAGCTTGCCAACAACAATCCGGTCGATGATTTCCGCGCCTATGCCGATGGTCGGTTCGCGCGCTGCAAGGCACTGATGGAGACCCCCGAATTTTCAAGGCATCTGGCGGCCATACGTCAGGGCTGAGCCTGGACTAAATTAGTTCACGCCCTTCGGCACGTTTTCCGGCGGCACCGTGGTCTCTACCACTTTCTGGCGGTGGAAGATGAACAGGCCGGCGAGAACGACGATGCCCGAGCCGATCAGGATGCGCGGGCCCGGAACGTCGCCGAAGAACACCAGCCCGAAGACGACCGCCCACAGGAGCAGCGTGTAGTGCAGCGGCGCCAGTGTCGAGGCCGGAGCCAGCTTGAGCGCCCTGGTGATCATCAGATGCGCGCCGCAGGAGACAATGCCGAGCAGCAGCATGGCGCCGAAATCGAGCGCTGACGGCGTCTGCCAGGCGCTGTTGGTCAGCACACCGCCGACCAACAGCGTGCCGATGGTCTGCCATGTCACCAGATTGGTGTCGCTGGTGCCGCGCAGCCGGCGATTGAGGATGATGGCGAAGGCGAAGGAGATACTGCCGACGAGCGCGAAGCCCGATGACAGCGAGAACGCCGCCGAGGACGGTTTCAGCATGATCAGCACACCGCAGAAGCCGAGCAGGATCGCCATCCAGCGGCGCCAGCCGACCTTTTCACCAAGCAGGAGGTGCGAGAGTGCCGCAACGTAGATCGGCCCGGCCATGTAGAAACTCATGACATCGGCAAGCGGCAGATAGACGACGGCGGCATAGAAGAGCGCGGTGTCGAGCGTGGTCATGACAACGCGCAGCAGCTGCAGCTCCAGGCGCTCCATGCGGAACAGTTTGGCCGTGCCCTGATGGGCGATCATCGGGCCAAGCACGAAGAAGGCACCAATGGACCGGATCAGCACCACCTGACCGACGGAGAAGCTGGCGACCAGCCACTTGCCCATTGCGTCGTTCAGCGCAAACAGGAAGTCGCCGGCCAGCATCAGCAGAATGCCGGCCAAAAGCACGTTCCTGACTGTGGAATTCTGCGCCACGGGCTGCGACATGCCGATCCCGATTCCTCCCCATGCAAGCCGCGTCGTAGACGGAAGCGGCGGCTTTGACGAGGAGAATTCGGGCAATCGGTAAGACCAGCGCCGGGAATCGGCTGTATCTAGCTGGATATGTGCCGCCGGTTCACCATTCCCGGCCTTCCATCGATCGAAAGCCTGGTCTCCTGCTTCGTCCTCTCCGCCACCACCTTGCCCCTGGCGATGACGCACAGGCGTTCGGCGCGCAGGCGCAGGGCCTCGACCGGATTGCCGGCATCGAGGACGACAAGGCTGGCGCGCTTGCCGACCGCCAGGCCGAGATGATCGAGGCCCATGATCGACGCGTTGACATTGGTGACCATGTCGAAGCAGCGCGCCATGTCGGCCGGGCTCGACATCTGGGCGACGTGCAGCCCCATGAAGGCGACGTCGAGCATGTCGGCGGTGCCCAGCGAATACCAGGGATCGAGCACGCAATCCTGGCCCCAGCCGACGCGGATGCCGAGCGCCTGCATTTCCTTGACCCGGGTCATACCCCGGCGCTTCGGGAAGGTGTCGTGGCGGCCCTGCAGCATGATGTTGATCAGCGGGTTGGGGATGGCCGAGACACCGGCTTCGGCGATCAGCGGCAGCAGCTTCGAGACGTAGTAATTGTCCATCGAATGCATCGAGGTGAGGTGCGAGCCGGCGACCTTGCCGTGCAGCCCGAGGCGTTGCGTCTCATGGGCAAGCTGCTCGATGTGACGCGACAGCGGATCATCGGTCTCGTCGCAATGCAGGTCGACCATCAGGCCGCGCCTGGCCGCGATCTCGCACAATTCCGTTACCGAGCGCGTGCCGTCGGCCATGGTGCGCTCGAAATGCGGGATGCCGCCGACAATATCGACGCCCATGTCCAGCGCGCGGAGGGTGTTTTCCCGTGCCGTCGGCGAGCGGTAGAACCCGTCCTGCGGAAAGGCGACCAGTTGCAGATCGATGTAAGGGGCGACCGTCTTCTTGACCTCGAGCAGGGCCTCGACCGCCAGCAGGCGGTCATCGCAGACATCGACATGGGTGCGGATGGCGAGCAGGCCCATCGATACCGCCCAGTCGCAGTAGGCCAACGCGCGGTCGCGCACCGCCTCATGCGTCAAAAGCGGCTTTAGTTCCCCCCACAGCGAAATGCCTTCGAGCAGCGTGCCCGACGCGTTGATGCGCGGAATGCCGTAGGAGAGCGTCGCGTCCATATGGAAATGCGGGTCGACGAAGGGCGCGGAGACCAGATTGCCACGGGCATCGATCTCGGTTCGCGCGGCACCCTGCAGTGTGGGCTCGATCGCCGCGATCGTCTCACCGGTGATGCCGATGTCGGCTACCCTGCCATCAGGCAATGTGCCGCCGCGAACGATAAGGTCAAAATCCATCTGTCGTCATCCCGTCAAAAGAATCATCTGATGTGGCCGAGGCCGAAAATCGCATCCCGTCGATGCCGCTTGCAACAGTGGTTTGTCCGCCGCATCTGCCTATGGTTCCATCCGGCCGCAACTCCCTCTATAAGCCGCCTTCGTTGTCGCGGTTTCAAGGACCAGCCATTTGTTTCGTTTTTTCCGCTCGACGGAGAACCAGCGCCTCGTTGTGAGGCTGCTTCGGGAATCCTTCCGTCAGCATATGTTTGGCTACGGCGCCGCCGTCCTGTCGATGCTGGTGGTGGCCGGCATGACGGCTGCCAGCGCATGGATCCTGCGCGAAATCACCAATGAATTCGTGGTCGACAAAAGGATCGATCGCGTCAACATGATTGCTCTGGCGGTCGCCGCGATCTTCATCGTCAAGGGCATCGCCAATTTCGTCCAGGCCTATTTCATGAGCCGGGTCGGCAACGCCATCATCGCCGAACGGCAGCGCAAGATCTACGATCGCGTCCTGGCGCAAGGCATCGAGTTCTATCACTCGACCTCGTCATCAGACCTGATCACCCGCATGACCAACAACGCGCAAGCGGCGCGCAACGTACTCGACCTCATCGTCACGTCCTATGTGCGGGATCTGGTGACCCTGGTTGCCCTGGTGCTGGTCATGATCGTGCAACAGCCGGCGCTGTCCCTGATTTGCTTCATCGTCGGTCCCCTGGCCATCTATGGGGTCAACCGCATCCTGAAACGTGTCCGCAAGTTCGCCGCGCTTGAGTTCCGTTCGGTCGGCCAGATCGTGCAGGTGATGCAGGAAACCGCGATCGGCGTGCGCGTGGTCAAATCCTTCAACCTCGATGGCGTGATGCGCAAGCGCATGTTCAAGGCGGTGTCGGATGTCGAGAACCGGGCCAACAACATCGCCACGCTGGAAGCGATCACCAGTCCGGTGATGGAGACGCTCGCCGGGCTGGCAATCGCGGGTGCCGTCGTGGTCAGCGGCTTTATGGTGCTGGAGGGCGACCAGACACCGGGCGGCATCATGGCTTTCATCGCGGCACTGCTGCTCGCCTATGAACCGGCAAAGCGCCTTGCGCGCGTGCGCATCTCATTGGAGAGTGGCATCGTCGGCGTGCGCATGATGTTCCAACTGGCCGACGAGCCGCTGACGCTGGCCGAGAAGCCGGATGCCAAGCCGCTTTTGGCCGGACCGGGCGAGATCAGATTCGACGCCGTCAGCTTCGCCTATCAGAATGGCCCGCCGGTGCTGGACAGGTTCGACCTGACCCTTGCGCCCGGCAAGGTGACGGCGCTGGTCGGGCCTTCCGGCGGCGGCAAGTCGACTATTCTGAACCTGATCATGCGCATGTACGACCCGCGGAGCGGCAGGGTGCTGCTCGATGGCCAGGATATATCCCATGCGACGCTTGCCTCGCTGCGGGAAAAGATCGCGTATGTCAGCCAGGACACGTTCCTGTTTGCCGGCACGATCATGCACAACATCCGGCTTGGGCGCGAGGGCGCGACCGACGAAGAGGTGATCGCCGCCGCCAGGGCGGCCAACGCGCATGAGTTCATCCGCGCGCAGGCGAAAGGCTACGAGACCGAGGTAGGCGAAAACGGCGCACTGCTTTCCGGCGGCCAGCGCCAGCGGATTTCGATCGCGCGCGCCATGTTGCGCAATGCCGAAATCCTGCTCCTGGACGAAGCGACCAGCGCGCTCGACGCCGAATCGGAAGCGCTGTTCCGCGACGCGCTGCAGCAATTGACGGAAGGGCGCACGACGATCGTCATCGCGCATCGCCTGTCGACCGTGCACCAGGCCGATACGATCGTGGTGCTCGAAGCCGGCAAGGTGGTGGAAAGCGGTCCGCACAAGACCTTGCTCAGGCAAGGCGGGCTTTACCAGAAGCTGTATGAGTATCAGCTGATGCCGTGATCCTTACCCTCCCCCTTGTGGGGAGGGTCGCTGCGCAGCAGCGGGGTGGGGGCGGCGCCCCCCCCCCGCGCCGCCCCCCACCCGGACCTTCGGTCCGACCTCCCCACAAGGGGGAGGTAGGGGCCGCAGCCTAATTTACTCCGGCACGAACCTGACCGCGCCCTTGGCCGCGCTGGTCGCCATGGCGGCATAGGCGCGCAAGGCGGTCGTCACCTTGCGCTTGCGCTTTTCCTCGGGCTTCCAGGCCAGGGCGCCCTTGGCCTCCATCGCCACCCGGCGGGCCGCGATTTCCGCATCGTCGACAGCAAGGCGGATGCTGCGGTTCGGGATGTCGATCTCGATCGTATCGCCTTCCTGCACCAAGCCAATCAGCCCGCCTTCGGCGGCTTCCGGCGAAGCATGGCCGATCGACAGGCCCGACGTACCGCCGGAGAAACGGCCATCGGTGACCAGCGCGCAGGCCTTGCCCAGCCCTTTCGACTTCAGATAGCTGGTCGGGTAGAGCATTTCCTGCATGCCGGGGCCGCCGCGCGGCCCCTCATAGCGGATGACGACGACATCGCCAGCCTTGATCTCGTTGGACAGGATCGCCTTGACGCTCGAATCCTGGCTTTCGAAGACGCGCGCCGGGCCGGTGAACTTCAGGATCGATTCATCGACGCCGGCGGTTTTCACGATGCAGCCGTCGAGCGCCAGATTGCCTTTCAGCACGGCAAGGCCACCGTCCTTGGAAAAGGGGTATTCGGCCGAGCGGATGACCCCCTTTTCGCGGTCGAGATCGAGTTCGTCCCAGCGGCGATCCTGGCTGAAGGCGACCTGCGTCGGCACGCCGCCAGGGGCGGCGAGGAAGAAATCGCGCACGCTCTGGCTGGTCGTGCGGGAAATATCCCAACGATCGAGGGCTTCGGCGAGCGTTGACGTATGCACGGTCGGCAGGTCGCGATTGATCAAGCCGGCATTGTCGAGCTGGCCGAGGATCGCCATGATGCCACCGGCGCGATGAACGTCTTCCATGTGGACGTCGGACTTGGCCGGAGCCACCTTGCACAGCACCGGCACCTTGCGCGACAGCGCGTCGATGTCATCCTGATCGAAGTCGATTTCGCCCTCATGCGCGGCGGCCAGGATATGCAGCACGGTGTTGGTCGAGCCGCCCATGGCGATATCGAGCGTCATGGCGTTCTCGAAGGCGCCCTTCGAGGCGATGTTGCGCGGCAGCGCGGTTTCGTCATCCTGCTCGTAGTAGCGCTGGGCGAGATCGACGATCAGGTGGCCGGCCTCGACGAACAGACGCTTGCGGTCGGCATGCGTGGCCAGCGTCGAACCGTTGCCCGGCAGCGACAGGCCAAGCGCTTCGGTCAAACAATTCATCGAATTGGCGGTGAACATGCCCGAGCAGGAGCCGCAGGTCGGGCAGGCCGAACGCTCGATGACCTTGACGTCCTCGTCGGAGACCTTGTCGTCGGCGGCCGCGACCATCGCGTCGACCAGGTCGAGCGCCTGCGTCTTGCCGGCGAGCACCACCTTGCCGGCTTCCATCGGCCCGCCGGAAACGAAGACGGTCGGGATGTTGAGGCGCAAGCTGGCCATCAGCATGCCGGGGGTGATCTTGTCGCAATTGGAGATGCAGACCATGGCGTCGGCACAATGCGCGTTCACCATGTACTCGACGGAATCGGCGATCAGCTCGCGCGACGGCAGCGAATAGAGCATGCCGTCATGGCCCATGGCGATGCCGTCATCGACGGCGATGGTGTTGAACTCCTTGGCGACGCCGCCGGCCTTCTCGATCTCGCGCGCGACCAGCTGGCCGAGGTCCTTCAAATGGACATGGCCCGGCACGAATTGGGTGAAGGAGTTGACCACCGCGATGATCGGCTTGCCGAAATCGCTGTCCTTCATGCCGGTGGCGCGCCAGAGGCCGCGGGCGCCGGCCATGTTGCGGCCATGGGTGGTGGTGCGGGAGCGATAGGCAGGCATATTTTTTCCTTGGTGGCTGGCCGCAGCCCAGGAATGGCGCGGCGGAGCTGAATTCGGGCCGCAGGCGTTATAGACGCGCAAGTATGGTCTGGCCACAATTTTGCAATGCGCCAGATTCCCCGCAAAAAACCAGAGCTTCCGAAAAAATTGCGGCCTGCTGTCGGATTGCATGCCGTATGCCCGTCCTTGGACAAACGGCAAGATATGGCACAATTCTCGAAACCTGCCGTTTCCCTGCAACAGCAAAAGACAACCCGAGGAGCGCGACATGCAAAAGATCTCCACTTTCCTGTGGTTCGACACCCAGGCCGAGGAGGCTGTGAATTTTTATGTCTCCATCTTCAAAAATTCGAAGGTGCTGAGCACGACGCGCTGGGGCAAGAGCGGCGGCGATCGTGAAGGCCAGGTGCTGGTCATGTCGTTCGAGCTCGATGGTGTGGAATTCCAGGCGCTCAATGGCGGCCCGCAACACAAGTTCACCGAGGCGATCTCGCTCTCCGTCGACTGCAAGACGCAGGAGGAAGTGGATTATTTCTGGGACAAGCTTGTCGAAGGCGGGCAGCCGGTTGCGTGCAGCTGGCTGAAGGACAAATTCGGCCTGTCTTGGCAGATCGTGCCGGAGCAATTGCCGAAACTGCTTCGCGACCCTGATCAGGCCAGGTCCGACCGGGTGATGCAGGCAATGATGAAGATGGTCAAAATCGACATCGCCAAGATCGAGGAAGCGGCCAGGGGGTGAGAAGCGGTCCGCGTAGCGGACGAAAAGCCAATTGCTTGGCTTTTCGAGCTTCGAACGCCCTGAGCCTGCGAAGGGCCGGGGGCATATAGGGGTCCATTAATTCTTGAGGTTGGCGCTGCCCCTCATCCGCCCTTCGGGCACCTTCTCCCCGTAAAACGGGGAGAAGGGAGAACTTCAAGCCGCCTTGTCGCGGACCTGATAATCCTTGATCGTGGCGAAGCGGATCGCTTTCCAGCGCTCGGCCTCGTAGTTCAGCGAAAAAGCGTGCTGGGCCAGAAACACCGGGTCGTTGTCGAGATCGCGGGCGATGTCGCCGCGATGCGCCTCGATGAAGCGGGGAACCTCGGCCTTGTCGTCGGCCGAGATCCAGCGGCAGACGGAAAAGCGCGACATCTCGAATTCGACGGGCAGCGTGTATTCGAAGTTCAGCCGTTCCTTCAGCACGTCGAGTTGCAGCGCGCCGACGACGCCGACAATCGCTGGTGAACCATCCTCGGGTGAAAATAGCTGCACGACGCCCTCCTCGGCCATTTGGTGCAGCGCTTCCTTGAGCTTCTTGGCCTTCATAGCGTCGCCGAGGCGGACACGGCGCAGGATTTCCGGGGCGAAATTCGGCACGCCGCGGAACAGTATCTCCTCGCCCTCGGTCAGCGTGTCGCCGATGCGCAGCGTGCCGTGATTGGGAATGCCGACGACATCACCGGCGAAGGCCTCGTCGGCGGTGACGCGGGTGCGGGCAAAGAAGAATTGCGGCGCCGACAGCGACATCGGTTTTCCCGTGCGCACCAGCCTGGCCTTCATGCCGCGCTCGAGCTTGCCCGAGCAGACTCGGACGAAGGCGATGCGGTCGCGGTGGTTGGGATCCATGTTGGCCTGGATCTTGAAAACGAAGGATGTCATCTTCTCTTCGGTCGCCTCAACCTTGCGGGTATCGGCTTCCTGCGCGCGCGGCGGCGGCCCAAAGGCGCCAAGCGCCTCGATCAGGTCGCGGACGCCATAGTTGCGCAGCGCCGAGCCGAAATAGACCGGCGTCAGGTGGCCTTCGCGAAAAGTGTCGATGTCGAGCGGCCGGCAGGCTCCGCGCGCCAATTCCAGCTCCTCGATGAAGGCCTCGCGCTCGTTTTCCGGCAACAGCCCGGCAACGCGATTGGAATCGGGACCGTTTACCGGCGTGCGTTCCTTCTCGTCGTCGCCCTTGCGCACCGCGTTCAACGCCAGATGGTAAGTGCCGGAAAAGGTTCTTCCCCGACCAATCGGCCAGGTGATGGGCGCGGTGTCCAGCGCCAGCTTCTGCTCGATCTCGTCCAAAATCTCGAACGGATCGCGGCTTTCGCGGTCCATCTTGTTGACGAAGGTGATGATCGGGATGTCGCGCAGGCGGCAGACCTCGAACAGTTTCAGCGTGCGCGGCTCGATGCCCTTGGCGGCATCGATGACCATGACGGCCGAGTCGACCGCCGACAGCGTGCGATAGGTGTCGTCGGCGAAATCCTCGTGGCCGGGCGTGTCGAGCAGGTTGAAGACATTGTCCTCGTACTCGAAGGTCATCACCGAGGTGACGACCGAAATGCCGCGCTCGCGCTCGATCTTCATCCAGTCGGACCGGGTCTGGATCTTGTCCTTCTTGGCCTTGACCTCGCCGGCAAGCTGAATGGCGCCACCGAACAGCAGCAGCTTTTCGGTGAGCGTCGTCTTGCCGGCGTCCGGGTGCGCGATGATCGCGAAGGTGCGGCGGCGCGCCACTTCTTCTTCTATTGCTTCGGGCATTCTCTGGGATTTCCGTGTGACAGGCCGGGCTTCTAGCAGCGCAGTGCCAAGCTGTCGACCGGTCCGGCGGGCGGACGCCGCTGGTTGCCGCCCGTCCGTCAGAGCACGGAGTCGGTCACGCCGTGGTTCGGACGAGAGCATTGCCGCATATTTCGCGTTGGCAAGCGGCTGCCGGGATGGCACTGGATGAACATCCCCACGAAATGACGAGGCAAAGGAGCGAACATGACAGCGGCCAAACAAGTGATCGTTATTGGCGCCGGCATCATCGGTGCCTCCATCGCCTGGCATCTGACCAAGGCGCGGGCGCGGGCGCGGGTGACGGTCATCGCCGACAGCGCCGCGGGCGGGGTGGCGACGCCGAACTCGTTCGCCTGGATCAACGCAAGTTGGGGCAATCCGGAGCCGTATTTCCGGCTACGCACCCGCGCGATGGCCGAATGGTCGCGGCTGGCGCAGGACCTGCCCGGCCTCCCGCTCAGCTGGTGCGGCGGCCTGTGCTGGGATTTGCCGGCCGCCGCAATGGAAACTTATGCCACGGAGCATTCCGCCTGGGCTTACGGCATCGAGCGCGTCGATCGCGCCGGCGCGGCGCGCATCGAGCCAAATCTCGCCGAGCTTCCCGAGTTTGCCCTGCATGTGGCTGAGGAGGGTGTCGCCGAGCCGGTGGCCGCCGCCCGCGCACTGTTGGCAGACGCGGAGCGACATGGCGCACGCATCATCTCCAGCACGGTCACGGCGCTGGTCCAGACCGGTGGCAAGATCACCGGTGTCGACACATCGCATGGCCTGATTGCCGCCAACGAGGTGGTGATCGCGGCCGGCGTCGGCTCCCCGGACATCGCCGCGACGGCCGGGATCAACCTGCCGATCGAGACACCGCCCGGCCTGATCGTTCACTCTCGGCCTTACAAAAAGCTGCTTAACGGCCTGGTGCTGGCCGAGCGGCTGCACATGCGCCAGACAGCCGAAGGGCGAATCATCGCCGGTTCGGATTTCGGAGGTGCCGATCCGGGCATGGATCCGCAAGACACCGCCCGCGCGCTGTTCGCGGCCATGAAGGCCATGCTGCGCGACAGTGACGGGCTGGAACTGGATTTCCACACGGTCGGCTACCGACCGACGCCGATCGACGGCTTTCCGATCATCGGCCGCGCCGAGGGCATGGACGGCGTCTATGTCGCGGTCATGCATTCGGGCATCACGCTGGCGCCGGCCGTCGGCCTGTTCGCCGCACGGGAAATACTGGAGGGCGAGCGCGACCCGCTTTTGGCGCCCTATGGATTGGGACGCTTCGCTCAATAGCCCGGCGGACGGCGAAAGCCCGCGGCCGATGCCGCACGGGGCATCGATCCGACGCCGGCCAGCAACCGGCCTAAAGGAAATTGAAATACAGCGCCGGCGGGTACTGCATCCCGTCGGTGGCTCGCGCCTTTGCATCCGCGGCCGGCCTAATCCCGCCTGTCCATGCGTTGTCGAGTTGCGGCCGGGTCGCCTGCGCCTTGGCGGCATTGTCCTGCGTCACCAAGACTTTCTTCTTCGCCTCCGCCACCTGCGACAAGGCAAGCAGCACAAGCAACGCGGACAGAATGAGTTTCATGACGGTTTCCTCTCTGGCTCCAAAGCGCTCCGCATTTTCTGGATCACCCATGCGTCGTGCCCAAGTTCTTGTCTCATGCACTCAAAACCGCCGCGCCGCCTTGCGCGGCTTGGCGCCTCACTGCCTGAAACCGGACTGATCGAGCAAGGCGACCTGCTTGCCATCGATGTAGAAGCGTATGGCGTGCGCCTCATTGTCGACGTCGATGCGCGTCGGATTTGCGGCGAGCGCCACCGGTGCGGCCTTGATATATTTCGAGGGGAATTCACCGACCGGCGCGTATCGAAAGAGCAGCGCCAACGCGATACAACCAGCGGTAAATACAATGAACGTCAGTCTGGAAGAGGCATTCGAGGTCATCCGGTCGTTCCTTCAGGTTGAGGTGCCACAACGTAAGGTTGTCAGCAGGCTCCTTGAGCTTGGTTGCTCGTTGCTCGATTGGAGCGTGTCGGTGCTCTGCGAAGGAAGGGACGTGCTCGGCCCACGTTCAGCACTTTCTCGCGGAAGATAAGCCCCTTGCCCTCCGCGAGCTTAGCGCCGGACCGCTACCGGAAAAGGCAGCACGTACGGAATACCGTGGAATTCTCTGGAATTCCTGGAATATTAGCTAATGGAAATATATCGTGAAAGGATGGATGCAGCATGATATGGCAGACAGCGAGCAGCAAGAGGCAGCCGTATGGCACAGCACATCGCGCAGAAATTGCGGCTGACGTCGGCGTTATTGGGGACCGTCACCCGCAAGGATCTGGCGGCGGCGTTCCGAGCCGTTAATCCCAAGACCGCGTTCGATCTCGGCCGCGCCGACAAATGGCTGCAAGGTCGCGCCCAGCCGCGCGAGCACAGTGTCTATGACGATTGGGCGAAGCTGCTTCGCTTGGAGCAGCCCGGCTCATGGATCGCCGACTGCGACCTGCCGCACTTCACCGCAGCCATCGCAGCCCGCCACGGCATCGACAGCGCGGTGCTCGAACGCCGCGCCGGCAATCAATTCGATGCCTCCTCCAGCCATGATGAGCGCAGCCTCGTGTTCGCGCTGACCGGTGCTTATGCATGTTATTCGCGCGCCTGGTCGCCTTACTATCGCGGCAAGATCATCAAGGGCATCCTGTCGATCGAGGCAGGGCCTGGTCTGCATGGCTTGACCGCCACATATCGCGAAGCCTTGCCGACAGGCCAGCTGGTGCTTGGCGGCCCGGTCACGCCGGCCAAGCGCGCTCTTTACGTGCATCTGAAGGAAGCGGGCGGCGATGCCCAGTTCTTCATCAGCCTGTTGCCGCAGTCGCAGCCGGGAAGTGTGCTTGGCGGGTATATGTGCGGAACCGCTATTATCGGCCCGGAGACCCTGCCGTCATTGACCAGGATCCTCATGGTACGCCTGCACGATCCGGCGCCTGGGACCACCTCGTGGGGCGGATACCTGCTAGGCGACCAGTCGATATCAGAGGATTTGGCATCGCTCGGCATATCCATCGACCAGCCGGAGCAGGTCGACCGACAACTCATACGGTTCCTCGTGGGAGGCAGCGATGGCGGCGTCCACCAGATCCCGCCAGCCGAGTTCCGCGCCATTCTCGATGTCTTCGACCGCCATTGGCTGAGACATTCCAGCGCGCCGCAAAACCCCTGAAGGTGATTGCCAGCCGATGCGCGCGACGTTGCCGTGATTTGCAACTAGACGGCCAGGGCCAGCTTCGCCGCAGCCGGAGCAAAGGGGCGAATAGCCATGCCATCCCTGGTCATGGTGACAAAGCTTGATGGCGGAATAGCCTGCCAATCGCCGCCCTCGCGGTCAAACGGTTCGGACATGATGCAGCGGCCGCCGCCCTTGCGTAAGGTGGAGGTGTAGAGCGTCGGCGCGTGGGCGTCGGTCGCATAACGCACAGCGTGAAGAGCCTGCCCGTCCGAGAATGCGGCGGTGAGTTTCAGTGACGGATCGAGACCGGCGCGGTGAGAGGCGTCGAGCACGCGGCTGGTGGCACGCGAGACGGCACCTTGCGGATCACCGGCCAACCCTTCATCGATCGTCAGCAGGAAAAACAACTCGGAATCGGTGGTGCCTTCGCGCTGGTCGAAAACGGCGTCGGACAGCGAGTTCTCCAGCGCGCGGCGGATCTTCTCGAAGCCGCCGATCTGGCCGTTGTGCATAAATGACCAGTTGCCGGAGATGAACGGGTGGCAGTTCATCCGGCTGGTGGCGCCGCCGGTGGACGCCCGCACATGCGCGAGGAACAGGCCGGATTTGATCTGCCGGCACAGGCTCTTCAGATTGGGATCGGACCAGGCCGGCAGGATGTCGCGGTAAAGACCGGGCTCCGGGCGGTCGCCATACCAGGCAAGGCCAAAGCCGTCGCCATTGGTCGGCGACTTTGCTTCCTGGGCGCAATGGCTCTGGGCGATCAGCGAGTGGCAGGGCGCGGTGAGGATGTCTTCGAGAAAGACCGCTTCACCGAGATAGGCCGCCCATCGGCACATCGCTTCTGTCGTCCTCTAGGCGCGATCCATAAGAGCCGCGGGCTCCTTGGTCGCGTGTGTGCCTCTGTTGTGCGTCCGCTCGTAGAGTTCGCGAACGATTCGGCTGGCTGTAGTTTCAAACAGAAATGGCAAGAAAGCGTGAACGAGCGCGGCGCCCGCCGCCATCAGGAGCCGCGATGAGAACCAAGCGGCAAAGGCCATGTGGCCGAAATAGGTTTCGCCGACCTTGGCCGGATGAGAGGTGAAAATCCTTGCGACCGACATGCTGGTTCCCCTTCAGCGCTTGAAGTTCCTGATATGAGTATCCTGACACGCTTCGCCGGTTCATCGGTCTCAAATTATCCTTGTATTTGGCCCATTGATGGGACAAACATCCCATATGGCATTGGAAATCGACGAAATCGACCGGAAATTGCTGAGCGAATTGCAACGCGACGGCACGCTGTCGGTCGACCAGCTGTCGGAGCGGGTGGCCTTGTCGCGCAATGCCTGCTGGCGCCGGGTGAAGCGGCTGGAAGAGGATGGCGTCATCACCGGCCGGGTGGCGCTGGTCGATGCCGAAAAGCTCGGACTTGGCCTTTCCGTCTTCATCCTGATCCGCACGTCCAACCACGACCCGGAGTGGCTGCAGAAGTTCCGCGCGGCAGTGACCGGCTTTCCCGAGATCACCGGCGTTTACCGCATGTCCGGCGACCTCGATTATGTGCTGCGCGCCCGTGTCGCCGACGTGAAGGCCTATGACCGGCTCTACCAGCGGCTGATCGCCAAGGTGGCGCTGTCGGACGTTTCCGCCTCGTTCGTGATGGAGGAGATCAAGGAGACCACCGTCGTTCCGATGACCAGGTCATAGTGATGCCTGAAAGAAAGACGTTGATAGCATTGCGGTCGAGTTGACCGAATCGCCGTTCGCGCCGATAGGATCGATTTTATGCGCGCAGCCCTTCAAACTCCCTCCGTCATCGGTCCGACCGTCGGCTTCGTCAGGTTGCCGCATGGTGAAGGACTTCCCCTTCCAGCCTATGAAAGCACCGGTGCGGCCGGCATGGATTTGCGCGCCGCGGTGCCCGACGACCGGCCGCTGCTGATCCTGCCTGGCAAACGCGCTTTGGTGCCGACCGGGCTGATCCTGGAAATTCCGGAAGGTATGGAAGGTCAGGTGCGGCCGCGTTCCGGACTTGCTTTCAAACATGGGCTGACCGTCCTCAACACGCCCGGCACCATCGACAGCGACTATCGCGGCGAGGTGAAGGTGCTGCTGATCAACCTCGGCGACGAGGACTTTGCCGTGACGCGCGGCATGCGCATCGCCCAGATCGTCTTCGCGGCGGTGACGCAGGCGGCCGGGGAAGAACGTACATTGGCCGGCGGCACGGCGCGTGGCTCGGGCGGGTTCGGATCGACCGGCACCGCCTGATGTCTGAACTGCCTAAACTTGTCATCTTCGACTGCGATGGCATCCTGGTCGACACCGAGAACCTCGCCAATCGGCGCCTCGCCGAATGGTTGAGCGCCGCCGGCTATCCGACAAGCTTCGAATATTGCCGCAAGAATTTCTCCGGCCGCAGCATGGCGTCGGTGCAAAAACAGATCGAAGAGGAAACCAGCGTCAGGCTCGGCGCCGACTTCGTCGATCGTTGGAACGCCGGCCTGCCGGATCTGTTCGCCCATGGCGTCGAGGCGATCCCCTACGTCCGCGAGTTTGTCGAAGCCGTGCGTTCAGCCGGCATCGCCTATTGCGTCGCCACCTCGGCCAGGGTGTCGAAGATGCACATCACGCTCGGCCAGACCGGGCTGTTACCGCTGTTCGAGCACGCAATGTTTTCTTCGACCATGGCCGCGCGCGGCAAGCCGTTTCCCGACCTGTTCCTGCATGCGGCCAGGACCATGGGCTTTTCGCCCGCCGACTGCATCGTCATCGAGGACAGCGTCGCCGGCACGCAGGCAGGCATCGCCGCCGGCATGCGGGTGTTTTCCTATTACGCCGATCCCCATTCCGACCGAGATGGCCTGGTCCAGGCCGGGGGCATACTGTTCGACGACATGCGCGAACTGGCCGGGCTGGTGCCGATCCACTGATCTGATCTCCAGCCTACTGCTGTACGCCTCGATTGTCCGTGGTAGCTTGGCCCGCCAGACCTGAGGCCGCGCATGAAACCCACCCTGCCAGTCATATGCCGCCATCAGGAGACATCGCGCTACGCCATGGATTCCGACACGCTGGACAAATTGGCAGGAGAGAACGCCAAACGCTTCTGAACCAACCGCATTCGTTTGCCCGACCAAAGGGGGCAGGATAAAATCTGTTTAGCCACACCGCACATGATGGGGGAACTACCATGGACAAGGGCAAGATCTTTCGCGACCTGCATGCCTCGACCTTCGTCATGCCCAATCCCTGGGACATCGGCACGACGAAGCTGCTGGCTTCGTTCGGCTTCACGGCGCTGGCGACGACCAGCGCCGGCTTTGCCTTTTCGCGCGGCCTGCCGGATGGCGCCGTGACCTTCGACCAGATGATCCACCATTGCCGCGAGCTGACGGCGGCGACCAGCCTGCCGGTCTCGGCCGACCTCGAGAAAGGCAAGGGCGACAGCCCGACCAGTGCCGCGGAAACCGTCTTCGCGGCGGAAGCGGCCGGCCTTGCCGGCTGCTCGATCGAGGACCACACCGGCGACCCGGACAAGCCGATCTATGATTTCTCGCACGCCGTCGAGCGCGTCGCGGCGGCCGTGGAGGCGGCGCGCGCGCTGAAGCGCGATTTCGTGTTCACCGCACGCGCCGAGAATTTCCTGTGGGGCAAGTCCGATCTCGACGACACCATCAAGCGGCTGCAGGCTTTCGAGAAGGCCGGCGCCGATGTGCTCTATGCGCCGGGCATCGGCGACGTCGAGATGGTGCGTGCGATCTGCTCGGCGGTCAGCAAGCCGGTCAACGTCATGGCAAGACCCGGCTTCACCATCGCCGATCTCGCCATGGCCGGCGTCAAGCGTATTTCGCTCGGGCCGTGGCTGACCAATTTCGCCTACGGCATGCTGGAAACGGCGGCGCGCGAGATCCAGCAGGACGGCACGTTCGGCTTCACCCGCGCCGCCATGCCTTTCGGCAAATTGCAGGCTCTGTTCGGCAAACCTTCAGCTTAGATGGGCCCAATCGCATGACGCTGACCGTCGTCGACATGCATACCGGCGGCGAGCCGCTCAGGATCGTCACCGGCGGCTATCCGGATATCCCGAAAGGCACGATCCTGGAGAAGCGCGCCTATGTGCGCGACCGTCTCGATCATCTCAGGAAAATCCTGATGTTCGAGCCGCGGGGCCATTACGACATGTATGGTGCCTTGCTGGTCGAGCCGGACCTGCCCGGCGCCGATCTCGCCGTGCTGTTCATGCACAATGAGGGCTATTCGACCATGTGCGGCCACGCCATCGTCGCGCTCGGGCGCTACGCCGTAGACGAAGGACTAGTGACGAAACGCGAGCCGGTGACGATCGTCAACATCGAGGCGCCGTGCGGGTTGGTCGTCGCCTCGGTCGAGGTCAGGGACGGCAAGGCCGGCGGGGTGTCGTTCGAAAGCGTGCCGGCCTTCCTGTTCGCCGGCGGGCAGACGATAGAGCTGGCGGGCCATGGCACGATCGGTTTCGACATCGGCTATGGCGGCGCCTTCTACGCGCTGGCCGATTGCCACCAATTCGGGCTCGAATTCGGCCGCGACCGGGTACGCGATTTCGTCGATGCGGCGACGGCACTGACCAACAGGCTCAAGGCCGAATTTCCGCTGTCGCATCCCGACCACGCCGATCTTGCCTTTCTCTACGGCACCATCCTGACCGATGGCCGCGACGCGTTTTCCAATGAGGTGACGAAGAACGTCTGTGTCTTCGCCGAGGCCGAGGTCGACCGCTCGCCGACCGGCTCCGGCGTGACCGCGCGGTTGGCGGCCATGCACGCCAAGGGCGAGATCGCGATAGGACAGACGCGCATGTTCGAAAGCATCGCCGGCTCGCGTTTTTCCGGGTCCGCGGTGCGGACGGCGAAGGCTGGCCTGCACGAGGCGATCATCGCCCGCGTCGGCGGCCGCGCCTATTATTCCGGACGGGCTGAGTTCATCGTCGAGGCGGACGACGAACTCGGACTCGGTTTCCTTCTACGCTGAGCAGAGCCTAGCCCCGGCGGGTAATTTCCCGCGCGCTGATCGCCTTGTGCAGATGCACCATCATGGCGGCGGCGAACAGCGGGGTCACTAGGTTGAGCAGCGGCACGGCGAGGAAGGCAGCGATGAGCAGCCCGGCGAGAAACACGGTGCCGGCATAGTGCCTGCGCAAGGCCCTGGCCTCGTCTTCCCCGCGAAAGCGCATGACGGCGAATTCGAAGAACTCGCGCCCAAGCAGATAGCCGTTGACGATGAAGAAGGCGGCGATGTTGACGCCCGGCACCAGAAGCAGCAGCAGCGCGACGATGTTGCCGAGGACGACGACACCGAGGAATCGCATCGACAGCACCAGCGAGCGCAGCGCCGGCATGGCGCGTCCGGGCGGATCGCCGGGATAGTCGGTGCGCTCGACCACGTCGGCGATATCGTCGAGAAACAGGCCGGCGACAACAGCCGTCACCGGCGCGATGAGCAGCGCCACGCCGAAGGCAAGCGCGATAGCCGCGATGATGCCGCCCAGCCACCCGGCCCAGGACGGCATGCCGGGCAACAGCGTCTGCAGCCATGGCAGGGCCAGCCACTCGACAAGGCTGGTCAGACCGAACCACAAGGCCACCAGCGCCAGCAAAGTCAGCCCAAGCGTCTTGAAGAACACGGCGCGAAAGGGAGGCGAGAGCAGCTCGAAGGCCGCGGTGCGGGCAGCGTCGAAAATCACTGTGCTTGGACCCCTCTAGCGGATACCACCGCACGGGCGGACGCCTCCGAGATAGGCAGCGCAAGCCGCGAGCACAAGCGTTGGGCGTTTACCGTGCAAACGCCGGGTTGCGAACCGGGATGGTCATCGCTGCCACCCCGGCTACGACAAACGCCATTCCCAGCCATGCCGTCGAACCCAGGCTTTCGCCAAGGAAGAGGGCGCCGATGCCGACGCCGATCGGCACGCGCAGATAGGCTTGCGAGGTGGTGCCGACCGAGCCCAGCGTGTGGATGAGGCGGAAATAGATGACGAAAGCCAGCGCGGTGGAAAAGACCGACAGGCCTAGCAAGGCCAGGATCGACGCCGTTGATGGCGCCAGCGTCCATGGCTGGTCGAACACAAGACTGAGCGGCACGAGAATGACTGCACCGCAGAGCATCGAGCCGGCGGCCGGCAGCATCGGGTCGAGGCCCTTGAAACCACGGCCGAAAATCGCCGCGCCGGCATAGCAGATCGTCGCCGCGACAATTGCCAATTGTGCCCACAGTTCATGACCGAGACCACCCAGCGCCTCGGTGCCAATGATGAGGCAGATACCGGCAATGCCGGCGCCGACGCCAATCAGTTTGCGCAACGTGACCGGCTCGTGGCGGGTGATGAGCGCGGTCAAAAGGAAGGTGAAGATCGGCGAGGTCGCGTTCAGGATGGTGGCGAGGCCAGCATCGACCGAACGTTCGGCCGCAGCGATCAGGGTGAACGGGATGACACTGTTGAGGCATGCCTGGAAGGCGAACCGACGCCAGCTTGCCGCATCGCCCGGCATGGCCAGCCCGCGCCAGCGGATGACGGCGAACAGGATGCCACCCGCGATCAGGGTGCGGGCGGCAATGAAGGTGACCGGCGGGATCGTCTCGATGCCGATCTTGATGAAGGTGTAGGAGGCGGCCCAGAGCACTGCCAGCACGGCGAGCAGTGCCAGGTCGGTCGTCATGTCGTTCTTTGCTGGCTCGTTCCTTGTAGAGATGCTCTTTGTGGACATTGGTGGGCTGGCTCGCCTTCGAAACGGAATCGGCTGAGCCAGGCTTGTAGGCCGTGTGGCGATGAAATGCTTCGGCCACGGTCGAATTGTCATAGCGCCTCGTGGCGGATGCGCCTTTGGCCTGTTCCAGCCTGATCCGCCAAAGTTGCGTGTCACGCCCTAGGCAAAACGGTTTCAAATCGCTAGACCCGCGCCGGGCCGGCGTGGCAAGAAGCCGGCTCGGGTTTTTGGCGGAGACATTGATGCCGAACTATGACGTGCTTTGCATCGGCAATGCCATTGTCGACATCATCGCCCAGTGCGACGAGGAATTCCTCGAGACCAACGGCATTATCAAGGGCGCGATGAACCTCATCGACACCCGGCGCGCCGAACTGCTCTACAGCCGCATGGGCCCGGCGATCGAAGCCTCCGGCGGTAGCGCCGGCAACACGGCGGCCGGTGTCGCAAGCTTCGGCGGCCGCGCGGCCTTCTTCGGCAAGGTCTCCAACGATGCGCTGGGCGAAATCTATGCCCACGACATCCATGCGCAGGGCGTCGCCTTCGACACCAGGCCGCTCAAGGGCGAGCCGCCGACAGCGCGCTCGATGATCTTCGTCACCCCCGACGGCGAGCGTTCAATGAACACCTATCTCGGCGCCTGCGTCGAGCTCGGCCCTGAGGATGTCGAGGCCGACAAGGCGTCTGGCGCCAAGGTCACCTATTTCGAGGGCTATCTGTGGGATCCGCCGCGCGCCAAGGAAGCGATCCGGCAGACGGCGAAGCTGGCGCACGCGGCAGGCCGCGAAGTGTCCATGACGTTGTCGGATTCGTTCTGCGTCGACCGCTATCGCGACGAGTTCCTCGACCTGATGCGTTCGGGCACGGTCGACATCGTCTTTGCCAACAGCCACGAGATCAAGTCGCTCTACCAGACATCGTCGTTCGAGGAGGCGCTGGCACAGATCCGCAAGGATTGCCGGATCGCCGCCGTGACCCGTTCGGAGAAAGGCTCGGTGATCGTGCGCGGCGACGAGACCGTGGTCATCAAGGCAACCGCGATCAGGGAGCTGGTCGACACGACGGGCGCCGGCGATCTCTATGCCGCCGGGTTCCTGCATGGCTACACGCAAGGCCGCGACCTGCAGACCTGCGGCGACCTTGGCTCACTGGCGGCCGGATTGGTGATCCAGCAGATCGGCCCCAGGCCGCGGCAGAATTTGCGCCGCGAGGCTGAGCAGGCAGGGTTGCTTTAGGGACAACTGCCGATCTCCCCCCTCGTGGGGGAGATGGCCGGCAGGCCAGAGGGGGGCGTTGTCCCACCAGCATCTGCACGGCTTTACATTGCCGCCAGCCCAAAAATGGATGGCATGATTTTCATGGCGCGCCGTCGATCGAAGAGCTCGGACGCAAACATCGCTCCGTAGCGATCCTTCGCGCCCCCCTCTGCCCTGCCGGGCATCTCTCCCACAAGTGGGGAGATCGGCAGCTTGGCCGCCGGTGCGCTCACCGTCGCGCGGCTGTCACACATCGCACCTACACGCAATCCAGGCGCCCCGACTGACATTTCGGTGCGCCCTCGGCCAGTTGGGGTGTCAAAAATGCAAGACAGCAAGCTGTCGGGCCGCTGTATCTGTTGCCGCCGCGATTTCCGCTTTCCGCTCTAGAAGTTCAACAGCCGGCCGCTGGGAGGAGCGCGCGGCCCGGAAGACACATGCATGAACAGATTTCAGATCCAGGGCCTCAAGCAGGACGACTTCGCAGAGATGGTCGCGGAGGATGTCGATCGCGCGCTTGCCCACTATGACGAGGCCATCAACAAGCCCACCATGGTCTCGGTCGGCAAGATCGCCGGCAGCATAGCTTCCGCGGTCACCTTGCTGTCGCCGAAACACCAGCGCGCCATCGACACCATCCACGCCGACCTTCCCGGCCTGGCCTCGAAATTCGTGCGCGCGCTGGCGGCGGAGGCTGCGCGCCGCGGCGAAGCCGGTATCACTGGCGCCACAAATCCGCCGACGACGCTATTGGCCGATATCGAGCAAACTTCGCCGCCAAAGTCCGACGACCTCGAATCGATGCTGATCGAGGACTGGGCGGGCCGCGTCGCCGGATCGACCTATCTTGAGGAGAACCTGCGCATCGCGCGGTCGACGCTGCACCGCTGGCAAAGGCGGGGCGAGGTCATCGCCCTGCGCAAGGGCGGCCGCAAACATGTCTTCCCGCTGGCGCAGTTCGTCGACGGCAGACCGGTGGCGGGCATCCGCGCCGTGCTGTCCCTGATCAGCAATCCGAGGCTGGCGTGGCTGTGGCTGACGCGCCCCTCAGCCGACCTCGAAGGCCAAGTCCCGATCGACCTGCTGCGGCAGGATCAGGTCGAGGAGGTCGTCGAGGCCGCACGCGTGTTCGCGCCGGCTTGATGGCTTTGGTGCACCCCAGTCGCGCCTAGGCGGTCTTGCGAATTGGGTGGCGAGATCCGGACGACGGCTGTTGTTCCGCAGTCAGTTCCCCGGCAGTGACCAACCGGTTGCGGCCACTTTTCTTGCCGATATACATCAGCCGGTCGGCGACAGCGACTAGTGCATCCGAATCGGCGGCATCCAGGGGATACATGGCGACACCGACGGTGCACCCGATCTGGATGGCGCTATCCGGCGCCGGGATTTTGATCTGCAGCCTTTCAAGGATGCGCTCGGCGACCCGCACCGCCTTTTGCCGCGCGAGGTCCGGCTCTCCCGAAAACAGGAAGGCGAACTCATCGCCACCAAGCCGTGCCACGAAATCGTCACTGCGCAGGATGGAGCGAAGGTTCTTCGACACGCGCTGCAGCAACGCATCGCCGGCCTCGTGGCCGAGCGTGTCGTTGACTTCCTTGAACCGGTCGAGATCGATGAACAGAAGTCCGGCCGCCTCGCCGGTGGCGCCGCAGCGCGCGACCACCGATTTCAGTTCGTCGTGGAAGGCGCGCCGGTTGGGCAAGTCGGTCAATGCATCGTGGTTGGCCGAATGGTCGCTCTGCAGCTTCGCCAGCTCGATCTCCCGCTTCTGCGCGGACAGCTCCTCGTTGGCTGCCTTCAGATCCAGCAGCAGCTGGGAATTGAGGTCCTCGACAACCTTGCGGTCGCTGATGTCGACGACGAAGCCTTCCAGGAACTCGAGTTCGCCGGTGTCGTCCCAGACACCGCCGCCGATCTCGCGCACCCATAGCGGTTCGCCGACCCGCGGGACGATGCGATAGTCGACGTTCCAGTTGCAGCGCGTCTCGAGCGCGCCGTCGACGGCGGCGTAGACGGCGGCGAGATCATCCGGATGGATGGCCGAGACATAGTCGCGCACCGCGTTGTGAATGAAATCGCTCGGCCGATAACCGCTAACAGTGAGAATGCCGTCGCTGATGTAGAGCATGGTGTAGGACGCATCGTTGCGGCAGCGGTAGAGATAGCCGTCCATGCGGCCGGTGATGCTGAGAAGCGCGTCCAGGCGCTCGTCGTGGTAGGCCCCGTGGCCGACCGCGGATGCTGGAACTCCGTCATGCTTCATGGCCGCACCCCCGTTTGGCGGTCTGAGCGCGCCGTAGATGCCGTTACGGCATGTCGGCAAGAGGTTTTCTATATCAGCTGAATCTTATCAATCTCTTATGGGCTAACGTCCGGCGGCGTTCTGGACACCCGTCCCGTCAGAAAGCCAGATCCTCGGCTTTTCGTCCGCGGCGCGGACCGTTTCGTCAAGTCCCCGCCGTATACGCCGCGATCGCCGCCATGTTGACGATGTCTGAGTCCTTGGCATTGAGCGATACAATCTGAACCGGCTTGTTCAGCCCCACCAGCAGCGGGCCGATCACCGTCGAGCCGCCGAGTTCCTGCAGCATCTTGGTCGAGATCGAGGCCGAATGGAAGGCCGGCATGATCAGCACATTGGCCGGGCCGGTCAGCCGGATGAACGGGTATTGCGCCATGGCGCGGGCGTTGAGCGCGACGTCGGCGGCCATCTCGCCGTCATACTCGAAATCGACGCGGCGCTTGTCGAGGATGCGCACGGCTTCCTGGACGCGTTCGGAGCGCTCGCCCTGCGGATGGCCGAATGTCGAATAGGCAAGCATGGCGAGCCTCGGCTCGTAGCCCATGCGGCGGGCAAAGCCTGCCGCCTCCTCGGCGATGTCGGCGATCTGCTCGGCGTTCGGCATATCGTGCACGGCGGTGTCGGCGACCAGCACGGTCTTGCCCCGCGCCAGCACGATCGACACGCCGATGACGCGGTGGCCGGGCTTGGCATCGATGACGCGGCGGATGTCGTCGAGCGCGGTGGAATAGTTGCGGGTCACGCCCGTGACGATACCGTCGGCATCGCCCAGCGCCACCATGCAGGCGGCGAAGTGATTGCGGTCGTTGTTGATCAGCCGCTGGCAGTCGCGGAACAGGAAGCCTTTGCGCTGCATGCGCTCGTAGAGATAGTCGGTGTAGATGCCGTTGCGGCGCGACAGCCGTGCATTGATGATCTCGATTCCTTGCTTGTTGAGGTCTATGCCGGCGAGCTTGGCGTTGTCCTTGATAACGTCGTCGCGGCCGAGCAGGATGGCGGTGCCGAGCTTCTGGTTCACATAGGAGACGGCGGCGCGCATAACCTGCTCCTCCTCGCCCTCGGCGAAGACCATGCGCTTGGGCTGGCGGCGCACGCGGTCGTAGATGCGCTGCAGGGTCGAGGCGATCGGATCGCGGCGGGCGGAGAGTTCCTGTGCGTAGCGGTCGAGATCGAGGATCGGCTTGCGGGCGACGCCTGAATCCATCGCCGCCTTGGCCACCGCGATCGGAATGGCCGAGATCAGGCGCGGGTCGAACGGCACCGGGATGATGTAGTTGGGGCCGAATTTCGGCCGGTTGCCCTGATAGGCGGCGGCGACGTCGTCGGGCACGTCCTGGCGCGCCAACGCTGCCAGCGCCTGCGCGGCGGCGATCTTCATGTCGTCATTGATGGTGGTTGCCCGCACATCCAGCGCACCGCGGAAGATGTAGGGGAAGCCGAGCACGTTGTTGACCTGATTGGGATAATCAGAACGCCCGGTGGCCATGATGGCGTCGGTGCGGATCTCGGCCACTTCCTCCGGCGTGATTTCCGGGTCGGGATTGGCCATGGCGAAGATGATCGGGTTCTTGGCCATCGACCGCACCATGGCGGTGGTCAGCGCGCCCTTGGCGGAGAGGCCGAGGAAGACGTCGGCGCCGTCGAGCGCCTCGGCGAGGCTGCGCGCCTCGGTCTTGATCGCATGCGCCGACTTCCACTGGTTCATGCCTTCGGTGCGCCCCTGGAAGACCACGCCCTTGGTGTCGCACAAAGTGATGTTTTCGGGCGCGAAGCCCATCGCCTTCATCAGCTCGATACAGGCGATGCCGGCCGCACCGGCGCCGTTGCAGACCATCTTCGTGGTCTTCATGTCGCGGCCGGTGACCTCCAGCGCGTTGATCAGGCCGGCGGCCGAGATGATGGCGGTGCCGTGCTGGTCGTCGTGGAAGACCGGGATGTCCATCAATTCGCGCAGCCGCTGCTCGATGATGAAGCACTCCGGCGCCTTGATGTCCTCCAGGTTGATGCCGCCGAAAGAGGGCCCAAGGAAACGCACGCAGTTGATGAACTCGTCGGCATCCTCGGTGTCGACCTCGAGGTCGATGGAATCGACATCGGCGAAGCGCTTGAACAGCACCGCCTTGCCTTCCATCACCGGCTTGGAGGCCAGCGCGCCGAGATTGCCGAGGCCGAGGATGGCGGTGCCGTTGGAAATGACGGCGACCATGTTGCCGCGCGTCGTGTAGTCGAAGGCGCGGCTGGGGTCCTCGGCGATGGCCAGAACCGGAACCGCGACACCAGGCGAATAGGCGAGGCTCAGATCACGTTGCGTTGCCATCGGCTTGGTGGCGACGACTTCCAGCTTGCCGGGGCGCCCCATGGCGTGGAATTCAAGCGCTTCCTGCGCGCTGACGGACGGACCGTTGTTCTCGGTTTTCCTGGCCATGATGTTCTTGATTTCCTCACCGGTGCAGCACCTCGTTGAAGCGGGTGCTTTGTTTCGATCCGAATTAAGACCACGCGCCGCCGCGTGTAAACCGCCAGCACTTGGGAATCGCGGGTCGTCCAGGAAATTGCGAACACCCGGCAGCCCGGTCGTCCCCTGTTTTTCGAAGCCTCGGCATTAAACCGCGCGATCACATCTGCTAGCGTGCCGTGCATGAACATGCATACTCCGAACGAGCCGGACGCCCCCGAGGCCATGACGCCGTTGCCCACCGCCGGCGCCACGCCGATGATAGAGCAGTTCATCGAGATCAAGGCGGCGAACCCGGATTCGCTGCTGTTCTACCGCATGGGCGATTTCTACGAGCTGTTCTTCGACGATGCCGAGAAGGCGAGCCGGGCGCTGGGCATCGTGCTGACCAAGCGCGGCAAGTATCAAGGGCTCGACATTCCGATGTGCGGCGTGCCGGTGCATGCGGCCGACGATTATCTGCAGAAGCTAATCGGCCAGGGATTCCGCGTTGCCGTCTGCGAGCAGATCGAGGATCCGGCCGAGGCGAAGAAACGCGGCTCAAAATCGGTGGTGCGCCGCGACGTGGTGCGACTGGTGACGCCGGGCACCATCACAGAGGACAAATTGTTGGCGCCATCGGAATCGAGTTTCCTGATGGCGCTGGGGCGGGTGAAGGGTGGCGGCAGCGATCACGCCGTTGCGCTGGCCTGGATCGACATTTCGACCGGCGCCTTCCGCGTCACCGACACCACCGCCGACCGGCTGCTGGCCGACATCTTCCGTGTCGATCCGCGTGAATTGATCGTCGCCGAGCCGGTGTTCCATGATCCGGAGCTGAAGCCGGTGTTCGACGTGCTCGGCCGAGTCGCCAGCCCGCAGCCGCCGTCGCTGTTCGATTCGGCCTCGGCCACCGGGCGCATCGCCCGCTTCTTCGATGTGGCGACGCCGGACTCCTTTGGCTTGTTTTCGCGTGCCGAGCTGTCGGCGATCTCCGGCGCTATCGCCTATGTCGAGAAGACGCAGAAGGCCGAGCGCCCGCCGCTGTCACGTCCCGAGCGCGAGGAGCAGGGCTCGACGCTGTTCATCGATCCGGCGACGCGCGGCAATCTCGAACTGCTGCGTACATTGTCGGGCAGCCGCGAAGGCTCGCTGTTCAAGGCGATCGACCGCACGGTCACCGGTGGCGGTGCAAGGCTGCTCGCCGACCGGCTGATGGCGCCGCTGACCGACCCGGCAGCGATCGGTGCCAGGCTGGATTCGGTGTCGTTCTTCCGCTCCGAGACGCGGCTCTGCCAGGCGGTGCGATCGAGCCTGAAGAGCGTCGCAGATATGCCGCGCGCGCTGTCCAGGCTGGCGCTCAACCGGGGCGGGCCGCGCGACCTCGGCGCGCTGCGCGCCGGTTTCGAGGCGGCCGGCGCGATCGCTGAAATTTTTGCCGCGACCGCCCTGCCCCAGGAACTCACGGCGGCATTGGCCGCCATTCAGGCGCTGCCCCAGGCATTGGCCCAACATCTGACGCAGGCGCTTGGCGACGAACTGCCACTGCTCAAGCGCGATGGCGGCTTCGTTCGCGGCGGCTACCATCCGGATCTCGACGAGATGCGGGCGCTGCGCGACGAATCGCGAAAAGTCATCGCCGGGCTGGAGCGCTCGCTGATCGACGAAACCGGCATCCGCTCGCTGAAGATCCGGCACAACAATGTGCTCGGTTACTACATCGAGGTGACCGCCAACCATCATGCGGTGATGACCGGCAGCGATGGCGCCAAGGCGCGCTTCATCCACCGCCAGACCATGGCCAACGCCATGCGTTTCACCACGACCGAGCTTGCCGAACTCGAGACCAAGATCGCCAATGCCGCCGACCGGGCGCTCAGCATTGAGCTGGCCGCCTTCGATGCGCTGACTGCGGAGGCGGTTGGCGAAGCCGAAAAGATCCGCGCCGGCGCCGATGCGCTGGCCGTGCTCGACGTGTCGGCGGCACTCGCGCTCTTGTCGGAAAGCGAAGCCTGGTGCCGGCCGGTGGTGGATTCGAGCCTTGCCTTCGAGATCAAGGGCGGGCGGCATCCGGTGGTCGAGCAGGCGCTGCGCCGCTCAGGCGAAGGCCCATTCGTCGCCAATGATTGCGACCTGTCGCCGGAGGGTAGTGCCAGGAACGGCGCGATCTGGCTTTTGACCGGCCCCAACATGGGCGGCAAGTCGACGTTCCTGCGGCAGAACGCGCTGATCGCCATCCTGGCCCAGACCGGCTCGTTCGTGCCGGCGGCATCAGCCCATATCGGCGTCGTCGACCGGCTGTTCTCGCGTGTCGGCGCCTCGGACGATTTGGCGCGCGGCCGCTCGACCTTCATGGTCGAGATGGTCGAGACGGCGGCAATCCTCAACCAGGCCGGCGAGCGCGCGCTGGTGATCCTCGACGAGATCGGCCGCGGCACCGCCACCTTCGACGGCCTGTCGATCGCCTGGGCTGCGGTCGAATATCTGCACGAGAAGAACCGCTGCAGGGCGATCTTCGCCACCCATTTCCACGAGATGACGTCGCTCGCCGGCAAGCTGGTGCGACTGCACAACGTCACCATGCGGGTCAAGGAATGGGAGAACGACGTCGTCTTCCTGCATGAGGTCGGCAAGGGTGCCGCCGACCGCTCCTACGGCGTGCAGGTGGCACGGTTGGCCGGGCTGCCGGAGGCGGTGGTCGACCGGGCCAAGGAAGTGCTGCATCAGCTCGAAGAAGGCGAGGTCTCAGGCAAGACCAATCGCCTGGTCGACGACCTGCCGCTGTTTTCGGTGGCGGTGAAGCGCGAAGCGCCGAAGCCGACGAAAAACGATGCGCTCGGCGACGCGCTCGGCGCGATCAATCCCGACGAGATGACGCCGCGCGAGGCGCTGGAGGCGCTCTACCGGCTGAAGGGGCTGGCGAGCCGGTAAAGATCGGCAGGACAGAGGGGGGTGTGACGGAATGCGGCCTGCACTATCAGCGCCTAGATCATCTCCAGCCCGCGCTTGCGTGTCGGCGCCGGGAAGGCGCGGTCGAGTTCGGTGAGGTCTTCGCCGGTAAGCTTGATATCCAGCGCGGCGACATTCTGGCGGACGTGCTGCTGGCTGCTGGCTTTCGGAATGGCGATGACGCTCTCCTGGTGCATCACCCAGGCCAAGGCGATTTGCGCCGGGGTCGCATTGTGGCGGGTGGCGACGGCGTCGAGCCTGGCATTGCGCGCCAGCGTGCCCTGCTCGACCGGCGAATAGGCCATCAAGGGGATGCCGCGCTGCCGGCTCCATGGCGCCAGGTCGAATTCGAGGCCACGCCGGACCAGATTGTAGAGCACCTGGTTGGTCTGGACATTGCCGCCGTCGGGCAAGCCGACCAACTCTTCCATCTCGTCGGCGTCGAAATTGCTGACGCCCCAGTGGCGGATCTTGCCGGCTTTTTTCAGGGCCTCGAAGGCCGCGACCGTTTCCGCCAGCGGCACGCTGCCGGGCCAATGCAGCAGATAGAGATCGATGCGGTCGGTGCGCAGGCGCTTCAGGCTGTTTTCACAGGCGCGCTGCACGCCCGCGCGCGAAGCGTTCGATGGCAGAACTTTCGAGACCAGGAAGGTCTCGTCGCGGCGCCCGGCAATAGCCTCGGCCACCACCTCCTCGGCGCCGCCGCTTGCATACATTTCGGCGGTGTCGATCAGCGTGATGCCAAGGTCGAGGCCGAGCTTGAGGGCATTCACCTCATCGGCACGGCGACCGATATCCTCGCCCATCTTCCACGTGCCTTGACCAAGCACCTGAACGGCTTCGCCTGAGGGCAGTTTGGTGGTTCTGATGGTCGATGGCATGGCGGGCTCCAGTGGGGCCGGATCGCATCACAGGCTGGGCGAGAAATCCACAGGCGTTCTCGCCGCCTTGGCGGTTGCCTGAACCTTACTTCACCGGATGAGCGGCGAGCCATGCCTGCATCTGCTTGATCTCGGCTTCCTGAGCGGCGATGACGCCTTCGGCCAGCTTGCGGATTTCCGGATCCTTGCCGTTGGCAAGCACGACTTTGGCCATGTCGATGGCGCCTTGATGGTGCGGGATCATGCTGCGGACGAAATCGGCATCGGCATTGCCGGTGTACTCGGACGCCATCATGTCGGCATGCATCTTGTCCATCGCCGCCTTGTAGCCTTCGGTCGAAGGACTGGTCGCGTCCGTCGCCATGGCGCCCATGTCGTGTTTCATCTCTTCGCTCTGCGCCGGAACGCTTTCGAGGAAGACGGCAACCAGCATTCCGGCCGCCATCAGCAAAAGCACGAGTTTTCTAGCCAAGGTCATTCATGGTCTCCTGTTGGGTAGGTTTCGTATTTGGGAGCTTGGATCAGAGTTTCAATGTTCTCAGCCGCAGGGCGTTTGATATCACCGACACCGAGGACAGGCTCATCGCCGCCGCAGCCAGCATCGGCGACAAAAGCGTGCCGGTGAGCGGATAGAGCACACCGGCGGCGACCGGCACGCCAAGCACATTGTAGAGGAAGGCGAAGAACAGGTTCTGGCGGATGTTGCGGATCGTCGCCTGGGCCAGCGTGCGCGCCCGCACGATGCCGTTGAGGTCGCCCTTGACCAGCGTGATGCCGGCGCTTTCGACCGCGACATCGGCACCGGTGCCCATGGCGATGCCGACATCGGCGGCGGCAAGCGCGGGTGCGTCGTTGACGCCGTCGCCGGCCATGGCGACGCCCGCGCCTTTGGCGCGCAGTTCCTCGACGAGGGCCGCCTTCTGTTCCGGAAGCAGGCCTGCGCGAACCTCATCGATGCCGAGGCTTCTGGCGATGGCGTTGGCCGTGCGTTCATTGTCGCCGGTCGCCATGATGATCCTCAAGCCGCTGTCATGCAGCGCCTTGATTGCCTCGGCGGTGGTCGCCTTGACCGGGTCGGCGACAGCGACAAGGCCGGCCAGTCTGTTGCCGACGGCGACGAACATCGCCGTCTTGCCTTCGGTCTGCAGTGCCTCGGCCCTAGCCGAGACTGACCCGGTGTCGATCCCTAGATCGGCCATCATCGCGGCATTGCCGAGCGCGACCTTCTTTCCCGACACCGTGCCGGAAACGCCCTTGCCGGTGACCGCCTCGAAGCCGCTGGCCTCGGCAACGGTCACACCGCGCGTGGCGGCGCCTTCGACGATGGCTTCGGCCAGCGGATGCTCCGAGCCTTTTTCCAAACCCGCGGCAAGCGCCAGCAATTCGTCTTCGGAAAAGCCGTTTGCCGCAACGACATCGGTCAGTTTCGGCCGGCCCTCGGTCAGCGTACCCGTCTTGTCGACGATCAGTGTGTCGACGGAGGCGAAGCGTTCGAGCGCGGCGGCTTCCTTGATCAGTACGCCGGCGTGCGCCCCGCGCCCAGTGGCGGTCATGATCGACATCGGCGTGGCGAGGCCGAGCGCACAGGGGCAAGCGATGATCAGCACCGACACAGCCGAGACGATGGCAAAGATCAGGCTCGGTTCGGGTCCAATCACGGCCCAGGCGATGAAAGCGGCGATCGCGACAAGGACGACGGTCGGCACAAAGTAGAAAGAAACGCGATCGGCCAACCCTTGAATCGGGGCGCGCGAGCGTTGTGCCTTGGCGACGAGCTCGACAATGCGCGCCAGCGTCGTCTCGGAGCCGATCCGCTCGGCGCGCATGATCAGCGAACCTTGTCTGTTGAGCGTGCCGCCGGTCAAGGCATCGCCTTCAGTCTTTTCGACCGGCAACGGTTCACCCGTGATCATCGATTCGTCGACCGAGGAACGGCCTTCCAGCACCGTGCCGTCGACCGGCACCGCGTCGCCGGGACGGATGCGCAGGCGATCGCCGGCCTTGACCGCGTCAAGCGGCACATCGCTTTCGGAACCGTCGGCGACGATCAGCCGCGCGGTCTTCGGCGCGAGATCAAGCAAGGCGCGGATCGCCGATCCGGTTTTTTCACGGGCACGCAGCTCCAATACCTGGCCGAGGAAGACCAGCGCGACGATGACGGCGGCAGCCTCGAAATAGACCGGCACCGCACCGCCATGGCCGCGGAACTGATGCGGAAAAATGTCCGGAAACAGCGTGGCGACGACGCTGTAGAAATAGGCAGCACCTACGCCTAACGAGATCAGGGTCCACATGTTGGGGCTGCGGTTGAGGATCGAATCCCAGCCGCGATGAAAGAAGGGGAAGGCAGCCCAAAGCACCACCGGACTTGCCAGTACCAGCTCGATCCAGACCTTTGTCCGATCCTCGACCAGGCCTTCAAACGTCAGGCCGAGCATGGGCGCCATAGCTATGATCAGAAGGGGGACCGACAGGGCCGCGCTCACCCAGAGCCGCCTGGTGAAATCGACCAGTTCGGGATTTGGCCCTTCATCGCCTGTCGGCACGCCCATCGGCTCCAGGGCCATGCCACAGATGGGGCAGGCGCCGGGCTTGTCACGGACGATTTCGGGATGCATCGGGCAGGTGTATTGCGTGCCCTTGGGCATCTCCTGGGGCGCCGGCCTGTCGCCGAGATATTTTTGCGGCTCCGCTTCGAATTTCGCCTGGCAGCCAGCGGAGCAGAAGTAGAAACCCTGACCCTCGTGGCGGGCAAAGTGCCTGGCTGTCGCACGGTCGACGCTCATGCCGCAGACCGGATCGGTGGCCGTCAGGAATTTTTCCGGCTCGGCGACGAATTTCGTGCGGCAGCCTTGACTGCAGAAATGATAGAGATGGCCATCATGCTCGGCCGTCGGCTTGCCGGCGGCCGGGTCGACGGTCATACCGCAGACCGGGTCGCGGACGACGGCCTGTGCGGCAGGTGCTGCGCCCTTTACTGAACAGCAGCCGCCATGCGCGTGATGATCGTGATCGGAATGCGTCATGCGAAAAATGCCTCGATGGGTCGGTGTGCGACGCGGAGATAGGGCTTCCAGTAACTGGAAGGTCAAGGGCCGGTTTTGATTTTGTGGCGGCGGGTGTCGAATGTCCGCGCGGAGACTCGTCCTCCCGCCCCATACCCAGCGCCGCGAAAACGCGCTATAGACGCCGCCGAAAAGGCGAGGCCGACCCGGACATATGGCAAGAATCTCCCTGAAGCTCGACGAACTGATCGACGGCGAAGCCTTGCGCCGCGAGATGACCGCGCAGACCGCGGCCAAGGCAGGCGACGGCTCCGGACAGGCGGCGCGCAGCGGTGTGCTCCAGCTGCTCAAGGGGCGGCTGGCCGACGGGCGCGCCATTGCCGAACGCATGCTGCGGGACGACGGCGGCGGCAGTGCCTGCGCGGCGCGGCTGTCGCATCTCATGGACGAGATCATCCGGGCGCTCTACGATTTCGCCGTCACCCATGTCTACCGGGTCAAGAACCCGTCTTCGGCGGAGCGCATGGCCGTCGTCGCCGTCGGCGGCTATGGCCGCGGCACGCTGGCGCCTGGGTCCGACATCGACCTGTTGTTCCTGCTGCCCTACAAGCAGACGCCATGGGGCGAGCAGACCGTCGAATACATGCTCTACATGCTGTGGGACCTGGGGCTCAAGGTCGGCCACGCCACCCGCAACATCGACGAATGCCTGCGCCTGTCGCGCACCGACGTCACCATCCGCACCTCGATCCTCGAAGCGCGTTTCCTGTGGGGCGAGGAAAAACTCTATGACGAGCTGATGCTGCGCTTCGACCATGAGGTGGTGCGCACGACCGGTCCCGAATATGTCCAGGCCAAGCTTGCCGAACGCGACGACCGCCATGCCAAGGCCGGCGAAAGCCGCTATCTCGTCGAACCCAACGTCAAGGACGGCAAGGGCGGCCTGCGCGATCTGCAGACGCTGTTCTGGATCGGCAAATATTTCTACCGGGTGCGCACCGGCCAGGAACTGGTCGACAAGGGCGTCTTCACCGAGGGCGAATACCGGGAGTTCCAGAAGGCCGAGGATTTCCTGTGGGCGGTGCGTTGCCACATGCATTTCCTCACCGGCAAGGCCGAGGAACGGCTGCATTTCGACATTCAGCGCGAGATCGCCGAACGGCTCGGCTACACCACTCACCCCGGCCTGTCGGCGGTCGAGCGCTTCATGAAGCACTATTTCCTCGTCGCCAAGGATGTCGGCGACCTGACCCGCATCTTCTGCGCCGCGCTCGAAGAAGAGCAGGCCAAGCACGTGCCGGGCTTCAACCGTATCTTCCTCACCTTCTCGCGCCGCAAGCGCAAGCTGGCCGGCACGTCGGACTTCATTGTCGACAACCACCGCATCAACATCGCCGACGACCAGGTGTTCGAACGCGATCCGGTCAATCTTTTGAGATTGTTCTGGTTTGCCGACAAGCACGGCCTGGAGTTCCACCCCGATGCGCTGAAGCTGCTGACCCGCTCGCTCGGCCTGGTCAACAAGTCGTTGCGGCGCGACGAGGAGGCCAACCGGCTGTTCCTCGACATCCTGACCTCGGACCGCAATGCCGAACTCAATCTGCGCCGCATGAACGAGGCTGGGCTGCTCGGCAGACTGATCCCGGATTTCGGCAAGATCGTCGCCATGATGCAGTTCTCGATGTACCACCACTACACGGTGGACGAGCACCTGATCCGCTGCATCGGCGTGCTGGCCGAGATCGAGCGCGGCGACGGCGAAAAGGTCCATCCCCTCTCGCACACGCTGATGCCGGGGCTGAAGAAGAGCCGCGAGGCGCTCTATGTCGCCGTGCTGCTGCACGACATCGCCAAGGGCAGACCTGAAGATCATTCCGAGGCCGGTGCCAGGATCGCGCGGCGCATCTGCCCGCATATGGGGCTGTCGCCGGCCGATACCGAAACCGTTGCCTGGCTGGTCGAGAACCACCTGGTGATGTCGATGACGGCGCAGACCCGCGACCTCAACGACCGCAAGACCATCGAGGATTTCGCCGCGATCGTGCAGTCGGTCGAGCGGCTGAAGCTGCTTTTGATCCTGACCGTCTGCGACATCAGGGGCGTTGGACCCGGTGTCTGGAACGGCTGGAAGGGCCAGTTGCTGCGCACGCTCTACTACGAGACCGAACTGCTTTTGACCGGCGGCTTTTCGGAAGTGTCGCGCGCCCAGCGCACGGCGGCGGCGCGAGAGCGTCTCGCCGAGGCACTTGCCAGTTGGCCGGACAAGGCTCGCAAGCGCTATGTCGGCCAGCACTACGAGAACTACCTTTTGACCGTCGATCTCGCCGACCAGCTGCGCCATGCCGAGTTCATCCGCGAGGCTGATGTGGCGGGCAAGAAGCTCGCCACCATGGTCATGACCCACCAGTTCGAGGCAGTGACCGAAATCACCGTGCTGGCGCAGGACCACCCCCGCCTGCTCTCGGTCATCGCCGGGGCTTGCGCCGGAGCCGGCGGCAACATCGTCGACGCACAGATATTCACGACGTCGGACGGCCGTGCCCTGGACACCATCCTGATCAGCAGAGAATTCGACCGCGATGAGGACGAGCGCCGGCGCGCCGAGCGCGTCGGCCGGCTGATCGAGGACGTGCTGTCTGGCAAGAGCTGGCTGCCGGAGATGATCGAGAAGCGCACCAAGCCGCGGCGCGGCGCCAAGGTGTTCAAGATCCCGCCGCGCGCCGAAATCCGCAACACGCTGTCGAACCGTTTTTCGGTCGTCGAGGTCGAGGGCCTGGACCGGCCGGGGCTGCTGTCGGAGATCACCGGAACGCTTTCCGACCTGTCGCTCGACATCGCATCGGCCCACATCACCACCTTCGGCGAGAAGGTCATCGACACCTTCTATGTCACCGACCTCACCGGCCAGAAGATCGACAGCCCGGCCCGCATCGCCACCATCCGCAACCGGCTGATGGCAACGCTCGAAGGCATCGTGCCCGAACGCGGCGGCAAGGCCAGGGCGGCGGCCGAGTGACCGCCGCCATCACTTTGTCCTTATCCCGCAGGCAGTCTCCAAACGCATGAGCCTCGTCAAGAAATTTGCAACGGTCGCTTCCGGCACGCTGATGAGCCGCGCGCTCGGCTTCGGCCGTGAGATGCTGATGGCGGCCGCACTCGGCACCGGACCGGTCGCCGACGCCTTCAACGCCGCCTTCCAGTTTCCCAACACGTTTCGCCGGCTGTTCGCCGAGGGCGCCTTCAACGCCGCCTTCGTGCCGCTGTTCGCGAAGGAGATCGAGACCCACGGCACCGACGGCGCCAAGCGCTTTTCCGAGGAAGTGTTCGGTGTGCTGTTCACGGCGCTGCTGGCGCTGACGATCATCATGGAACTGTCGATGCCGCTGATCGTGCGCTACCTGGTGGCGCCGGGTTTTGCCGGCACACCGGGGAAATTCGACACCACGGTGACGCTGGCGACGATCATGTTCCCCTATCTGATCTGCATGTCGCTGGGCGCCATGATGGCGGGCATGCTGAATTCGCTGCGCCGCTATTTCGCAGCGGCAGTGGCACCGGTGTTCCTCAACGTCATCCTGATCAGCGTGCTCGCCTATGCCTGGTACAAGGGCTCCGACGCACTCACCGTCGGCTACGGGCTGTCCTGGGGCGTGCTTGCCGCCGGGCTGGTGCAACTGGCGATCGTCTGGGTGGCGGTGCGCCATGCGGGCATCTCGATCGGCTTCCGCCGTCCGAAAATGACGCCCGCTGTCAAGCGGCTGCTGATCCTGGCGCTGCCGGCGGCAATCACCGGCGGCATCACTCAGATCAACCAGCTGATCGGCACGGCGATCGCCTCGGCGCAAAACAGCGCTGTCTCTTCGCTTGCCTATGCCGACCGCATCTACCAGTTGCCGCTCGGCGTGGTCGGCGTGGCGGTGGCGATCGTGCTGTTGCCCGAACTGTCGCGGGCGCTGAAGTCGGGCAATCTGATCGAAGCGGCCAACCTGCAGAACCGCTCGGTCGAGTTCACGCTGTTTCTGACCCTGCCGGCTGCAGCCGCGCTCTGGGTGATGTCGGAACCGATTGTGCGGCTGGTCTATGAGCGCGGCGCGTTTGCCGCCAACGGTTCGACACCGACGGTGGCGGCGATCCTGGCGATCTTCGGCCTCGGCCTGCCGGCCTTCGTGCTGATCAAGGCGTTCACCCCGGGCTATTTCGCCCGCGAGGACACGCGCGCGCCGATGATTTTTGCCGCCATCTCGGTGGCGGTGAACGTGACGACGGCGCTGACGCTGTTCCCCCGGATGGGCGCGCCCGGCATCGCGGTGGCCTCGGCCGTCGCCGGCTGGGTCAACGCGCTGATGCTGCTCGGCGTCTTGATCCGGCGCGGCCATTGGGGCCGCGACGTGCCGCTGATGAAACGCATTCCACGGCTGGTGCTGTCGGCGGTGGTGATGGGGGCGGCGCTCTATTTCGCCGAGCACTGGTTCGCCGTCAGGCTCGGACCCGGCTCGCCGCTGGTCGTCAAGGCGACGACGCTGCTGTCGCTGGTCGCCGGCGGAGCGCTGCTCTACTTCATCACCGCATTTGCCACCGGCGGCGCCGACTTCGGCATGATCCGGCGCAATGTTGGGCGGAAGGGCACGCCCCCTGTCAAGGAACAGTCTCCAGATCCGTGAGCCCAACTGTATTGACCCCGTCGACAAGCATCAGTCTTCGCCAGACAACTCGTCGTAGACCGGGTTCGCAGTGGCTCGCGACTTGCTTGCTAAGTTCGATTCCGAATTCGGCCCGAAGCCGCGCCGCTGTTTCCAGCGGCGTCTCGAGGGCGCGGCGCTTCAAAGCTGCTTCGATGTTGATGTCGACGGGCATTTATTTTTCATCAGATCGTATGCAGAATAGGTCCCACTCTATCATGAATGCCGATGTCTGCGCTCATTGCCCTGCCGGGCATTTCTCCCCGTAAACGGGGAGAAAGTAGCTGACCGCAACGCGGCGCGTTTCTGCAGCGCTGGCGATTAGCGAAACCGGTGATGACGGGCTCTTTCTCTCCGTCTCTATACGGGAAATGTCCGGCAGGACAATGAGGGGCGGCGCCAAGCTGGCAGGTCAAGAGACCAGCGCTATAAGCGCGCTCCCAACAACATGGGAACAAGCAATCCGACCTGACGCAATTGCTCCGCCGCGATCACCGAACCTCTTGATCCGCTCCACACTCTCGTTCATAAGCGCGCCGTCGCAAGACTTTCGCCGCGCGCGAAACGGCCCTCCACAAGCCATGAGGAAACCATGACCGCCTTCAAGCCACTCGTCTTTTCCGGCGTCCAGCCGACCGGCAATCTGCATCTCGGCAACTATCTCGGCGCCATCAAGAAATTCGTCGCCCTGCAGGACACTTCCGACTGCATCTATTGCGTCGTCGACCTGCATTCGCTGACCGCCCAACTCGTTTATGAAGACCTCGCCGACCAGACGCGGTCGATCACCGCTGCGTTCCTGGCCTCGGGAATCGACCCGACGAAGCACATCGTCTTCAACCAGTCGCGTGTGATGCAGCATGCGGAGCTTGCCTGGATCTTCAATTGCGTGGCGCGCATCGGCTGGATGAATCGCATGACGCAGTTCAAGGACAAGGCCGGCAAGGACCGCGAGAACGCGTCGCTCGGCCTGCTTGCCTATCCGAGCCTGATGGCTGCCGACATTCTGCTCTATCGTGCAACGCATGTCCCGGTGGGTGAGGACCAGAAGCAGCATCTGGAGCTGACCCGCGACATCGCGCAGAAATTCAACAACGACTTCTCCGGCCGCATCGCCGGTCTTGGCGTCGGCGTCGAGATGCAGGTCGGCGAAGAGACCGTGAACGGTTATTTCCCGCTGACCGAGCCGGTCATCGGCGGGCCGGCGGCGCGCATCATGTCGCTACGCGACGGCTCGAAGAAGATGTCGAAGTCGGATCCGTCGGACCTGTCGCGCATCAACCTGACCGACGATGCCGACGCCATCTCGAAGAAGATCCGCAAGGCCAAGACCGACCCGGAAGCGTTGCCGAGCGAGTTGGACGGTCTGGCCGCCCGGCCCGAGGCGGAAAACCTGGTCGGCATCTATGCTGGCCTCGCCGAGATGTCGAAGGCGGATGTGCTCAAGGAGTTCGCCGGCCAGCAGTTTTCGGTGTTCAAGCCGGCGTTGGCAGACCTTGCGGTGGAAAGACTGGCGCCGATCGCCAGCGAGATGCGCCGCATTTCCGACGACCGCACCTATGTCGACGCGGTGCTCAAGGACGGCGGCGAGCGCGCCGGCGTGCTGGCCGAAGCGACGATGAAGACGGTCCGCGACATCATCGGGTTGCTGCAGGCCTGATCTCGCTGCCGCACTGCACCATACTGCCCCAAGGCCGGCGGCTTGCCGCCGGTCCGTGGCGGTGGCAGATTACGGCCTCAGTAACACCGAGTAGAAGACATGGTCTCCAAACGCCTCAGCCGCGAAGCCGGCCATCGCCGCAAGTTCCTGGCGATCATCGACGACACGCCGGAGTGTGAGCGCGCAGTCGCCTACGCCTCGAAGCGGGCGCAGAGCACCAGCGGCACGCTGGTGCTGCTCTATGTCATCGAGCCGGATGATTTCCAGCACTGGCTGGGCGTCGAGAAGATCATGCGCGAGGAGGCGACCGCCACGGCGCGCGCAGCACTCGACAGCTATGCCAGCAAGGTGCGCCAGAAGCTTGGCATCGAGCCGGAGATGGTGGTGCGCGAAGGCAAGCCGACGGAAGAGATCCACAAATTGATCGAGGAAGACCAGGACATCGCCATCCTGGTGCTGGCCGCCGGTGCGGGCAAGGAAGGCCCGGGGCCGCTGGTCGGCGCCGTGGCCGGCAAGGGTGCCGCCTTCCCGATCCCGGTGACGGTCGTGCCGCAGAATCTTTCGGACGAGGAGATCGACAGCCTCGCCTGAGATGTATCGATGTCGGGGTGATGCCGGCCTGACCTGAATCTCGACACACCTTCGAGCACCTACCGAGGCGCGCAAAAACATTCCGCCAGCCAGCCATTCCGGCGATGCGTTTCGCTTGAATGTCCAGCCGATTGAGCCTATTTAGAATTATTCCAAACTAGCTGCCCGAAACGGGCACGGAGATGGCCATGTTCATCCAGACCGAATCGACGCCAAATCCGGCGACGCTGAAATTCCTGCCCGGCAAGGAAGTGCTTCTGGAAGGCACCGCCGATTTCCGCGATGCCGACAGCGCCGCACTTGCCTCGCCGCTGGCGGGCCGGCTGTTCGAGATTCCCGGCGTTACCGGTGTTTTCTTCGGCTATGACTTCATCACCGTGACCAAGGACGGCCCCGACTGGCAGCATCTGAAGCCGGCGATCCTCGGCGCCATCATGGAGCATTTCATGTCCGGCGCGCCTGTCATGGCCAAGGCCGGTCCTGCCGCCGAGACCAGCCTGACCGGCGAGTTCTACGACAAGGCCGACGAGGAACTGGTCATCACCATCAAGGAACTGCTCGATACGCGGGTGCGCCCGGCGGTCGCCCAGGATGGCGGCGACATCACCTTCCGCGGCTTCGAGAACGGCACGGTGTTCCTGCACATGAAAGGCGCCTGCGCCGGCTGCCCGTCATCGACGGCGACGCTGAAGCACGGCATCCAGAACCTTCTGCGTCACTTCGTGCCGGAAGTGCAGCAGGTCGAGCAGGTCTCCTGACCGTTCAACTCGCCGTCTTGCCGGCTAACAAACTCGATCCATCGCAAAAAACAAAAAACCGGGCCAAATTGCCCGGTTTTTTGTTTGGGACGTCCGTTGTTGCCTAGACGGTCCGCGTATGAAAGCTGCCTCTATCCGATCATGATTTTCCCGAGAACCGATACCGCTTTCTCGGAATCATGATCTAAAGAACAATGACCTTGGCGCCGACCGAGGCGCGGTCATAGAGGTCGATAATGTCCTGATTCATCAGGCGGATGCAGCCCGACGACATCGCTTTGCCAATCGAATTCCATTCCGGGCTGCCATGCAGGCGATAGCCCGAGTCACCGCCCTTGTTGAACAGGTACATGGCGCGCGCACCGAGCGGGTTCTTCAGGCCCGGCTCCATGCCGCTGGCAAACTTTTCCAGTTCGGGCTGGCGCTGGATCATCTGCCGCGGCGGCGTCCAGGTCGGCCATTCGCGCTTCAGCGCGATGTGGGCGGTGCCATGCCACTCGAATCCTTCACGGCCGACGCCGATGCCGTAGCGAATTGCCCTTCCGTCATCTTCGATGAAGTAGAGGAACTTGTTTTGCGTATCGACGATGATGGTGCCCGGTTTTTCCGGGCTGTCGTAGTTCACTTCCTGCCGATGGTACTTCATCGGCACTTTCTCGATCGGGATGCGCGGCAGTTGGTAACCGGCGTCGGTGACGGCGCCGTAGTCGTTGGAGAAAATCCGCGAGCCGATGGTGCTGCAACCGGCGATAGCAGTGGACAGCGCCAGTGCGGCGACGATAGCAAACGACTTCATGCGCATCAGGTGATCCGGTGCCCCGCCCCAACTTCGGCGGCACGAGTCGGCCGCTTTCTCTCAATCATTCATGCTGGCATTTGCTTTGCTTGCCAAGCGCGCGATGCCTATATGCCGGAGTTGACGTGCTGGTAAGCGCACTACTATGGCATTTCGGCAACAGCCCTCACAGGATTGTGGAGGAAATTCAATGACCGGGCCCACGGCTTCGCCAGGAATCGAGGAGAACCATCATGAATGTCGGTGACGCCGCCCACCGCTCCGGCCTGCCGGCCAAGACCATCCGCTACTATGAAGAGATCGGCCTGATCGCCCCGGCGCGCGCCGCCAACGGCTACCGCGACTATTCCGGAGACGACATCCACCGGCTGACCTTTTTGCGCCGCGCGCGCAATCTCGGCTTTTCCATCGATGATTGCCGGCAGCTGATGGCGCTTTACAAGGACCGCGGCCGCGCCAGCCACGACGTGCGCGAGATCGCCGCCGCCCATGTCGCGGCGATCGAGGAGAAGGTGCGCGAACTGCAGTCGATGCGCTCGACCTTGCAGAAGCTGATCCACGCCTGCCATGGCGACGAAAGGCCGGATTGCCCGATCCTTGATGACATGGCGGGGGCGACGTTGCTCAGCGACAAGGGTGCTTCGGCCCCTGCATAAGGACTTCGCATCGACCATGATCGAGCGGCGCCTTGGCGCACGGATTGTCGAGCAGGCGCTAAAAAGGTCCGCCGCCGGCCGCACGGCAGTTCGATCGGCACAATTTCCTTCGATATCTGGGCGCGTCAATCGACCGCACTATTTCATCCTTGTCGCAATGATCAACGATGGAGGTTGGCATGGATCGGCGATTGTTCCTGACTGGAATGCTTGGAATGGCGGGGGCCGCGACCGTGGTCGCACTTGCGCGCCCCGCCACTGCGTTGGCCGGCATCCCGAATACGGGACCCGGCATTCTCGATGAACTCGACAAACCGTCCGACGATATTCTCGACCAGGATGGTCCTGACGTCCAAGACGGCATCGAGCTCGTGCGGCATCGCAGGTGGCATCGCCGCCGTCGCGGGTGGAGACGGGTTTGCCGTCGCTATTGGCGTCACGGTTACTGGCGCCGCAGGTGTTTCCGCAGATCCTTCTGGATCCGCTTCTGACCGAGGCCGGCAAACAAGAAGTCGCATTCGTCGGGCCTGCGCCGTCGCTGTCGGCTAGACTTCCGATCAGGGCAAAAAAGGCCCGCCGCTGTGGGGCGGCGGGCAGTCTCTGGAGTGCCAGGGGATCAACCCGGCATTGGGTCAACCAGCGGGCCATGGGTTGGTTGCAAAAAGGCACATGGGCATTCGATTGTACGATCATAACCAAGCAGCCAGGCGCATTGCCCACCTTTTGAGCCGCGCTAAACTTGAAAGGCGGCAATCCCAAATCCGCCGCAGATGGCCGACGCGATTAGGCAATGTTGTCTCACCGGCATCCGCGTCGGCCATTTTGGCGACGAATATACATTTGAGGCGCGGGGGCGAGTTGTCATCCTGATGACCGGCATTACCTTTGATGGGGCGGGTCGACGCGACTTACCTGTCGACTGACTAAAGTGGCGGTACGTCCAATGGACATTTCCGGAACTGTCGGATTTTTGCGTATGAACCTCGGACTTTGGCCCCATTTTCCAGCTGTTGATGGAAGACGGCGGCCCGGTGGCCTTTCCTTTGGGTGGACCGCTACCGGGCCTGACCGGAGCGGGGTGTAAGGGGGGAGCTCCGGCTGCCTCCTAAAATACCACCTTTCCGTTATATGCGCGCTAGCTAATTTAAAGAGAGGCTATGCGCCTGCCGCTGGGCGGGAGTCATCAGGGGGAACGAACGTGGCGCTGCAGTGGGCCGGAGTCTGTCAAATATAAAATCGCCTTGCTGTGACCGCTCCGGGCACCTGCATGAAGCGCTGCTGAATGCCGAGGCGCAGGCAAGCAAGGACGCCATTCCTCGGATGGAATGAAACGGGGCGGTGAGCCAGAGCCGCCTTCCGGACTTCGACGGTACGGTTTTTACCAAAGCCCTCGCCTTTTGTCTCCCGATGCTAGTCTGGTGGGGCGGCATACCCCCAAAAATCGCCGCAGTGGCCGACGCGGCTTCGGCAATGCCGTCCCACCGGCATGCGCCGGCCACTTCTTGGCTCGTCGCCGAGTTGGCGAATCCGGGTGCGCTGATATGAATCGCGCATGGGGATGGTGCGGTTTCTTTGGAGCGATCCAGGGCATCGGGATTCTTTGGACCGTTCCTCGCAGATGGGAAGGCAGCAATCAGAAATGCGACCCAACGCAGGCTCATCAGCAGCACTTCCCATGGCGTTTGGGGCATGACGTCGCGTCCCTCTGTCGGCAGTTGATTGTTCGAGGATTATATTCCTATTCCGCCGAGTTTGTCAATCGCCCCGCGGGCGGGGTTCAAACCGTGAACAAAATCTGGCATGCTGCCGTCATGCCGATCATCTCTCCCATCCAAATCAACCCTCTCATCGACGGTCGCCAGTCCGAACGCGCCATGCTGGTGCGGCGCGGCGTGCAGCGGCTGCTCATGGAGATGGGCGCGCATGTGCTGCCCGAACTGTCGCTGGCCACCGGCCGCCGTGCCGACCTCGTCGCGCTGACCCGGCAGGGCGACATCTGGATCATCGAGATCAAATCCTCGATCGAGGATTTCAGGGTCGACCGCAAATGGCCCGACTACCGGCTGCACTCCGACCGCTTCTTCTTCGCCACCCATCCCGGCGTGCCCTCGGAGATATTTCCCGAAGAGTGCGGCTTTATCCTCTCCGACGGCTACGGCGCCGAAATCATGCGCGATGCGCCGGAGCACCGCATGGCGGCGGCCACGCGCAAGGCGCTGATGCTGCGGATCGCGCGGGCCGGCGCTTCACGGCTGCTGGCGGCTGAACTTGCCGGCGTGTCGGTGCCGGCGCTCGAGGGTGAGAGCGAGTAGGTATCGCCTTACCCTTCACCCTCTTCCAGCCCACGCTCGGCCGGGGCCATCAAAAGCACGGCGGCACCCAGAATAGCGGCGATGAAGGAGCCGGCGAGGATGCCGACCTTGACCGCGTCCTGCAATGCCACGTCACTGGCGAAGGCGAGCAGGCCGATGAACAGGCTCATGGTGAAGCCGATGCCGCACAGCAGCGAGATGCCGATCATGTGCACCCAGCCGGCGTTGGCGGGCAGATCGGCAAGACCGAACCGGATGGCAAGCGCCGAGGAGCCGAACACGCCGACCAGCTTGCCGACCACGAGGCCGGCGGCGACACCCAGCGTCAACGGCTCGATCAGCGCGCCAAAGCTGAGGCCGGCGAGCGAAACGCCGGCATTGGCGAAGCCGAAGATCGGGATGACGACAAAGGGCACTATCTTGTGCAGGCCGTGCTCGAGCCGGTGCAGCGGCGAATGGTCGAGATCGTGGCCGATCCCGGCGGAGCGTTCGAGCGGAATGGTCAGCGCCAGCGCGACGCCGGCAAGCGTCGCATGGACGCCCGATTTCAGCACCAGCACCCACAGGATGGCGCCGAGCACAAGGTAGGGCACCAACGTCATCACTCGCATGCGGTTGAGCACGACGAGCGCGGCGATGACGGCGAAAGCGGCGCCGAGATAGGTGAGCGACAGACCGCTGGTGTAGAAGATGGCGATGATGATGACGGCGCCGAGATCATCGATGATGGCCAGCGCGGTGAGGAACACCTTCAGCGAAGCCGGCACGCGGCTGCCGAGCAGCGACAGCACGCCGAGCGCGAAGGCGATGTCGGTGGCGGTCGGGATCGCCCAGCCCGACAGTGCCGCCGTATTGTCGCGGTTGATGGCGACATAGACGAGCGCCGGAACCACCATGCCGCCGGCGGCGGCGATGCCGGGCAATGCGCGCCGGGGCCAGGTGGAGAGCTGGCCATCCAGCATCTCGCGCTTGATCTCCAGCCCGACGAGCAGGAAGAACACCGCCATCAACCCGTCATTGACCCAGTGCGACACGCTGAGCGGGCCGAGATAGGCGTGGAGCGCGGAAAAGTAGGTTTCGGCCAGCGGCGAATTGGCGACGATGAGAGCCAGTGCCGCCGCCGCCATCAGGACGATACCGCCGGCCGCTTCACTATCGAGGAATTCGCGGAAGACGGAAACCGGCCGCTGCTTCAAATCCCGCATGTCGCCTCCGTTAAGCCGCGTCACTCGCGATGATGCTCAAACTCCGGCAGTGGAGCAAGCATCGGACTGTGTTCCGCGCCCCAGAGACTGTTTCGAAATTCGCTCTGGCGAGTCATATGGTGGCGGTTTCGAGAACCGTAGCGCAGCGGACATTTGGTCCGTGAGCAACGGAAGCGCAGAAAACGCCATCAGATGGCCGCCAGAGTAGAGTTTCCAAGCAGTCTCTCAGCGTGGCGCGCGCTTGGCTAGTATCCGCTGCAAGGTGCGGCGATGCATGTTGAGCCGGCGCGCTGTCTCTGAGACATTGCGCTCGCACATTTCATAGACGCGCTGGATATGCTCCCAGCGGACGCGGTCGGCCGACATCGGGTTTTCCGGAGGCGCCGCGCGCTCGCCGGCGGTGCGGGTGAGTGCCGCGAAGATATCGTCGGCGTCGGCGGGCTTGGAGAGGTAATCGACGGCGCCAAGCTTCACCGCGGTCACCGCGGTGGCGATGTTGCCGTAGCCGGTAAGGATGATGGCGCGGGAATCGTCGCGCTTTTCGCGGATGGCCGCGACCACGTCGAGGCCGTTGCCATCGCCAAGCCGCATGTCGACCACGGCGTAGGCGGGCGGATTGGCGCGCGCCTTGGCAACCGCCTCCTCGACGCTCTCGGCCGTCTCGACCACGAATCCCCTGGTTTCCATGGCGCGGGCCAGACGCGTAAGGAACGGCTTGTCGTCATCGACGATGAGCAGCGAGGTGTCCTCGCCTTCAACCATTGCGCCAATATTTTCGTCGCCTGTCATAGTCTCAAAATTCCTGCTGCCTTAATTTTACGCAGATATAGTTCCCGAGCCTCATTGTCCAATTTTTAGAGCTCCTTCAAGGCTCTCAGGCGGTGTCGAACATGCTGGCCGAAGTGATTTCCGGATTGAGGAACACACCACGCGGCCACGATATCTGTACCACGGCGCCCTCGCCCAGGCCGCTCGAATTGCGGAAATCGAGCGTCGCGCCAGAGCGTTCGAGCAAAGTCTTGGCGATGAACAGGCCGAGCCCCAGGCCGCCGCCGCCTTCATTGCCCTGGCGCGTCGACATATAGGGCTCGCCGATGCGGTCGATGATCTCGGCCGGAAAGCCCGGTCCGTCATCGATGATCGAGAAGGTGACGGTGGCCTCGTTCCAGCTCCAGCCGACGGTGACGCTCTTGCGGGCGAAGTCGACGGCGTTCTCGACCAGATTGCCGAGGCCGTAGATGACGCCCGGATTGCGGCGCCCGACCGGCTCGGGCCCGATGCGTTCGCCAGGCCGAAGCTTGATCGAGATGCCGAAGTCGCGATGCGGCGCGGTGACCTCCTCGACCAGCGAGGTCAACGGCAGCCGCGAAAGATGCGCTTCGCCCTCGGAGGACAGGCTGGTCAGGCGCTTGAGGATTTCGCGGCAGCGCTCGCTCTGCGAGCGAAGCAGCTTCACGTCTTCCCCGTATTTCAGATCGTTGCCGAGGGCCTTTTCCATCTCCTTGGCGACAAGCGCGATGGTGGCGAGCGGCGTCCCAAGTTCGTGCGCGGCCGCGGCGGCCAGCCCGTCGAGCGCCGAAAGATGCTGCTCGCGCTGCAGCACCAACTCCGTGGCGGCGAGCGCATTGGCCAGAAGCCGTGCTTCGGCGGCCACCCGGAAGGCGTATATGGCGGTGAAGGCGATCGAGGACAGCACCGCCATCCACATACCGGCGACGTAGATGAAGGGCATCTCCAGCGGCGCGCCTTCATGCCAGGGCAGCGGCAGATGGACAAAGACCAGCAAGGTCGCCGCCGACATCACCAGCCCGCCGAGGATGGCGGTCAGGCGCAGGGGCAGCGAGGTCGCCGAAATGACGACGGGCACGGTCATCAGCAGCGAGAACGGGTTGGTGAGGCCGCCGGTCATGTAGAGCAGGCCGGCAAGCTGCAGGCTGTCGAAGATGAGGATGCCGAAGGCCGCGAGCGGAGTGAGCCGGTGCGCCGCCGGAAAACGGAAGGCGAGAAACAGGTTCATCCAGGCCGAACAGGCGATCAGGGCAAAGCAGAGGCTGACCGGCAGCGGAAACTTCAGGCCATAGGCAACGACGAGAACCGCAACGCTCTGACCGACGATGGCAAGCCAGCGCAGCCGGATCAGCGTGTTGAGGCGCAGTCTCTGACTCTGCTGGAAATCGGGCGAACGCAAAACGCTGATCATGACCATGAAATACAGCCGCGGGACGGCAAGCGCTAGGTACCTCTGGGTTTTGCCCGGGCGGTGGCGGCGGCGAGAAGCGGATTTTCCGGCCAGACATGCTTGGGATAGCGGCCGCGCATGTCGGCGCGCACATCGGCCCAGGAGCCGCGCCAGAAGCCGGGCAGGTCGCGCGTCGTCTGGATCGGCCGGTGCGCCGGCGACAGGAGTTCGAGCGTCAGCGGCACGCTGCCATTGGCGATGGCGGGATGGCGGTCGAGACCGAACAGCTCCTGCACGCGAACCGCCAGCACCGGCCATTCGCCGTCATAGCGGATCGGCACATGGCTGCCCGACGGGGCGTCGAAATGGGTCGGCGCCAGCGTGTCGATCCTGCGCTGCAGATCGTGCGGCACGAGTGTGGCCAGTCCGGCCGAGACAACGCCCGCATCGATGGCGGCAAAGGATGCCGCGCCGGACAGGAACGGCAGCAGCCAGTCGTCGAGACGCTCGATGAGGGCGGCATCCGCCATATCGGGCCAGGGCGCGCCAAGGCCGCGATGCAGCCAGCCAAGCCGCTGGCGCAGCGTTTGCGCCTCCTTGCTCCAGGTCAGCAGCGACAGCCCGTGCTCGCGCACCGCATCAAGGATGGCCCGATCGGCATCGATGCCGGTTGGCGGCGGCAGCATGCGTTCGGCAAGCGTGATGGCGCCAAGGCGAACGGCCTCGCGCACGCGCACCGCGCGCTTGTCGCGGTCGAAGCTCGTTTGCCTTCGTGTTTCGATCTTGTCCGCGAGCGCGGCGCGGACATCGTCCTCGCTGATTGCCGCCGCCGCCGTGATGCGCGCGTTCTGCGCCTTGCCCTGCAAATCGGCGACGACCAGAAACGGCTCACCCGCCAGCGGGTCGGCTGCGTCGAGCATGGCGCCCGAGCCATTGGCCAGTACGAAACGGCCGCGCTCGCCGCGCGCCTTGGCGACGCGATCCGGCCAGGCATGGACGAGCAGAGGGCCGGCACCCTTGAGGGGTGGGTCGGCGCGCGCGCCTTGCGCACCAAGACGAGGGAGCCGGGGTGGGGGTGCCGCGCGCGGCCGACCCCCACCCCGCTCCGCTTCGCGGATCGACCCTCCCCACAAGGGGGAGGGTGAAGATGCCTGCCTCGCCAGCCGTTCGGCGAGCTGGCGCGCGGCGGTGGCGCGCGGCGATCTTTCCTGGCGAAAGCGCATCAACCGTCGCTCTAGGTCGGCGCCATCACCGCCAAGGCCGCGTTCGGTGAGCAGCACGGCAAGCATGGCCGCCTCATGGGCGTGACCGCTCTCGGCTGCCTCGGCGACCATATGCGCAAGCCGCACGGGCAGAGCGAGCTTGCGCATCGCCATACCCGCATCCGTCAGGCGCCCATCCTCGTCTATGGCATCCAGCGCGCGCAGCAGCGCCCGAGCCTCGTTGAGCGCTGGCGCCGGCAGCGGATCGAGAAAGGCGAGCCCTGTCGGATCGGCGACGCCGAAAGCGGCGCAGTCGAGCAGCAGGCCGGACAGGTCGGCCTCAAGGATTTCGGGTGGCGTGAAGGCGGGGAGTGCGGCCGTCTGCTCGGCCCGCCACAGCCGGATGGCGACGCCAGGCTGCGTGCGGCCGGCACGGCCGGCGCGCTGGTCGGCGGAAGCCTTGCTGACGCGCACGGTCTCCAGCCGGGTAAGGCCGCTCGCCGGCTCGTAGCGCGGCAGCCGCGACAGGCCGGAATCGATGACGACGCGCACGCCGTCGATGGTGATGGAGGTCTCGGCGATCGAGGTGGCCAGCACCACCTTGCGGCGGCCTGGCGGCGCCGGCTTGATCGCCGCGTCCTGCGCCTTGCCGTCGAGCATGCCGTAGAGCGGCACGATGTCGGTATCGGCACTGATCCTGTCGGCCAGCCGCTCGGCGGTGCGTTCGATCTCGCGCTGGCCGGGCAGGAAGGCGAGCACGCTGCCGCTCTCGTCGGCAAGGGCGGCGCGGATCGCCTTGGCCATGGCGTCTTCGATGGTGGTGCCCGCCGACCGCTCGTCGTAACGCACATCGACAGGAAAGGCGCGGCCCTCGCTCTCGATTACCGGGGCGCCCGACAGCAGCTTCGCGACGCGCGCGCCATCGAGCGTCGCCGACATCACCAGCAGCCGCAGATCCGGCCGCAGCGCGCCCTGCACGTCGATCGCCAATGCCAGACCGAAATCGCCGTCGAGCGAACGCTCGTGGAATTCGTCGAAAATCACCGCCGAGACGCCGGGCAGTTCGGGATCGTCGAGGATCATCCGTGCCAGCACGCCCTCGGTGACGACCAATATCCTGGTCTTTGCCGAGGTGCGGTTTTCCATGCGCATGGCATAGCCGACGGTGGCGCCGGGCTCCTCATCAAGCAATTGCGCCATGCGGCGGGCGGCGGCGCGGGCGGCGAGCCGGCGCGGTTCGAGCAGAACGATCTTGCCGACCCCCAGCCAGGACGCGTCGAGCAGCGCCAGCGGCACCAGCGTCGTCTTGCCGGCGCCGGGCGGCGCCACCAGCACGGCGCTGTTGCCATGGCCGAGCGCTTCGCTCAGCGCCGGCAGCACGGCGGATACCGGAAGCTCCGGCAGGGGTTTTGTGGTCATCGCGTCCGCATATCAGCGGTGGTGGTGGCCGCGCAACTTATCGCACCAACGCCAATTCAAAGCCGGGTGCGGGAAAACGGGTTCCAGCGCACCGTGCCCAGCCGCGCTTCCTCGCGCACCATGGTCAGCAGGCCGCTCCACCGACGACCGCCAGGCCGTAGCCGACCAGCGCTTTTCCCAACGTTTTCAGACATCGCCATAAGCATGCTGCGGCGCAGCAACGAATTCGCTTGCCTTGTTTAGTAAAAATTGCATCACTAAACAAATTACTAAACATCCGCGACGCTGTTGCGCCGCTATGTTTGGGCCCCCTGAGGAGAGGGTTTGAAGGCTCTTGAAACCGTCATCCGGCGCGTTTCGCAAATGGGAGGAAGATATGAAATCGAGTTTGAAACTGGCGCTGGGACTGACCTCGGCGATTACAGCGTCGACAGCCGTCTCGAACGTCGCGCACGCTGAAGACCTGACGCTCTGCTGGGCCGCCTGGGACCCGGCAAACGCGCTTGTCGAACTGTCCAAGGATTTTACCAAGGAAACCGGCATCGGCATGAAATTCGAGTTCGTGCCGTGGACCAACTATGCCGACCGGTTCCTCAATGAGCTGAATTCGCACGGCAAGCTGTGCGACCTGATCATCGGCGACAGCCAGTGGATCGGCGGCGCCGCCGAGAACGGCCACTACGTCAAGCTGAACGACTTCTTCGACAAGGAGAAGATCAGCATGGACGACTTCGTACCGGCAACCGTCGTCGGCTATTCGGAATGGCCGAAGAACACGCCGAACTACTGGGCGTTGCCGGCCATGGGCGACGTCGTCGGCTGGACCTATCGCAAGGACTGGTTCTCCAAGCCGGAACTGCAGAAGGAATTCAAGGAGAAGTACGGCTGGGATCTCGGCCCGCCGGCCACCTTCGACCAGCTGAAGCAGGTCGCCGAGTTCTTCCAGAAGCGTGAGATCGACGGCAAGACCGTCTACGGCGCCTCGATCTATACCGAGCGCGGCTCTGAAGGCATCACCATGGGCGCCATGGACGTGCTCTACAGCTATGGCTTCCAGTACGAGAACCCCAAGAAGCCCTATGAGATGGAAGGCTTCGTCAATTCCGACAAGTCGGTGAAGGGCCTGGAGTTCTACAAGGCGCTCTATGATTGCTGCACACCGCCCGGCGCCTCGAACAGCTACATGGGCGAAGGTGTCGATGCCTTCAAATCCGGCCAGGTGGCGATGCACATGAACTTCGCCTTCACATGGCCCGGCCTGCAAAAGGACGAGAATGTCGGCGGCGACAAGATCGGCTACTTCGTCAATCCCAAGGGTCCCGACGGCGAGCAGTTCGCCCAGCTCGGCGGCCAGGGCATCTCGGTGGTGTCCTATTCCGACAAGCAGGAAGCGGCGCTGAAATACATCAAGTGGTTCGCCAACAAGGACGTGCAGTCCAAGTGGTGGTCGCTCGGCGGCTATTCCTGCCTCAACGCGGTGGTCAAGGATCCGGCCTTCCCGGCCAGCCAGCCCTACGCGCAGACCTTCCTCGACTCGATGGCCATCGTGAAGGACTTCTGGGCCGAGCCCAGCTACGCACCGCTGCTGCAGGCCTCGCAGAAGCGCTTCCACGACTATGTCGTCGCCGGCCAGGGATCGGCCAAGGACGCACTCGACGGCCTCGTCAAGGACTGGACGCAGGTCTTCGAGGACGACGGCAAGATGTAATCGGCTCCTCCCGAGCTAGGCCCCGGAGGCGGATGATTTTCAGGTCGAATCGACCAGAAATCATCCGCCTCCAGGGATAAAAAGAGAGAGAGCATGATGTCGTCCGAAAACCGCTGCACACTTTTCGGCATCATGCTCTTGGTCCCGTGCCGCCCTTGGCACGGGACGCGGTTCAGATAAATTCCATGACAGAGACGACCAAGTGACCGAAGCAGGACTCACCATGCTCAATCGGACCGCGGAGAACGTTGCCCGGGCGACCCCGGAACCGTTGGCCCGCAAAGTCCGGGGCATCAGCGACAAGGGCCTGGCCTGGCTGTTCATCTCGCCGACGATCCTGTTGCTGCTCGCCATCAACATCTTCCCGCTGTTCTGGGCGATCTATCTGTCGTTCACCAACTACCGCGCCAACCGCCCGAACGAAGTGGTGAAGAACCTCGGCTTTGCCAACTACCAGCGCATCCTCGGCGACAAGGATATCTGGATCGCCATGCAGACGACGGCGCATTTCGTGTTCTGGACCATCCTGCTGCAGACGCTGATCGGCTTCACGCTGGCCTGGCTGATCGACCGGAAGTTCCGCGGCCATGCCTTCTGGACGACGCTGATCCTGGTGCCGATGATGCTGTCGCCGGCGGTGGTCGGCAATTTCTGGCGCTTCCTCTACGAGCCGCAGATCGGCTTGTTCGCCTATGCCATCTCGTTCGTCACGAGGATCCCGCCGACCGATATCCAGATGCTCTCCAACGTGTCGCTGGCGCCGTGGTCGATCATCATCGTCGATACGTGGATGTGGACGCCCTACGTGATGCTGATCTGCCTCGCGGGCTTACGCTCCATTCCCGAATACATCTATGAGGCGGCCGAGGTCGACCGCGCCTCCAACTGGCGGCAGTTCTGGTCGATCACCCTGCCGATGGCGCTGCCCTTCATCATGCTGGCGGTGCTGTTTCGCGGCATCGAGAATTTCAAGATGTTCGACATGGTCAATCTGTTGACCGGCGGCGGGCCGGGCTCGACCACCGAGGTCGCCTCGATCACGCTGAAGCGGCAAGCCTTCGAAAGCTGGCGCACCGGCTATTCCTCGGCCTTCGCCATCATCCTGTTCGTCGCAGTGTTCGGGCTGGCCAACATCTACGTCAAGGCGCTCAACAAGGTGAAGCAGAGATGAGCCTGACCACAGCCCATTCGGTCGTCGCACCGAGCAGCAACTCGAAGCGCATCGCCGGCGCGATCATCATTGCCTATGCACTGATCTCGATCGTGCCGCTGCTGTGGATCTTCGCCACCAGCTTCAAGACGCCGCCGGATTCGATCGCCTATCCGCCCAAGATCCTGTTCCAGCCGAGCCTCGAAGGCTACTGCAATCTGTTCACGACGCGGACGCGGCAGACGCCGGAATACATCAACTCGCTGGGACCGGCGACGAGCTTCTGCGACGAGACCACGCGCAAGCGCAACATGGTGATCGCCGGCCCTTCCAACTTCCTGCCGCGCTTCCTCAACTCATTGATCATCGCCTTCGGCTCGACCTTCTGCGCGGTGTTTCTCGGCACGCTGTCGGCCTACGGCTTCTCGCGCTTCAAGGTGCCGCTGGCCGACGACCTCTTGTTCTTCATCCTGTCGACGCGCTTCATGCCGCCGATCGCCGTCGCCATTCCGATCTACCTGATGTACCGCGAGCTTGGCCTGTCCGACACGGCGCTCGGCATGATCCTGCTTTACACGGCCGTCAACGTGTCGCTGGCGGTGTGGCTGCTGAAAGGCTTCATCGACGAGATCCCGCGCGAATATGAGGAAGCGGCGATGATCGACGGCTATACGCGGCTGCAGGCCTTCTGGCGCACCGTGTTGCCGCAAGCCACCACCGGCATTGCCGCGACCGCTATCTTCTGCCTGATCTTCGCCTGGAACGAATACGCCTTCGCGGCACTCCTGACCTCCGGCACGGCGCAGACCGCGCCGCCCTTCATCCCGACCATCATCGGCGAAGGCGGCCAGGACTGGCCGGCGGTAGCAGCCGGCACGACGATCTTCCTGGTGCCGATCCTGGTCTTCACCATCCTGCTTCGCAAGCAATTGCTGCGCGGCATCACTTTCGGCGCGGTGCGCAAATGAGCAGCATCATGAGTTGTCAGCAGGCATGGAACCGACGGCGCGGCAGCGTCCCTTCCCCCCGTTTACGGGGAGAAGATGCCGGCAGGCAGATGAGGGGCAGCGCTAGCTTTCCGGACTTGGGCGCCGCCCCTCATCCGGCCCTTCGGGCCACCTTCTCCCCGTGTAGTGACGGGGAGAAGGTGTCGCGGAGGTTGTCGCCATGACCCGCCGCAGCTCTGCCAAGCGCTCGTCCTGGCCGCGCGCGCTCCGCCGCGGCCTGATGGAAAACATCGCGACGGCGCTGATCGCCATCGGCTTCCTGATGCTGTTCCAGCCCTTCGCGCTGTCGCTCTACACCTATTCCTTCATCACCATGCTCGCCGGCACGGTGATGTTCATCATCGTCTCGAAGTTCCCGGAATAATCATGGCCGAAATTCGCGTCCAGCACCTGAGAAAGGCCTTCGGCGATTTCGTCGCCGTGAAGGATTCCAACTTCGTCGTCGAGGATGGCGAGTTCTTCGTCATGCTAGGGCCATCGGGCTGCGGCAAGACGACGACCTTGCGAATGATTGCCGGGCTCGAATTGCCGACCGGCGGCCAGATCCTGCTCGGCGGCGACGACGTCACCATGCGGCGGGCACGCGAGCGCGACATCGCCTTCGTCTTCCAGCTGTTCGCGCTCTATCCGCACATGAACGTGCGCAAGAACATCGGCTTTCCGCTCCTGGCGCAAGGCATGCCTTCGGCCGAGATTCGCACGCGGGTCGAGGAGACGGCGAAGCTTCTGCGCATCGACCATCTGCTCAACAAATCCGTCTCCGGCCTTGCCGGTGGCGACCGCCAGCGCGTGGCGCTCGGCCGAGCCATCGTGCGGCGGCCCAAATGCTTCCTGATGGATGAGCCGCTTGGCACGCTCGACACCGAATTCCGCGATCTGATGGTCCATGAGCTGCGCGAGCTGCACAACCGCATCCACGCCACGACGGTCTATGTCACGCACGACCAGATGGAAGCGATGTCGATGGCCGACAAGATCGCGGTGATGAACCATGGCGTCATCGAACAGTTCGGCACGCCACGCGAAATCTACGACCGCCCGGCGACCATGTTCGTCGCCGACTTCATCGGCTCGCCGCCGATGAATTTCTTGGGATTCGGCGGCGGGCTCGCCAAGGGTGCCAGGGAGATCGTCGTGCAAGGTGCGAAGGTGGCGGTGCCGGAGGTGCGCGAGGATATCGCACCTGCCGACATGGCGCTCGGCATCAGGCCCGAACACATCCGCTTCGACGACAATTCGCAGCTGCGCGGTGCCATCTATGGCACCGAATATCTCGGCACCACGCAAATCGTGGCGGTAGAGACGGCGGACGGCATCATCAAGGCACGCGTCCCGGCCGAAATCCGGCTCTCCACCGGCGACCATGTCGGGTTGGCGCTGAGCAGCGCGCGGCTGTCGCTGTTCGAGAAAGGATCCGGCCGCGCGGTGAGAACCGCGATCCACGACGTCGCCTCTGAGCGGAGGGCCCAGCATGGCTGATGTGCACATCAAGAACGTGACCAAGAGTTTTGGCGACCATGCCGCCGTCGACGGCCTTGATCTGGATATATCAGATGGCGAGTTCGTCGTGCTGCTCGGACCGACCGGGGCCGGCAAGACGACGACGCTGCGGCTCATCGCCGGGCTGGAGCGACCGGATTCCGGCACGATCGAAATCGGCGGACACAATGCCACGACGCTGTCGCCGGCGGAGCGCGACACCGCTTTCGTCTTCCAGCAGTATTCGCTCTATCCGCATCTGTCGGTGTTCGACAATCTCGCCTTCCCGCTGCGCTCGCCGGCTCGGAAAATGCCAGAAGACCAGATCCGCCGCCGGGTCGAGGAGGTGGCCAGGATGGTGCGCATCCATCACAAGCTCGCCAACCGCTCGACCAAGCTTTCGGGCGGCGAAATGCAGCGCGTCGCCATCGGCCGCGCGCTGGTGCGCAAGCCCTCGATCTATCTGATGGACGAGCCGCTGTCGTCGCTCGACGCCAAGCTGCGCGGGGATCTCAGGCTCGAGCTGAAGCGCATCCAGACCGAACTCGGCGCCACCATGCTCTATGTCACGCACGACCAGATCGAGGCGATGACGATGGCCGACCGCATCGGCATCCTTGCCGACGGCGTGCTGGTGCAGATCGGCTCGCCGCGAATCATATATTCGGAGCCGGCGAACCTGCATGTCGCGGCAAGACTCGGCCAGCCGGCGATCAATCTTCTGCCGACCGGACTGCTGCCCGATGGTGGCGCGCCGGCGGGAACCAAGACGATCGGCGCGCGCACCGAACATCTGACGATCGAAAAGGCAACCAACGGCCACGCCGACGGCGTGGTCGACTGGGTCGAGCATCTCGGCGACCAGAACCACCTGCATGTTACGGTTGGGTCGAAGAAACTGGTGACGCTGACCGACCCCGACACGGATCTGGCGCAGGGCGACAGAGTGGTGATCCGCTACCGGTCGCCGCTGTATTTTGGCGCCGACGGACAACGACTGATGTGAATGGGGCTGATGTGAGCGGTTTTCGGTGTTTGCTTGCCAAGGGCTCGGCGCCGGTTTTTGACTTTGCGAGTACGGGACGAATTCGATGAAGCACTTTTTCAATCGCAGGGAAACGATCGTCACCGAGGCGCTGGACGGTCTGTTGCGGACCATCGGATCAGGCGATCTCGCGCGCCTCGACGGCTATCCCGAGATCAAGGTGATCCTGCGCGCCGGTTGGGACAAGACGAAGGTCAGCGTCATCTCCGGTGGTGGCGCCGGGCACGAGCCGTCGCATGCCGGCTTCGTCGGCAAGGGCATGCTGACGGCGGCGGTTTCGGGCGAGATCTTTGCCTCACCGAGCGTCGAAGCCGTGCTGGCGGCAATTCGCGCGGTGACCGGCCCGGCCGGCTGCCTGCTCATCGTCAAGAATTATACCGGCGACCGTCTCAATTTCGGCCTGGCGGCCGAGAAGGCGCGCGCCGAAGGGTTTCGTGTCGAAATGGTCATCGTCGCCGACGATATCGCTTTGCCTGACATCACCCAGCCGCGCGGCGTCGCCGGCACCTTGTTCGTGCACAAGATCGCTGGCCATCTGTCGGAAGCCGGTCATGACCTCGCGTCCGTTGCGGCAGCCGCGCGCACGGCTGCGAAGGACATCGTTTCGCTCGGCATGTCGCTGTCGTCCTGCTCGATCCCCGGTCAGCCGCATGAAGACCGGTTTGGCGAAAATGACGGCGAGCTCGGCCTCGGCATTCATGGCGAGCCGGGCGTCGAGCGCATTGCGGTGCAAAGCGCCGACAGGCTGGTCGCGATCATGGCCGAGCGCCTGTCGGCACGGCTCGACCCTGCGGCCAGCTACGCCCTGCTGATCAATAATCTCGGTTCGGTGCCACCGCTCGAAATGTCCGTTATCGCCAACGCGGTGCTTGCCGCACCACTCGCCAAAGCGATCAAGCTGACGATCGGCCCGGGCCCGCTGATGACGGCGCTCAACATGAACGGCTTCTCGCTGTCGCTGATCCGGCTCGACGCGGCACGCGAAACAGCCTTGCTGGCGCCGGTCGGCCCGCATGCCTGGATGCCGGCAAAGCCCGTTGTGCCGCCTGCCGTCGTGCCGATGGCGAAAGCGGCCGGACAGAGCGCGGTGCCCAAGCCCACCCAGGATGCACGCACCAGACGGCTGGTCGTCACGGTCTGCGAAAGGCTGATCGCGCTCGAAGGCACCTTGAACGCGCTGGACGCCAAGGCAGGCGACGGCGACACCGGCTCGACGGCAGCGACCGGCGCACGCAGCGTGCTGGAACGGCTCGACACGCTGCCGCTTGCCGAACCTGCCGCGACCCTTGGTGCGATAGGTAACATACTGAGCGCCTCCATGGGCGGCTCCAGCGGCGTGCTGCTGTCGATCTTCTTCACCGCGGCGGCGCAGGCTCTGAACGGCGGCGCGAACCTGGCCGAGGCGCTGCTAGCCGGCCTGGAGCGGATGACGTTCTATGGCGGTGCAAGGATGGGGGATCGCACGATGATTGATGCCCTGGAACCAGCGCTGAAAGCGCTCGCCGCCAACGGCCTGGAAGATGCGGCACCAGCGGCCCGACGCGGTGCCGAGGCCACTGCCGCCATGGACAGGGCGAAAGCCGGACGATCCGCCTATGTCGGCGGCAAGCTGCAAGGTGTTGTAGACCCCGGCGCCTATGCGGTAGCCGAGGTCTTCGCGGCCGCCGCCGCGCTGCATGAAGCGGCCTGACGCATGCTCCAGTTGTCGAATGACCGTTCTTTCGATACTGCCGGAAAGGTGGAAACCAGGAATGCGAGTGACATGGCGGCGCTGAACCTTGCCGGGTTGATCGCGGCCGCCGCGGATGCGATTGCCGCTCACGCCGAAGAGTTGACGGCGCTCGACCAGGCGATCGGCGACGGCGACCACGGGCTGAACATGAAGCGCGGCTTCGAGGCGGTGCGGGCCGAGGCCGAAGCGTTTGCTGCCAAGCCATTGCCCGAGGCCCTGAAGGCGATCGGCACCAAGCTGGTGATGACGGTCGGTGGCGCCTCCGGTCCGCTGTTCGGCACCCTGTTCCTGGCGCTCGGCAAGGAGATTTCGGCGGCGCCCGACCGCGCCGATCTGACGGCGGCTTTTGGCAAGGCGATCGAAGCGGTGGCCGCGCGTGGCAAGTCGCAGGTTGGGCAAAAAACCATGCTCGACGTGCTGCAGCCGGTGCATGACGCGCTGGTCGAGGGAAAGACTGGATCGGAAATCGCTGACTTCGCCGACGCCGCGGCTAAGGCGACCGTGTCAATGAAGGCCCTGCGTGGCCGCGCCTCGTTCCTCGGCGACCGCTCGATCGGCCATATGGATCCCGGCGCGCGTTCGACCGCGCTTCTGGTGCGCACGATCGTCGAAACGCTGGAAGGTCAGCCATGAGCAATGTCGGCATCGTCATCGTCTCGCATTCGCCGCTGGTCGCCGAGGGCACGGCCGACATGGTGCGGCAGATGGTGGGCGACGAAGTGCCGCTTGCATGGTGCGGCGGAAACGGCCATGGCGGGCTCGGAACCAATGTCGAGGCGATCATGGGCGCCATCGACAAGGCCTGGTCGGAAGCCGGTGTCGCCATCCTGGTCGATCTCGGCGGCGCCGAGACCAACAGCGAAATGGCGGTGGAGATGATCGGCGAGCCACGGTCGCAAAAGATCATCGTGTGCAACGCGCCGATCGTCGAGGGCGCGATCATGGCGGCGACCGAGGCCTCAGGCGGTGCCTCGCTGAAAGAAGTGGTGGCGACGGCACATGAATTGTCGCCGTCGTGAGTGAACGGGAAGCTTGACGACATGTCCGCAGCAGCCGAAGCGACCGTTGTGATCACCCACGAGGTGGGCCTGCACGCGCGTCCTTCGGTGAAGTTCACCAAGCTGGCCAAGACTTTTGCCGCCGAGGTGGAAATAGCGCTGGCCGCCAACGGGCCATGGTTCGACGCCAAGAGCATCGTCAAGGTGATGGCGGCCAAGGCGCCGAAAGGCACGCTGCTGCACATCAGGGCGAGCGGCGACGGCGCCGATGATGCCGTCGACGCGCTGGTCGAACTGGTGCGGCGCGACTTCGATGAAGGCACGGACCATGTCCGGACCGCTTAGGCTGCAAGGCATTTCGGCCTCGGCCGGCTATGCCGAGGGGCCGCTGTTCGATCTCGACCGGATTGCCGCATCCTATGTCGGCAAGGCCACAGCCGCCGGAGAGAAGGCCGCGCTTGAGAGCGCAATCGCCAGTGCGGCCGCTCGTCTCACCGCATTGATCCAAACCGCCAACGGCGACGCCGCCGACATTCTTGAATTTCAAATCGCCATGCTGGAAGACGATGCGCTGAGCAGCCCGGCCTTTGCCGCGATCGGGACTGGTCAACCCGCCGATGTGGCGTGGCGACAGGCACTGGATGCCGAGATCGCCGGCTACGATGCCTCAGACCAGGACTATTTCCGCGCGCGTGCCGCCGACATACGCGACATCAGGGACCAGGTGCTGCGGGCGCTGACCAGGGATAGCGACATCCCGGCACCGGCCGGCGCCATTCTCTATGGCGATGACATCGCGCCGACGCGCTTTCTCGAGACCGACTGGAGCAGCGGCGGCGGCATCGCGCTGAAGGCGGGCAGCACCGCCAGCCACGTCGCCATGCTGGCGCGCTCGCGCGGCGTTCCCATGGTAGTCGGGCTGGGCGCTTCGCCGGCTCACCTTGCGGGTATCGCCCTGCTCGACGCCGAACATGGCGGCATCGTTCTGTTGCCCTCCAGGGCCGATATCGCCGCCTTTCGCCAATCGTCGTCGTCGTTCTCGGCGCGCCGCGACCGGGCTGGAACGTTCCTGGCGCGGCCGGCGGTGACCAAGAACGGCACGGTGGTGCGCGTGCAGGTCAACATCGCCGACCCGTCCGAAGTCGACGGCATCGACATCGTCACCTGCGACGGTGTCGGCCTGATGCGCACCGAATTCCTGTTCGGCAGGACGCTTCCGGATGAGGAGACGCAATATCGCGCCTACCGCAAGGTGCTGGAGTGGGCCGGCGGCAAGCCAGTGACGATCCGTACCGTCGATGCCGGCGGCGACAAGCCGGTTCCGGGCTTCACCGTCGAGGAGAGCAACCCGTTTCTTGGCCTGCGCGGCATCAGGCTGTCGCTGGCAAGACCGGAGGTTTTTCGTGTACAGATTCGTGCGCTGTTGCGCGCCGCCGTGCACGGCAGTCTGAAGGTGATGTTCCCGATGATCGCCGTTATTGTGGAATACAGGCAGGCAGCGGCGATGTTCGCCGAGGAACAGGCAGCACTTGCCGCGCGCGGCATCGCGCACAGGATGCCGCCGCTCGGCATCATGGTCGAGGTGCCTTCGGTGGCGATCGTGCCGGAAGCCTTTGCCGAGGCCGCCTTCTTCTCGATCGGCTCCAACGATCTCACCCAATATGTCATGGCTGCGGCCCGCGACAACGCCGCCGTGGCACATCTCAATTCGGTCCGTCATCCGGCCGTGCTGCGGCTGATCGCCGCCGTGACCGCGTTTGGCCAGCGTGAAAAGATTCCGGTCAGCCTGTGCGGCGATGCCGGCGGCGATCCCGCCTCGATCCCGTCGCTGCTCGAGGCCGGCCTGCGCGAACTTTCCGTCGCGCCGGCGCAACTCGCCATGGCCAAGGCGGCCATCGCCGATATTTCGGTCTAGGCGCGGCTGGCATGATCGACAAGACACCCGAACCCGGTTCCGATGAGGCAATCCGCGCCTACAAGACGATCCTGTCGCACGTCATCGACCAGCGGCCGTCCGGCATGCGCCAGCGCCTCGCCGACGCGCTCGGCAAGCATCGCAGCTTCGTCACGCAGATTTCGAGCCCGGCCTATTCGATCCCGATCCCGTCAAAACATTTGCCGGCTATATTTTCGGTGTGCCATTTCAGCCCGGCAGAGCGCGATCAGTTTCTCGCAGCCTATCATCAGGCGCATCCGGGAAAAATGTCGGTCGCGGCAGGCATGCGCAAGACGCGGCATGTTTCATTGATCGTGCCGGATTTCGGCGACGACAAGCAGAACGCCGCGCTCGACAGGGCTGTCAACGACTTCATCCAGAAGATCACCAGCATCACCGGCAAGGGTGGCTGACCCCTTGGAGTTTGTACGCAATTCCGGACGGAAAACCGTTACACACTTTTCCTGGAATTGCTTCGATGTCACGCCTATTTCGGGAGGAGACGGCCGTGAAGAAATTCATGAATTCGGTGGACACGGTGCTGACCGAGAGCCTCGACGGTTTCGTTGCCGCCCATGCCGACATCCTGGTGCTTGGCGACGAGCACAAATTCATCCGCCGCAAGACCTTGCGGCCGGGCAAGGTGGCGCTGATCTCCGGCGGCGGCTCCGGCCACGAGCCGCTGCATGGCGGCTTTGTCGGCCATGGCATGCTGGACGCTGCCTGCCCCGGCCAGGTGTTCACCTCGCCGACACCGGACCAGATGCTGGCGGCGGCGGAAGCCGTCGACACCGGCGCCGGCTGCCTGTTCATCGTCAAGAACTACGAGGGTGACGTGATGAACTTCGACATGGCGGCAGAGATGTCGGAAGGGATCCAGCAGGTCGTGACCAATGACGATGTCGCCGTCGAGAATTCTTCTTATACGACCGGCCGGCGTGGCGTCGCCGGCACGTTGGTGGTGGAAAAGATCGTCGGCGCGGCGGCCGAACATGGCCTGGCGCTGGCGTCGTTGAAGGCAGTGGGCGACCGCGTCAACGCTGCCACCCGCTCCATGGGCGTGGCGCTGACCAGTTGCACGGTGCCGGCGGCGGGCAAGCCGACTTTCGACATCGGCGACGGCGAGATGGAATTCGGCGTCGGCATCCATGGCGAGCCCGGCCGCCGGCGCGATACGTTGAAAAGCGCCGATGCTATCGCGCAGGAGATTTGTGCCGCGATCCTGGGCGATCTCGGCGACGGGGCGAAAGGCCCGGCGCTGCTGTTCGTCAATGGCTTCGGCGGCACGCCGCTGATGGAACTCTATCTGATGTACAACAGCGCGCGGGCGATTTTCGAGAAGCACGGCGTGACGGTGACCCGTTCGCTGGTCGGCTCCTACGTCACCTCGCTCGACATGGCCGGCTGCTCGATCACACTCACCATGCTCGACGACGAGACGACGGCATTCTGGGATGCGCCGGTGCGCACGGCGGCACTGCGATGGGGCATGTAACGCTGGCTTCCACTCCGCTTTTCTGCAACCATCCTGGACAATCCCTTTAGCCGCAACATTGTCCGGGTTGATGCTGCCATCTCTCACCCCACCCGAAGAAAAGCTGCTGCTGCGCTACGCCGATCCGGAAGCGTCGGCCTTCGACGCCGATAATTTGCCGGCAAAGTCCCTGACGGCGCTGCTCGACAATGCCGAGTTCCATGGTGTCCTGCCGATCATGCTGCGCAAGCTCAGCGGCGACGCGCGGCTGCCACCGGATCAGGGGCTGCGGGACAGACTGGAGGATCTGCGCCAGAAGGCGACGATCGCCACCGGCCAGTCGATGCTGCTGCGGTACCATGGCGACCGCATCATGAAGGGGCTGGCGGCGGACAACGTTCCGGCGCGGATCGTCAAGGGGCCGGTCTTCGCGCGCAAACTCTACCGCAACGTCGCCGACAGGCCGTTCACCGACATCGACATACTGGTCGAGCCGGCCAACCTGGCGCGGGCAAACCGGGTGATCGCGGCATGCGGCTTCGAGCTTGGCAGCAACGAGGCGCAATCCTACGAGTTGCAGGAGTTCAAATGGCTGGAGAAGGAGAATTCGAGCCTGCTGGTCGAACTGCATGGCGATCTGGTGCATGACACCGGCATGCGGCGGCGCCTGTCGCTGGGTTTCCCTGAATTGCGCGCCATCGACGGCGAGGCGACGGACACGCCGGCGGCGCTTTTGACGATTGCCATCGTGCATGCCGCCGGCGGCCACAAATTCCACCGGCTGCAGCTTTGCGTCGACGTGCTGCAAGGGGTGCGGGCGTTGCAGTCGGCGGAAGCGGAAGCGCGCCTGTTCGACGCTGCCCGCATGACCGGGATCGAGCTCGAACTGGCTGTTGTGCTCAATGTGACCGGCGAATTGTTCGAGGAGACCCGTGCGCTTGAACTCGCCGGCCGCATCAAGCCCGATCTCTCGATACGGCTGGCCAGACGGTTGATCACCACGAATACGCTGCTCGGCGTCAATTCCAGGGACAAGCTTGGTTCGCGCCTGCGCCGCGACGCCTTCCGATGGATCCAGCGGCTGGCCAAGGCCAGGCCACAGCTTGCCTGACTTGACGTCAATCCGGGGTAGAGCTGATCAGCGCCGCCGCGTCGGCCGGGTGCGCGCCCACCTCCAACCGGAAGGTCGGCACCGAATTGACCAGCCCGGCGATGGTCGCCAACCGGCGTTTTTGCATCGGCAGCAGCCCGGTCATGCCCGTGCGGACATTGTCCACTGCCAGCGCCACCATTGCGTCGGTCCTGGCCATGGCGACGAGCCGGGTCTGGCTGTCGGCGGAGCGCGCCAAGTGCAGAAGGGCCGCTACCGGCCTGGCGGACGCGTTTTCTACCCGCACGATCCCGGCCAGCCTTTCAAGCGAGACGGGCTGTTCGCCGTTGCGATCCCACGTCTGGCCGAGGCATGGCGCCACCCGCGGAATCATCTGCGCCGTCTTCCGGTGGATCTTGACGGCGCGCGGCAAGCCCCAGGCCACGACCTTGCTTGAAGCGACATTCACGATCATGGCGTCGTCGGAGCAGAGGCCAAAGCCCTGCGTTGCCAGAGCCAGCGACGTCGTGGTCTTGCCGGTGCCGCTCGGGGCATGGATCAGCACCACCGCATCGCTGCCCGGCAACGTCAGGCCCGCGGTATGCAGCATATGCTGGCCGCCAGCGTCGAGCGCGGCGTCGAGCACCAGCATCCAGGCCGTCCAGGCGACTTTCGTGCCGGGGCGCACCCGGAGCTCGGCCCAACCCTCGTCGCTCTTGATCGAGACGGTGAGACGTGCGGGAAAGACGAGATGGATGGTGCCGCCGGCCTCAATCATCCGGCAGTGGCCATCCTCCGGGACCTCACCATCGAAAACGAGGGATCCGTGGGGTGTCTCATCCAAGGTGTCGGTCTCGGTGATATCAAGGCGAAAGCCCGGCTCGACGGGTTCGGCGATACGCAGGCCGGCGAACATCCTGTCGAAATCCCGCCACAGCTCGGTGCGCTCGGCCGATATGCCGAGAATCTGGCCGTTGAGGGCGTAGCACGCTGAAGGTCTGGTCAAGCGGGACGCACCTTCGTGGCATCGGCATGGTGACGGTAGATCTCGACCATGCCGGGAAGGCTGTCGCTGACCACCGGCCTGCCGTCGAGGCAGACCCAGCAATGCGCCGACATGCGTGGCGCGTGCATCGACTGGGGATCAACGCCGAAGCGCAGGTCCGGATCGAAGCCGGCAAGGCGCAGGAAACGATGGCCGAGCAGACCCTCTCTCAGACACCTGCGGTCGCGCATCAGCCAGGGATGGCGGACGGTGCGGTTGACGCTGGCGACGATGTAGGCGGACGGCAAGCCGCGATAGGGCGTCGACGAGGTGAGCGGCGCCCATTTGAGCACGTCCTCGAAGCTGCGGTTGGCGACCAGGAACGGCATCAGCCGCGCGCTTGCCCAGAGATGGCAGCGAAACAAGGCGCGCATGAGCGGACCGTCGGCCATCAGGCGCGTATCTTTAGCCATCAAGCACCCGGCGCGGCGAGGATACCTTCCTCGATCAGATCGGTGGCCAGTGACGCCATATCCTGATCGAGCGTCCCCTTGTCGACCTCGAACTCCCCGCAAAGCAGGTCGACGATCTGGTCGAGGTTGCGCGCGCCGTCCACCTTGTCGAGGAAGGCTTCGGTCGTGCCGTTGCATGTGTAAAGCTGGCCGCTGCGCGCCAAAAGCACGACTGCACCATCGCCGACATGCTGGACCGAAGCGTCTTCCGCCAGCCGCAGAACCGTTCCAGAGCCAATTTCCATCACCAACCCCACCAAGCCATGCAAAAACCCCGGATTTCAGATAGCGCGGCGATGGAACGCTGTCTATCAGCCGATCATGGAGACCGGCGGCGGGCAGCCGCGGTTTTGCGTTCCGACAGATCCTCGTCCCGGTCGCGAAATCGCATCCGCGGCCTGCTCCCGGCCGGAATCGTCTCAGAAATAGACGCCAAGGCGAGGCATGGACAAGGGAACCGACCGGCTCGGCCGTTGCTTTTCTTCCCTGGAGTAAGGTAAAGCCTGCCTGGGTCTTGGGGAGATAGCGTATGGGTTACAATTGGGAGCGGGCTCCGACGAGCTTCGAACGTCACAGAAAAGCGCTGGCGACGGCAATTTTGATCGCTGGCGGCATTGGTCTCATGCTTGTGGCCCTGCCTATCTAGAACAATCAATAGTCATCGACAGGGCAACTTTGGGCCGTCGTGTCAGCGCGGTTGCCCGGTCACGGCGAGGAAGCGGCGATCACGCCCCTCAAAACCCTGGCTGAAACGCTGTACCAGCACGACGATCACCGCCGGCTTGCCGGCCGGGGTGAATTCGTAGGATTCCGACAGGCTGTAGGAGGTCGGGCAGTTTCTTGAGCCCGGCACGGCCTTGTCCTCGTGCAGGATCTTGAACGGCTTGCTGTCTTGCCCTTGCAGCGTCAGCCGGAAGCCGAGCGCCTTGCCGGATGTATCGCCTTGCCGCGCCGCATCGAAACTCGCCGAACAATCGCCCGTGCTGGCCGCCAGGATCTGATCGAGCTGGATGGTCGAAATATCCGTTTCGCCATAGAGCGGCGCCAGCCACTTCTGCGACACCTGTTCGAGGCGGGAAATGTCGTTGTAGGCAATCATCTCACCTGGAAAGGTGAACTTATCGGAAGCTGTCTGATCGCCGCGCGATGCGATGGCATATCTGGCAAGAACGGGCGCCGCCCTGACGGCGGCCTGCGCCCTCGCCTGTTCCAGGGTCAGCGTCGCTTCCTCCGACGCGTCGACGACGAGGATCGGCTTGCCGCCGACGAATTCATCGGTGCGCGTGTCGATGATGTCGATCTCCGACCAGCCGGAGTCCGAGGCGCCGGCATCGAGCTTTCCATATTGCTCGAAGGCGAAATAGGCACCGTCGGGCGAAAAGCCGATGATACGCCGTGCCGCGGCATCGCCGGCCTGAGCGGCTCCGGTGGAGATCGCGAGCAAGACAGCCAGGAAGGATGGAAGCAAGGATCGCCTGGCAAACATCGCGGCTCCAATCCCATATCGCAATTTCATAGCAGCTTGCCCCCAAGCACCAGGTCGATGTCGTCAGCACAATGGCGTACATTTGCGGCCAAGGTTAGAGCGCGCTATCTGGAGGGAAGAAAATCGTTCCTGGGGAGGGCCTTATGGCTTCACGCTATCACGAGGTCTATGACGGCTGGAAACGCGACCCGGAGCAATTCTGGGCTGACGCGGCCGGCGCCATCGACTGGTATTCGCCCTACGACAAGGTGTTCGACGCCACTGCCGGGGTCTATGGCCGATGGTTCACCGGCGCCACCTGCAACACCTGCTACAACGCCATCGACCGCCATGTGGCGGGCGGACGCGCCGACCAGATCGCGCTGATCCATGACAGCGCCATCACCGGCACGGTCAAGAAATTCACCTATGCCGAACTCAAGCGCGAGGTGGTCGCACTCACCTCGGTGCTGAAGAACCGCGGCATTCGCAAGGGCGACCGCGTTATCATCTACATGCCGATGGTGGCCGAGGCGGCCATCGCCATGCTGGCCTGTGCCCGCATCGGCGCGGTGCATTCGGTGGTGTTCGGCGGCTTTGCCTCGCATGAGCTCGCCACCCGCATCGACGACGCCAGGCCGAAGCTGATCATTTCCGCCTCCTGCGGCCTGGAGCCGGGCCGCGTCGTCGCCTACAAGCCGCTGCTCGACAAGGCGATCGAGATTTCCCGCCACAAGCCGGACGCCTGCCTGATCCTGCAGCGCGACCAACTGCGCTGCGACCTCAGGGAGCATTTCGACATCGACTACGCCGATGCCGTCGCCCGCGAACGGGCAGCGGGCGCCAATATCGATTGCGTGCCGGTGCTCGCTACCGATCCGCTCTACATCATCTACACATCGGGCACGACCGGCCAGCCCAAGGGCATCGTGCGCGACAATGGCGGCCACATGGTCGCGCTGAAATGGACGATGGAAAACGAGTTCGGCGTCAAGCCGGGCGAGGTGTTCTGGGCGGCATCCGATGTCGGCTGGGTGGTCGGCCATTCCTATATCGTCTACGGGCCGCTGCTGCATGGCTGCACCAGCATCCTGTTCGAGGGCAAGCCTGTCGGCACGCCCGATGCCGGCACCTACTGGCGGGTGATATCGGAATACGGTGTCGTAGCACTTTTCACCGCGCCGACCGCGTTCCGCGCCATCAAGGGGCAGGATCCGAAGGGCGAGTTCATCGCGAAATACGATTTGTCGAAATTCCGCACGCTGTTCCTCGCCGGCGAGCGCGCCGACCCTGAAACCATCAAATGGGCGGAGCAGAAGCTGAACGTGCCGGTGATCGACCATTGGTGGCAGACCGAGACCGGCTCGCCGATGACGATCAATCCCGCCGGCCTCGGCCTGCTGCCGGTGAAATACGGCTCACCGGGCGTGCCGATGCCTGGCTACGATATCCGCGTGCTCGACGATGCGGGCCACGAAGTGCCGCGCGGCACGCTGGGCAATGTGGTGGTCAAGCTGCCGCTGCCGGCCGGCTGCCTGCCGACGCTGTGGAACGCCGATCAACGGTTCCGCCAAGCCTATCTCGACGAGTTCCCCGGCTTCTACAAAACGGCGGATGCCGGCATGGTCGACGAGGACGGCTATCTCTACGTCATGGCCCGCACCGACGACATCATCAATGTCGCCGGCCACCGGCTGTCGACCGGCACCATGGAAGAGGTGCTTTCGGCGCATCCCGATGTCGCCGAATGCGCGGTCATCGGCATTGCCGACGCCATGAAAGGGCAGGTTCCGCTCGGCTTCGTGGTGCTGAATGCTGGTGTGACGCGCGATATCGGCCTCATCGAGACCGAGGTGGTCGGCCTGGTGCGCGAACGCATCGGCCCGGTCGCCGCCTTCAAGACGGTGGTGACGATCAAGCGCCTGCCCAAGACACGCTCGGGCAAGATCCTGCGCGGCACCATGCAGAAGATCGCCGACAAGGAAGAATGGGCGATGCCGGCGACCATCGACGACCCGGTCATTCTCGACGAGATCGCCGCCGCCCTGAAGGAGCGCGGGATCGGCCTTTGAGCCGCTGAAGGGCTTGGCTTGTCGGGGCTGCGATGCTTGAGTGGCGATGGTCCGCGCCGGAGCGCCTTATCTCTATCTCCGGTCGATGGCAATCGGCGCGACGATGATCGCGGCAAGCTGGTGGCGACCTAAGCCGAGCCACGCATCCGGCTACTGCTCGACCGCACCATTTCCGCTGCCGGCTCAAGGCCGCGTAGCCAATCGTCTGCTCCGGTTAGCGCATCGCCACGTCACGTGCAGCCACAATGAACGCGGCCGGCCTTGCCCTGGCAGCGGTCAAATCAGACCGGTGCCTTGCTGCGCACTTCCGATTTTTCCAGATAGTAGGTCGAGTATTTATCGAAGAACTTTTCCGAGCCGCCGAACGATCCGTATTTGGCCAGCTTCTTCAGATCGACCTTGTTCAGCACCGCGCCGACGATCTTGTTGGCGACATACGGTTCGGATTCCAGCATCGACCTGACCATGGCGCGCGGCGTGCGCCCCCATTCGGTGACGAGCAGAAAACCGTCGACCAGCGGCGCGAAGGCCTTGGCATCGACCACTGGTCCAAGCGGCGGCAGATCGACGACGATGTATTCGAATGTCTCCTTGGCGTTCCCGATGAAGCGCCGCATGCCGGCGGAGGAGAGGAGTTCGCTGGTATGCGAGAAGTTGCCGCGCAGCACGGCCGGGATGATCGCCAGCTTCGTCTGCCTGTCGATCTTGCCGACGGACTGCCAGGTCTGGCCGTTGACCACCGCTTCCATCAAGCCCTGCTCGGCTTCCATGCCGAGGCCACGGCTGAGGCCGGGATTGCGCAGGTCACCATCGATCAGCAACGTCTTGGCGCCATTGGCGGCAAGCAGGCCGGCGAGATTGGCCGCGACCGTCGACTTGCCCTCGCCGGGAAGCACCGAGATGATGCCGATGACGCGGCTGCCTTGCCCTTCCAGCACGACGTCGAAGGCAATCTTGGCGCTGCGCAGCGTTTCGGAGAACATCGAGGCAGGCGAATCGATGCTGACCCGCATGCGCGCCCGTTTTTCCGCGGCCGACAGCGATTTGGCGGTCTTGGCATCCACCTGGGTATCGCCAGGCTTTTCTTCCTTGCCGAGTTTGCCGCCGATCATCGGCAGATAGCCGAGGAATTTCAGGCCGACCCGGTCGCGTACATCCTCGCCGGTCCTGAAGAACCGTTCGTTGAACTCGTTCAGGCCGCCGAAGCCGGCGCCCATCAGCATGCCAAGAACCAGCGAAAGTCCCAGCACGATGATCGTGCGTGGGCTTGACGCGGAGGTCGGCATCGAGGCGTCCGAGATGACGCGGATCTTGCCGACCGGGAAGGATTGCTGCTGCGCGGCTTCCTCGTAGCGGCCGAGGAAGGTCTGATAGAGCGTGGTGAGCGCCGTCGCCTGCTGTTCGAGTTCACGCAGCTTGACCTGCGTCTGGTTGTCAACGGAGCTCTTGCCTTGTGCGGCCGCGACATTGGCCCTGAGCGCGGTCTCGCGCGCCTGCGCCACTTCATATTCGTTGCGATAGCTTTCGGTCAGCTGCTTCAGTTCGCCGAAAATCTGCGTCGATATGTCGGTCTTCTCCTTGGTAAGCGCCACCGCCTGCGGATGCTGGGGGCCGAAATTCGCCTCGACGTCCTGCAGCCGCTTGGAGACCGTGAGGTAGCGGGTCTTGAGCGCCGCGATGACCGAGCTGCTCGGCTGGTCACTCGATATGGCGGCATCCTTGAAAGCGTTGTCGGAGCCGCTTTCGACAATTGCCTTGTACTGCTGGTAGCGGGCACTGGCGCGTGCGGTGTCGGCCTGCGCGACGATGAGCTGGGCGTTGAGATCGGAGAGTTGCTTGTCGCTCATCAGCTGACCATCGCTGTTGGCGGCCAAGCCATGTTCGGCCCTGAATTTCTCGACCGCGAGCGATGCCGCCTGCGAGCTCTGGCGCAATTCCGTCAACCGGCCCTGCAGCCAGACCGCCGCCCGCTCGGTGGCGTCGAAGCTGGCATCGAGCTGATCGGCGAGATAGGCATCGGCATAGGCTTTGGTGACCGCGTTTGCGAGGGCCGGATCCGTTGCCTGATAACCTATGGTGATCACGAAGCTTCGCCCGGTGCGCTCCGCCTGGACCTCATTCTGCAGCTTGAGGATCGCGTAGTCGCGACGAGACGTGGCGATAAGCGCATCGCGGGCGGCGGGGTCGAGCTTGCTGATGTCACCGACGCCCGGCGTGGCGGGGCTGGGGCGAACATACTGGATCAGGCTCCGGGCCAGACCGACGCCCTGGGCCAGAGCCGATACGGGCGGATTCATGAACGCATCGTTCTGGTCGAGCTTCAGCTTGTCGACCACCACGGCGGCAAGCCGCGTCGAATTCAGTATTTCGATCTGGCTCAGGATGGCGGAATCGGTCTGCATGGTTGTCGATGCCGCTGAGATGTCATCGACGATCTTGTTCAAGCCTTCGTCGATCAGCACGCTGCTGACCGACTGATATTTGGGCGGCGTGGTCTGCAGATAGAGCACGCCAAGAATGAGACCGATGATGGCGCACACGGCAACCACCTTGGCTTGCCGTGCGGCCATGCCAAGCAGCCGCTCGATATCGATGAAGTCTTCGCCGTCTCCTGCGTCTGAATTCGGCAATGGCATCCTCTTGTCGAGAGGAAAGTTGGCATAGTTCATCTTCGGTCCAATTCTAGAGCCGGTCCCATTCCGATTGATCGCAATGGGCTCTATCTCACTGTTTGAACATGATCTTTTCCGGAAACCGGGACCCACTTTCCGGGATCATGCTTTGGCTTGCAGGCGCCGCCAAGATCGGGAGCGTTTGCGCAAAACGACGCAAACCTCGTGCCAGACAGCGCAAAGCCTATCGCCCCGCGCCATCCACCATCTGAAAATGCTCCCGAAACATGGGCATTATGCGGCTTCTTCCTGACGTTCATGCGTCCGGACGAACTCCTGAAGCATCTCGAAAACCGGGCCCTTCATGTCGTCGCGCGCCAGCGCGAAGGCGATGTTGGCCTGGATGAACCCTTCCTTGGAACCGCAGTCGAACATGCGACCCTTGAAAGGCTGGGCGAAGAACGGCTGATCCTTCGACAGACGGACCATTGCGTCCGTCAGCTGGATCTCGTTGCCGGCGCCGCGCTGCTGATTGCCCAGAAGCGCGAAGATCTCGGGCTGCAGGATGTAGCGGCCGTTGATGTAGAAGTTCGACGGCGCGTTGGCCGGCGCCGGCTTTTCGACCATCGCCGTCACCTCGAAGCCACTGCCGATCTCGGCGCCGCGGCCAACGATGCCGTATTTGTTGGTCTCGGTTGGTTCGCAACGCTCGACGGCGATGACATTGCCGCCGGTTCGCTCGTAGAGGTCGACGGTTTCGGCGAGGCATCCGCGCCCGCCAAAGGAGACCATGTCCGGCAGCAGCAAGGCGAAGGGCTCGTTGCCGATGACTTCGCGCGCGCACCAGACGGCATGGCCGAGGCCTTGCGGCGATTGCTGGCGGATGAAGCTGGTGGCGCCGGCCACCGGCAAAAGGCTTTCCAGCGACTGCAACTGCGCCTTCTTGCCGGTCTGTTCCAGGGTTCCGATCAGTTCCGGATGGAGGTCGAAATAGTCCTCGATTACCGCCTTGTTGCGACCGGTCACGAACACGATGTGCTCGATGCCCGCCTCGAAGGCCTCGTCCACCGCATATTGCACGACAGGCCTATCGACGACGGGAAGCATTTCCTTCGGCATCGATTTGGTCGCCGGCAGGAACCGTGTTCCAAGCCCCGCCACCGGTATCACGGCCTTCCTGATTTTCTTCATCGCAAATTCCTTCTGAGGAGATCGACTTCAGTCCATTCACAGGCCACGAAAACCTCCATGTGCCTGCATCTTCACCTGCCCACCCCAACGGCAAACTGCGCCGCCATTCTTCGCAACCGCACGGCGATCGGCATGCCCATATGCCTGACCGCCGCCGGGTCGCCGAGCGCTGTCAGGATCGCCTTGAGCGGTGACCGCGCCTTGATGTGCTGAACCATCGACAGGAATGAAGCGGCCTTGCGCAGGCTGCGGCCGCGCCGGGCGAACGCGGCCCGAGCGGCGTCATCCATCTGATGAGTTTGAGCGAACACCGCATCTGCCCTGTGCATCGCTTCGACATGGTGAAGCTCGAGCACGCGGGAGATGGAGCCGCTGCGGATATGGTAGGCATAGCCGATATCAGGTTCGACGACGCATTTGCCGCCCATGGCCAAGGCGTTGGCCAGGAGGATGTAGTCTTCCCCGATGATCAGTTTTTCATCATAGCGAAGTCCGTTCTCGTTCAGGAACTCGCGCTGGAAGATCGGCTTGAGATAGCCGAGATTGAACTTCGATTCGAAGAGGACGTTGCCGGCGATGTAGGTGGCTAGCGAAATTTCGCGCAAGCCTTCCAGATAGTGCCGCGGGAACATCGCGTCCTCGATGACACCGTCCTCGCGAATGACCTGGAGGTTGTCGACGGCGATCTGGGCGCCTGCACTCTCGGCACGCGCGATCATGGCGGCGAGCCTATCGGGAAAGACGGCGTCGTCGGAATCAAGAACCGCGATCCACCTGCCTCGGGCGGCGTCGAGGCCCGCATTCCTGGCGCCGCCAGGGCCGCGATTGCTGGCAAGGGCGACGACGCGGACGATATCCTGCGGATAGGCCCGCGCCACATCGAGCGTTGCGTCGCGCGACTGGTCGTCGACGACGATGATTTCGACGCTGACGTTGTTCTGGGCGATAGCGCTGGCGATCGCCCGGTCGAGGGTCGCCTCGGCGTTATAGGCGGCAATCACGAAGCTCACATCAGGCTGCACGATTGCCTCCCTCCTGTGGCGAAGGCTGGCCGTAGAGCCGGATTTCGCGGATGCCGACAAGGCCGCTGACGACGCCGACATGCATAATGCCGCGTAGCACGCTTCGGTTCCTTCGAACCGGACTGATGAGGACCGGAAGTGCCGAGGCGAAGCAATAGATGGCCTTTGCCGACGCCAGGCCGACCTGCTTGACCAGGCCGATGCCCCGCGCGTTGCGCCCCAGCAGGTGGCCATGCGTCTGCCCGACGCGAAAGCGGCGGCGGCCGAGCCAGTCGAATGCCGCCCTTGTGCGCGGCACCACCTCGTCGACCCAGGCTTCCGGCGCAAAAGCGATGCGGCCGCCGGCCTTGTGCATCTGGTCGAAGAACTCGGTGTCCTCGCCGCCGGTCTGGCCGCGCGCCAGGCTGAAGCGGCGGCCGCGCAGGCTGTCCGATCCCATCCGCAGCAGAACGTTGCAGGTGTAGCCGGTCTGGATCTCGCCGCGCACCCAGACGGGCAAGGTCGAATGGAAATCGCCGCGCCGCATCCAGTCCGGCGCATCCGGGCGATAGTGCGCCCTGACCGGGCCGAGCACAGCGGCGGCACCGCTTGCTTCAGCCATAGCGACCAGTTCGGCGAGCCATGCGGGCGTGGCCGTCTCGTCGTCATCGATGAAGGCGACGAAATCTGCGGTGCTGGCGTCGAGGCAAGCGTTGCGGGCGATCGAGATGTTTCGCGCCGGGGCATGCTGATAGCGGATCGGCACCGTCAATTCCCGCGACAGCGCCGTCACCAGATCACGGGCGGTCGGGGCGTCGTCATTGTCGGCGACGACGATGCTGACATCGAATCCCGCCGGAATCTCCATGGCGTCGAGCGAGCGCAGCGTGTCAGCCAGTTCCGGTCGGCGGAACGTGCAGACGCCGATGTCGATGCCGCGGTTCTTGGCCTGCGCCGTCATCACGCCACCCCGCGCCGCGACCCGAGGCCGAGAAGCTGCAGCCAGAAGCCGACCGACCAGCCAAGATGCATGACCATCGCCGAGACGCCGGCAAGCGCGATATCGGCATTGCGCTGGCGGATGGCCGTCCACATGCCGTAGCCGAGGCATACCGACGCCCAGATCAGCAGCGGCACCGCCGCCAGCCAATGCACGAAAGAGAAGGCCGCCAGAAGCACGACCGGAAACACCAGCAGCGGCACCATCTGCCGGACCTTCGGGATGACGCGGTGCTTCAGCACGTTCTTGGCGCGGCCGCGACCGTAGCCGAGATACTGGAAATAGAGGCCGATGAGCGAGGCGCGCGGATAGTACACCATCTGCGTCTTGCCGCTCATCCAGATCTTGTAGCCGGCCTGACGAAGGCGGTAGTCAAGCTCTGCGTCCTCATTGTGGCTGAACGTCTCGTCATAACCGCCGACCGCCCCGAAGGCCGATATCCGCATCAGCGCGTGATGGCCGTGGTCGATCCACTCTCCTCCCGAAAGGTGCCGATGCTTCGAGCCGCCGGTGCCGAGCTTGGAATTCTGCGCCGCGGCGGCGGCCTTCTGCACGGTGCCGCTGCCGCTGGTCAGCATCGAAACCACAACCGAATCCGCGCCGGTGGCCAATGCCTCCTCGACCAGCCGGTCGCAATAGTCGTCGGGATAGCCGCCATGCGCATCGATGCGGATGAGATAGTCGGCACCCTTACCGAACGTGCCGACGGCGAGATTGATCGCCGCACTCTGGATGCGCCGCTCATTGTGAAGCAGGATAACGCGCTGGTCCTTCGCAACGATGTCCTGGACGATGGCCAGCGTGCCGTCGGTGCTGCCGCCGTCGGCGACGATGATGCTGGCGTCAAGCCTGGCGGCCGCGGGTCGCAATTGATCGAGCAGCGCGCCGATATGGGCGGCTTCGTTCAAGCACGGAATAACGATCAGGCAGGATGAGGGGTTTTCAGTCTGCGTCATCCGCCTCTGTCCATCTCTGGCCATCCTATGCCAAATGCCTCGGCTGCAAAGGAGCCGGGCACGGCGGTCAGGCCGCGCAACCGCTCGACGAGCGCCCGGCAATCGCTTCGATCGTAGCTCCAGGTCCTCGGGTTGCGGGCCAGAACACGCGACTTCAGCCTGGCGAAGAGATGCTCTTCCATCTTGCCGAGCGCGGTTTCGAGCGCCTCGGGCGAAGCCTGCGGCAAGAGCACGCCGATATCCTGCTGCTTGAGGAATCGCCCGGTCTCGGTGTTGCCCATCGAGATCGGCACCGCGCCGAAACGACAGCCTTCATAGAGCCGGTTGGGCAGAAGCCATTCGGAGTTCTGCCCCGCCTCGAAGAAATCGATCGCCCAGGAAAAATGGACGTCGTTATAAATCGCCGCCATGTCCTCCGGGTTGCGGTAGGGCCCGCGAAACGACAGCCATGGTTCGGCTTCGACGAAGCCATGGAAATCCGGGAATTCGGACAAAGCCGGACGGCCGCGCAGCACGATCTCGAAGCGTCCATCCATGCGGCGGGAGAAATCGGCCAGCAGTTCGAGCGAACGGCGGCAGCGCAAGGCGCCGAACCAGCCGATCCGCCATGGCGGGCCGAGCGGACTCTCCAAGGCCTCGGGGGCGCCAGGCAAGATCGCCGCGGCCTCGAAATACTTGTTTTCGACCAGCTCGATGGGTGCCGCGACCTGGCCGAACGGCTTGAAATAATTGGCGATGAAGGCAGGCGAACTGGTCACCAGCAGCTTCACGTCCCTGGCCAGGAAGCGTTCCGTGGCGCGCAGCGCCTTGCCCAGGACATCGTTGCGCAGCACAAGGCGATGAATGTCGAGGCACTCGTAGACGATCGGAACCGACGCACCGAAGGCTGAACTGGCGCGGCGGGCGAGCGCCAGCATTTCCAGGTTGCGCGCGATGATGAGATCGGGCCTCGGCACCCCGGCAAGCTTCGAGCCGACCGATAGAGCCGCCTTGGCGACCGCCGCGAGGCGCTGGCCGAATCGCCCATCACGCGTCGCGCCAAGGTCGATCGGCCGCAATCCCTCGACATCCGCAATCGGATTCGTGGTGCGACGGAAGCCGGCCAAAGTGACCTGGGCCCCACCTGCCTTGAGCATCGTAATCCTTCGGCGCACGGCCGGGTCGGAAACGTCGTGCACAAGGTACAAGACATGCAGCATGAAAACTCGACCGCTGTTGGCCCACCCACAAGAATGCTAGTACACCTCTTGCTGCATCGCAACATTTTTGGTGCAGTGATCCACGTTTTCTGTTGCACTGCAAAATTGATGCGTTAATCTCGGGCTTGCTTTTAGTGCCACTCGGACCATGCGGTCACCGACTTGGTGCGGCGCCCTAATCGTGACGCGGAGCGCATCGGGATCGTCCTGGCGTGCAGCATTTTCGGTCACCCCCGTCTTAAGCACCGCCGGCCTAGCTGCGGAATCTGCTGACGATATGAGGTAAATTCCATGAAGATCGTGGTCGAAAACACAGTCTGCCTGAACACCGGGGATGCAGCGATTCTCCTAGCGATCCGGCACATCCTAAAGGCAGTCGCCGGGAGCGACCTGCAGTTCTTCATCTTCGACAGCCAGCCCGAGGTCGCGGCGAGGCTCTACCCGAAAAGGGAGTATCCGGACCTCGAATTTCACAAGCTGCTGTCGGAATCCCTTTTCAGGTACAAGAATGGCGATGGACTGAAGAACCGGATCAAACCGATCTACAACAAAATTGTCCTTCAGGCCCTGCGGTGGTTTGGGAGCAGCGCGCTTGGCACTTTCTTCAGCCGGAGTGACCGTCGCAGCCTCGATATCTACACTGGCGCCGATCTCGTGGTCACGACGGGCGGCACCTATCTCGTCGAGAACTACAATCTCGAGAGGCGTCTCAATCAGTTCCGGCTTGATGCCGTGCTCGGCAAGGATCCGGTCTTCTTCACGCAATCGCTCGGCCCGTTCAATAAAAGTTACAACCGCCAGGAATTGAGTCCGATCTTCGACCGCAGCCCGCTCATCCTGCTGCGTGACGAACGGTCCAGAAACCATATCCAGGATATGGTGAAGGATTTCGGCAAGTGCCACGTGGTGGCCGATGCCGTCTTTGCCCTGGCAGAAACCGACAGGATCGAGAAAATTCTAGCCTCCAGTCAGCCGCCGGCGCCGACGGGCCGCGTCGCCATTTCCGTCCGCCACTGGAACTATGTCAGCGACGGCGAAGGTGGCATGCGCCGCTATCTCGATTCGATCCACGAGATCGCGACGATTCTCGTCAGGGACCACGGCAAGGAGGTGACCTTCGTCTCCACGTGTCAGGGGGTGCCGGAATATGCCCATGACGATTCCAAGACCGCACGGGCGATCGTCGCCGAACTCGATCCGGAGATCGCCAAACATGTGACCGTAGACGCTGCATTTCACACGCCGGACCAGTTGATGGCACTGGTGAAAGGGTTCGACTTCGTGGTCGCCACGCGTATGCACATGATGATCATGTCGCTTTGTGTCGGCACGCCGGTGCTGCCAATCGCCTATGAGTTCAAGACCAAGGAAGTAGCCAAGCGGATCGGTGTCGCCGACGTGCTGCTCGACATCGACACAGTGACGCCTGAGGAAGCGAGCGAAAAGCTCGGCAGATTTGCAGGAAACCTCAACCTCTATCGCCAGACCAGCCTTCAGGCGGTGCTTGAGGAGCATGCCTCGGCAATGTCGGCCACAAACCTGCTGGCGCCTTTGATCGAGGGTCACTCAGCGGATGTTGCGCGCGGCATTGGACAGGGTGGTGAACAACGCGCGGCGCGATTGGGCGACCGCAAGCATGAGAATGAGACCGATCCCGTAATTGAGGGCAATCGCAAGAAAGACCGCGAGCAGGTCTGACTGTCCGGTCAGCGACGCCGGCAGCCACGAGTATGCGTGCCAGGCGAGCAGGGACGAGGCAATGAAAAGCCCCTGCATGACGAGAAAGTCGGCGGCTGTGACGGGACCGACTCGATGGACCAGCACGGCAAGCACGGGAACGCGCAGCACGTAACCGCTGATGGCATAGGCCGCGGCAACGCCGACGGCACCCCAGTGCAAGCCGACGATGAAGGCGGCGACGGTCGTCAGTGACGAATAGATGCCCCAGTGGAACATGGTCTTCGTCTTGCCCTGACAGATGAATATCCAGCCTGTGGTGCTTGAAACGGACTGGACCAGGCTAGCGATGCCCAGCCACGCAAAAATCGGCGCCACCGGCGCCCAACCCTGGCCGAAGAGAAGTCCTACGACCTGATCGGAGGTCATCGTCAGCGCCGCAATGCCGGGCATGGTAACGGCAGCCAGCATCCAGTTGGTCCGCACGTAAATGTCGCGAAATCGAGCCTTGTCCTCATGGATGCGGCTTAGCAGAGGCACCATCACGCGCGTCAGCGGCTGGTTGATGTTCTGCAGCGGGAACAGCAGGAGCTTATAGGCGCGGTCGTAATAGCCGAGCTCGATCGCGCCGGAATATTTTCCGATGAGAATGTTGTCGAGATTGCGCGAGAAGAAGTTGGCAAGATTGAAGCCCGTCAGATTGGCGCCGAACGACAATATGTCGGCATCGACTTTCAAATCCGGCCGTAGCGGCCTCCACCGCGCCACCCGCCACGCGGCCGCCAATGCGACAACCGCTGAAACAGCCGGGCCGATGACCAGCGACCAGTAGCCAAGCCCCGCATAGGCCGCGACCGCAGCGGCCAGAAGTCCGGCTGCGGCGCTTGTCACATCGTTCACGGCGAGCTGGCCGAATTGCAGGTGGCGATTCATCAATGCCAGCGGCACCGCGGCAAGACTGCCGAGGAGCAGCGGCAAGGCGGAGCCAAGAGTGATGCCGGACATGCGCTGATCGCCGTAGAAAGCGGCAATCGCGGGCGCCAGGCCGGCCACTGCCACGGCACTGCCCAGCCCGACGAGCGCACTGATCCAGAAAACCTGGTTGAGTTGCTGGTCGCTGATGTCCTTGCGCTGAACCACAGCCTGCTGGAGGCCCAGGTTTTGAAGCAATCCAACAAAGGCCACGATCGGCCCGACGGAAGCCACCAGGCCGAAATCCTCGGGAACGAGCAGACGGGCGAGCACGATGACGGAGAGAAACTGGATCGCCATCTTGAAGCCCTGCGCACCGATCGTCACCAATCCGCCACGAAGGGCGACACGGCCGAAATGGGGGGGCGGCGGATTGACATTCATGAACCGAACCTCGTTTCGCCAAGCTGCTCGGCTATCTGTGCGAAATGTTCGTTCAGCACATCTGCGTTGAAGTCCGCCTCGATCTTCTTGCGCGCGGCGAGGGCAATTTGCTCGCAGGGCTTCGGATTCTCGGCGATCCAGGCAAGTTTGCTAGTCAGCGCCGCAATGTCTCTCTCGGGAGCGAGGAACCCTGTCTTTTGATCCTCGATCAGTTCGGGAATCCCCGAGTGATATGTGCTGACCACTGTCAGTCCGGCGGCCATCGCCTCCATCAGTGAAACCGGAATGCCTTCCAGATCGCCATCGCGCGCAGTGACGCTAGGCAGCAGGAACACATGAGCATCGCGCAGCCGTTGCTTCACTTCGCTGTGCGAACGCGGGCCAAGAAAGGTCACCCTGTCGGCGATGCCGAGATTTGCGGCGATCTCCTTCAGCTCCTCCAGAAGTTCTCCGCCTCCGATCACCGAATAGACCCAATCGCGCCGCGGCAGGCCGGCGAGCGCGCGAAGCGCATATTCGATGCCCTTTTTTTCGGTCAGGCGGCAGACCGAGATGAAAGATAGAGTGGCGTGCTCCCATGAACGCCACCGATAGCCGATCTCGCTCGGCCGCACGCCCATATGGTGAACCATAACTTGCGTCGGCGATGCACCGACGTCGATCAAAGCATCGCGGAAAAACGCATTCACCGGCAGTTGAAGAGCGCCCTTTTCGAACACAATTTTGTAGCGCGCGAGTGAATTGTCATGCAGCGGCTCGCCGACATCGCGGCCATGAAATATCGTCATAAGGGGAGCGGAAATCCTGCCTCGCTTAATAGCGCGGGCCACGCGCATGCCGTTGTTGCCGAAATGGGCGACGATCAGGTCGGCGTTCTGCAATTTACGCGCATAAGCAATGTCGATGGCGGTCGACAGTTTATCCCAGAACCTGCCAGACCACTTCCTGAGCAGCGGGCGATAGCGAGCCAGGCCACCCCACCAGCATACGACCTTTCCCGGCAGCGCGTGCCAGCGAGAATCGTCGATATTGCCGTCCTTGCCAAACGACATTTCATTGCAGACGACGCCGACTTCCATGCCGCGCTCAAGGCATCCGGCTATCTGGTCGAGAACGAAAGTCTCCGACAATGAGGGGAACTTGTCGACTACGAAGCAAATCTTCATCGGCAGGATGCGTTCGTGCGAACACCGATCAAGCAGCCCGTTGTGAACCGCCCCGCATGGGGACTGACAGGTGACACGGAAACCTTGCAAGGTGGCTGCAGGTCAACCGCGCTGGGAACCGGTGCGCGCCCGACGACGGCCGGGCCGAAAACATCGTGCCCGAGGCACAAGACGTGCAGCATAGAATTCTACCGCTGTTTGGCCACCCGGACGGACGTTAGTACAGGCCTTGCTGCACTGCAACATTTTTGGTGCGACCTTGCAAGATTTCAGGCAATTTGGCGTGTCTGCCGATCAACCTCCAAGGCCTACAGGATCCGCCAGAACCCCGGCAGCGCCGGCATGCTTGGCGGGTCCAGGTGCGGAGGCCGGCATGGCCAGTTGGGCAAATCCAACGCAGCGCGTTTAGGCAGCACGCTCCAGGCCGACGCGCCGAGCGCTGTCGAGAACGTCCATGAACGTGGCAAACTGACGGTCTGGGTTCATTTGCGATCGCTCGGAAAACTGAATCGCCGCCGCCGACAGACGCTTGTACTCGGCCTCGTCGCTCCACAGCCGCCTGACGGCCGAGACCCAGTCGGCAAGCGGTGCGTCGTAGTCCAGAACCACGCCGCCGGAGCCGATTGCTTCCGGCAGACCGCCGCGACGTGAGCCGACCACGGGAATGCCGCTGCAATGCGCTTCTGAGGCTACCCTGCCCCAGGCCTCCTCCCATTTGCTGGGCGCAAGCAGTATCTTCGTGCGGCCGTAGACCGTCTTCATGTCACTGGTGCGGCCTTCCAGCTTGACGTTTTGCAATGGAGAGATTGTCGCTTCGATCCGGGCCCGATGATCGTCATCGAGCTTCCAGCTTTCGACGAACAGGAATGGGATCTCAGGACAGGCGGCGGCAATGCGGACTGCAAGGTCGAAGCCCTTTTCCTCATAGGGGTTGATGAGCGTGACAAATTCACCGGTCGTGGGAGTGCTGTAGAACCCGGGATTGATGGTCGGCGGAATGACCGTCGAATCGATATCGAATTTTGCCTTGTAGGTGCGCGCGGTGAACTCGGAATTGGCGATATAGAGCGCCGATTGCAGGTCGCGCAGGTCACCGGCCAGTTCGCGGAATTCGACATTCCTCAGATAAACGACGACAGGCACGCCTTCGGCTTGCAGTGCCCTGCCGATCGGAACCGAGTTGTGGCATTGCACCACGGCAACATCCGGCCTCAGCTTTTCGACCGCAAAGCCGACCGCTTCCCAGGGAAACCATGCGCGCACCACCGGATAGCCCGGAAAAGTGTCGATGACAGCGCGCTGACGAAGGAGCTTCATCTTGGCGCGCGCCCTGAAGCCGAATATGCCATCGCCGAACAGCGCTGCCAGAACGGAAGCATCATGACCGTTCTCGCGCAATTGTTCGACCAGATGGTGGGTGCTCGACTGCACACCGCCGCTGAATTGCGGCGTGTAGCCGCTGCCGCCCGCAAACAGAACTTTCATGGACCTGGCTCCTTGTTGTGCCGCCCTGCCGTCACGCCGCCATTCTGCCGATCGAGTGATATTCGATGCCGTGACGGGCGATGACCTTGGGATCATAGAGGTTGCGGCCGTCGAAGATGACCGGTGTGGTCAGTGCATCTCTCAGCGCATCGAAGGACGGCGCGCGGAAACTCTTCCACTCGGTGGCGATCAGCAGCGCGTCGGCGCCGCGCAGTGCCGCCTCCTTGGTGCCGCACAGAAGCAGGTCGTCGCGCAGCCCGTAGATGGCTTGGCATTCCTGCATCGCCTCGGGATCATAGGCCTGGACATTGGCGCCGGCCTTCCACAGCGCTTCCATCAGGACGCGCGCCGGCGCCTCGCGCATGTCGTCGGTGTCGGGCTTGAAGGCGAGGCCCCACAGCGCGAAGGTCCTGCCCTTGAGATTGCCCTTGAAATAGCGGTCCACCTTGTCGAAGAGAACCGATTTCTGTGCGTTGTTGCGCTCCTCGACCGCGCGCAGCAGCTTGGCATCGAACTTGACGCTTTCAGCGGTCTTGATCAGCGCACGCACGTCCTTCGGGAAGCACGAGCCGCCATAACCAAGACCCGGATAGATGAAATGGTAGCCGATGCGCGGGTCGCTGCCGATGCCCTTGCGGACCTCCTCGATGTCGGCGCCGAGCTGCTCGGCCAAATTGGCCATCTCGTTCATGAAGCTGATCTTGGTCGCCAGCATGCAATTGGCGGCGTATTTGGTGAATTCGGCGCTGCGCACATCCATCACGATCATCTTCTCATGGTTGCGGTTGAACGGTGCGTAGAGTTCGCGCATCACCGCCTCGGTGTCCTCGCTGTCGGTGCCGACGATGATGCGGTCCGGCTTCATGCAATCGGCGACCGCGGACCCTTCCTTGAGGAATTCCGGATTGGAAGCGACGTCGAAGCTCAGGTCCTCGCGGCCTCGTTTCTTCAGCGTTTCGGCGATCCTCGCCTTGACCTTTTCGCAGGTGCCGACCGGCACCGTCGACTTGCCGACGACGATCTTGGGTTTGTCCATCTCGCGGCCGATGGTCTCGGCGACGGCCAGCACATATTTGAGGTCGGCCGAGCCGTCCTCGCCGGGCGGTGTGCCAACCGCGATCATCTGGATGTCGCCATGCCTGACGGCGGCGGCGGCATCGGTGGTGAACTTGATGCGGCCGGCGGCATGGTTCTCCTTGACGAGATTTTCCAGCCCGGGTTCGAAAATGGGAACCAGGCCCTGATTGAGCCGCTCGACCCTGGCGGCGTCGATGTCCACGCACACCACATGGTGCCCTACTTCGGCAAGCACCGCCGCCTGCACGAGGCCGACATAGCCAATTCCAAACACCGTCAAATTCATTCGTTTTCATTCCCATGCAAGGCGGCGAACCGTTCTCGGCCCGGCCAGTTCAAATCGACTATCCCAACTACTTTACGCTGCATGCCAGCGATTCCGGAAATTGACAGGGTTCGCCGAGCGCCGTGAAAGCAACGCGCTCGATCTGCAGCGAAAGCTTGCGGCCTGGATCGGCGAAGGCTCCCATCCAACCTTTCATCGTATCGCTGCCCCAAAAGCTGAAGAATATCTTCTGCGCATGGGTCGGCAATTTCGCCGGATCGGTGATGGTATTGACCAACTGGCCGTTCACGTACCAGCGCAAACTGTCCTTTTGCCAGACGAAGGCGTAGTCGTTGAAAGCACTCTCGGTGCCACCCGGCACGTCGACCAGCTTCTCGTTCTTGCCCTTGCCCGCGATATAGGCATTGACCTGCACCTTGGAGGTGTCCTTGGTCAGGATTTCGAAGTCGATCTCGTCCCAGGGCTGCTTGTCGGACGGACCGATATACGAGAAGAACGCCGCGTTGAGGCCGGAGCCGGTGTCGGTCTTCAGCCGTGCCTCATAGGTGCCGTAGCCGAAGCGCTGCTTGGTCTGGATCTCCCCGCAAGCAAACTCACGGTCTTTCAGCTGCTGCTTCTCGAAGCCCAGCGACAGCACCCCGTCCGACAGGCTGACCTGTCCCTTCGACCAAGTGCAATTCTGATGGCTGCCATTGTTCCAGCCGTCGGAAACATACCAGCGCGCACGATCGAAGCTCTTGAAATCGTCGACAAAGGACGGCGATGTCGGAATGTCCTGGGCATGGGAAGGGGTTGCCAGGAAACTGCCAAGAGCGGCCAGCAGCAACGCGCCGAGCGAAACCAGTCGCCGCCGGCCGGCTTGCCCGGGCCGCTGTGCGAACGACGGTGCGTCGAGTGTTGTCATGGACTTGGATTTCGGATTCGAATTCATACCAAACTCACCCTTGCGCTGCGCGTCCCCAACCCAAAGTCGACGTTCGAACCGCTCCTGAACGGGCAACCTTGATCTCTTTTGTGACCCTCCCGAATTGCTTTTGCTGCCTTGCATCAAATCCGTTGCGACAATTCCGAGCCCTCACCTTCAACCCCTGCCGACTCCCGCCGGCCTGGCGAATTCAGCCTTGGCTGCCGGTTCGGCATTCTCGTCGAAGACCATATCCAGCGAATGACGGAGCTCTTTCATCATGCCATCCTGGCGCGACAGTGCCGCGATGCGGCGTTCGCAATTCAGGATCGACTGCGTCAATGCGCTGACTTCCGAGGACCGTTTGTCGGAGGCGGAGCCGTTTTCCATCGCTTCGACCAGGAAGGCGGCGTTGGTCGCCTTCGTCCGGTAGCGATTCTCGAGCCCGGCCCTCTCGGACTCGATCTCGGCCGCGATTTGCTCGAACAGCTTTGCCAGACGATCAAGACGTGAAACATCGGTCTGCCGGTCGCGGGCCGGATCCCTTGATCTGAAACCGAATATCGAGGCCATGAACTCAAATTCCTGTCATCGCCGGCTTGTGGGCCGGGCTTCTGGCCGATCCCCGCAGCCGGGGCTCAGAAAACTCGCGTCGCATTGTCCTGCTCCTCTTAGGGAGAGACATCAAACCAATCCGATCGGGGGCCAGTTCGGCTGGTCGTCTAATTTGCTGCACCGCAACATAGACTGCCATCGTCGGAGCCGTGAGGCAACTACCCAATTCGTAAACTCATAATTCCGGCCGAAATGGTTTGCGTGATAAGGTGTCCCTTGGCAGGCAACCGCACGCATGGACCGCGCTTAACGTTCCTTGCCCGTGCTGGTTCCGGCCATCAGAAAACGCAGCGGCGGCACGTTTTGCCTGGAGACAAGGCCGACACGGCGAAACAGCGCCTCGAGCTTGTCGGCGGCCACGCCCTGGACGATAGGGACGAGGTTAGATTGGCTTGACAAGGCATAGGCCGCGGCCGATGCCAGCCCCCGCTCGGCCTTGACGTCGAGGAAATTGCGCAGCCGATACTTGTCGCGCACGTGCCGCTCATGCCGCCGCAGCATCGCTTTCGAGCCTTCCGGCAGGCTGTCGATCGCCAGCAGCGCCAAATCCGCATCGGCCAGACGCTTCAAATCCTGCGTCTTGTGGCGGCCGCTCAGCGAATCGGCGCGGACGATGGCGCCGTAGCCGCAGGAGCGAATGACCTTGAACCGCGCCCCGCGGGCGACCGCACGGGCGTAGAGTTCATAGTCCTCGCCCAGCCGCAGGCTCTCGTCATAGCGCAAGCCGTGCTGGTCGAGGAAGGCGCGGCTGATCACCGGCTTCAAAAAGCCCAACTCGCCCCTTTGCACGCGGCGCCTGGAGATATTGCCTTCGACGAAGCGTTCGAAATCGAGGAATTCCGGATCGGCGGCAAATTCAGGCGCGACGATTTTCGTCGCATCGCCTGTCGCATCATCCCTGATCAGCATGATGTTGTCCGCCGCGAAATCCCAATCGGCACCGGCAAACAGGCTGCGAAACCGACCTTCGAGGAAGAAATCGTCGGCATCGAGAATGGCGATGAACGGCGATTTCGAGCCGGCGATCGCCGCGTTGCGGGCAAAAGAGGGGCCGCGATTGACGTCGAGGCGCATCACCGTGAGCCGGCCGCTGCCGTCGTCGGCGGATCGTGCGACGTCAGCAGTGCCGTCGGTGGAGCCGTCATCGACGACGACGACCTCCGCCACCTCCGGTTCGCGCAACGCGGATGCGATGGCGACAGCGATGGTCGCTGCCGCGTTTTTTGCCGCGATGATCACGCAGACCTCGGATTTCATCATCGACATGGATTTGCCTCTCGTACAGGTGATATCGATTTGCCCTCGCCCCATGCTCGTTCGATGCCCGATGGAATTGCCATCGGCAAATGCCCGGCCGTTCAAAGACGCGGCGACCGAAATCGACTGCCGCGGCAAGTGTCGAGCCACTGGAAAAGCTCAGGCGGCCTGTCATGCGCAGCTGCGCGCGACGGGCTTTGAGGACGAAGGTCGCGAGCTTGTTCAGCCAGGCAATGTCGGCAATTTTGGTGGCGCCGGGCCAGGCATCGACACGGCGGCGGCGCGCAATCATTCGTATGAACCATCCGGCAAGGCCATTTAGCGCACAGTCTCCCAAAGAAAGCGGTTCCCGCGACGCTTATGCTGCAAGTGCGAAGCAAGCATCACCAAAAACCTTGATGCCGTAAAGCCTTTCCTTTTGCCGTGCGGAATTTTGCAACCAGAGCGTTACATAAGTGCGGTCATGCGCCGTATCGTCGAGGTCGGCCAATATCAGCGGCTGAAGGAAAAAACCCGGCAGCCGGTTGTCGAGGATGCTGTCGGGGGAACAGTCGGAGAGCGAAGCCGCCAACGTCGCGTGAGGGCGGCGCGATTCCGACCGGCTAATGCAGGCCGCGCCTTGCGCTCAGCTTTTCGCCTTCGGCAACCTCGGGCGCATTCAGTTTTCGCTCGGCGTCACGAGCCATGTCGGCCGGCGTCGGCGGGCTCCTGGCGATCATGGCATAGACGAGCACGAAGTAACCCGCCTGGATGACAACCGCGCAAATGATGGCGCGCACCAGTATTGTGCCTATCGACGCGCCGCCCAGCCAGGACCAGCCGACCACGATAGCCAAAGCGAAAATCATCCCGAGGATGAATTTTGGAAGTGCCATACCCAACAGCCCATAAACCGGCTCGGGTACATATAACGTTTGCCCCACCCGAGCGCCGTCCCTTGTTATGTGGGCTTGTTAAGGTCGCCCACTCTCGGCCGGTTGCTTCCGGCCTTTTCTACCTGTCGCCACTCTGACAGATATAATTTGCAATTCTATTAAGGCGAGCAATAGGCGGCAAGGGCAACTCCGGATATTTTTCATCGGGCTTTTGCGATCGACTCCATCATGCTGCAATGCACGCAATGGGATTCAAGCCGATCTCCGGCCATCAGTTACCTCCAGTAGAATAAGCAATATTAAGTAGTATTTTACGTGGTTTTGCCCAAGCATCACCGAACACTGAAGCACTAATATGGGCCGTGCCTTGGCAGATAGGTAGGCTTGCCTAAAAACCGCCCTAAAAATGTCCGTATTTTTTCGACGATGCCCATTTCTTGTCACAAATGTGCTAAATATGCCGAAATTTGTGCATGGCTAGCTTATTATTTAGTCAATTCATGACGCGACTATTTCAACGAGATGGGAAATTGTGTGTTGCGCTGCAACATTTTTTTGGTATCTTGCCGCGAACCATTCGTTCAACGCATGGAGTTTACGGCATGAGGGACGTTGCCAAGTCGGCCACGGCGGGCTTTTCGCAGGCTGACATCGATTTTCCGCCGCCGATCGGCGGCCTGCTCAAACGCAGTTTCGACATCACCGGTTCGCTGATTGGCTTGATCGCTCTCAGCCCGCTGTTTGTCATGATAGCGCTGCTCGTCAAGTTTTCCGACGGCGGTTCGATTTTCTATGGCCACAGGCGAATAGGGCGCGGCGGGCGGATTTTTCCGTGCCTGAAGTTCCGCACCATGGTTCCGGACGGCGACAAGGTGCTGGCAGCCTATCTCGCCGCCAACCCGGACGCCAACGCGGAATGGAATGCGACCCGCAAGCTGAAGAACGACCCCCGCGTCACCCGTGTCGGAGCCGTACTGAGGAAACTCAGCCTCGATGAACTGCCGCAGATCATCAACATCCTGCAGGGCGACATGAGTCTTGTCGGCCCTCGTCCGGTCGTGCGCGACGAACTGGAAATCTATGGCACGTCCGCGGTCTACTACCTGAAATCCCGCCCGGGCCTGACCGGCCTGTGGCAGGTCAGCGGCCGCAACGATGTGTCCTATGACAGCCGCGTCGCCTTCGACCGCCACTATGTCGAGAACTGGTCGCTGTTCGAGGACGTTCGCATCATCATCAAGACCGTCCCGGCCGTCTGGATGTCGCGCGGCTCTTACTGACCAGCCGATGGCCGATGCCAGACATTGGCGCCGGCCATTCGACGCAAGCTCATCGGGCGATGGGGCTAAAGCGGATCGGAACGTTCAGTTGAAAACAGATATTTTCGAAGCCTTTCGCAGCGGCCCGGTTTCCGGCCGCCCGCGGCGGGCGCGTTTGTTGGCCACGTGCCTTGCCGTGTCGCTCGTTCTCCCCCACGTCGCCACCGCCGGCGACTACCGCCTCGGGTCGCAGGACAAGCTCACCATCCGCGTTGCCGAATGGCAGACCGTGGAGGGCACGTTTCGTGACTGGTCGGCGGTGAATGGCGAGTACACGGTCGGTCCATCGGGCACGCTGTCGGTGCCGTTCGCCGGCGAGCTGCCGGCAGCAGGCAAGACCACGTCCGAAATCGCAACGGCGATAGGCGAGGCGCTGCAGCGTAAGCTCGCTCTATCGGACAAGCCGGAAGCCTCGGTCGAGATGGCGCAGTTCCGGCCATTCTACATTTCGGGCGAAGTGCAGAACCCCGGCAAATTTCCTTATGTGCCCGACCTGACGGTGTTGCAGGCGATCAGCGTCGCCGGCGGCATCAGGCGAAACACTGACTACGGCCCTCAGCTAGGCAAGGATCTGGTCACCGCCAAGGGCAACTTCGATATCTCTGACGACGTGCGCGTTCGGCTGATCGTCAAGCGCGCCCGCATCGACGCGGACATGGCCGGCAAGACGAGTTTCGACGTACCGAAGGAGGTCGAGGGCGATCCGAGATTGCCAGCCATCGTCGCCGACGAGATGACGATCCTGACAGCCGACCAAAAGGCGCTGAAGCTGAAACTCGAGGCGCTCGACGAGCTGAAGGGGGTTCTACAGTCCGAAATCGAATCTCTGCAGAAGAAGATCGTCAACCAGCAGCAGCAGGTCGACCTGGCGCAGCAGCAACTCACCAGCATCGGCCCGCTGGCGCAGAAAGGCCTGATCGCCAACGCCCGACTGCTGGATTCGCGCCAATCCGTTGCCGACCTGCAGGGCAAGATCCTGGACTACGAAACGGCCATCCTCACCGCCAAGCAGGCGATCAGCAAGGCTACGCAGGATGCCATCGATGCCCAGAACACCTTGAGTTCAAGGCTCGCCACCGACCGGCAGCAGACCGAAGCCGACCTGAATGAGGCGGCGCTGAAGGCGAATATGCAGAAAGGCCTCATGGCCCAGGCAACCGATCCCGCCACGATAGCGGCCAGTGCTACCAACGAAGAGCCTACCCTGATCTACACACTGGTGAGGGTCGCCGACGGCAAGACCAGCGAAATCGCCGCGAAGGAAGACACGCCGGTGCTGCCTGGCGATGTGATCAAGATCAAGCTGGCGCCGCTGGCCAGTCAGTAGACCCGCGAACCCCGGCACTGTCCAGTGTTTCGATCCATCCCGGCAAGGGATGGCCTAAACCGCTGCGCGTTGAAGCGAATTCAGTCGACGCGCTTTAGGCTTCGTTTTTTATGCATGTCGTTGCGGGGGCCACTTTTGGGCGACATGCATTAGGCGTCACGCAAGCCGGGCGGAGGCTTCCCGTGCGCTGAGTTCAACCAGCGAGCTGATAGCTCATGACGGGCCGGCGGCCGCCGGCCGGCCGGCATGCCGGGGCCAGTCAGCCTCCCCCCTGGCCTCTGCCTGCTCCAGGGCCCGCGACCGCCGCGTGCGGGTAACGGGCAGCCGCGCCAGCTTGAAGAAGCTGAAATACATCAGGAAAGAGCCCATGATGTAGGGGTTGAGTACCTCGACCTCGACGAAAGAGCGGATCAGCAGCAGCACCATGACGCCGAAGAGGACCACCGAATCCGCCTGCCATGTCCTGAAGATCACCGCCGAAACATGGCCGTAGAGCGTGCGCAGCATGATCAGCGATACCAGCGTCGCTCCGACGAAGCCAAGTTCGACGAGGGCTTCGATGTAGGTGTTGTGGAAGTGGAAGCCGGTGCGTGTGGTGATGTAGAATTCGTTCCACAGCCGCTCGGCTTCGGCAAAACCCTGCACCCAATAGGCGGCATAGCCAACACCGAGAATCGGCGATTTCTGTATGGCATTCCAGCCCTGCTCCCACAGATAGGTCCGCCCGGTGAGCGTCGAATCCTTGCCGAAGATGCCGAGGACGAAGTCCATCAGCCCGAGATTCAAGGCGACAAAGGCAGTCACCACCAGCAGGCCGGCGCCGATCAGGAAGATCACGCGGCGGTAGCGGCGTGACAGTAGTTTGCTCATGGCAAGAAGCGCCACCAGCGCCAGAACCGCCGGTATCGAGGCCATCGAGGTGGCGGAATGCGAAACGACCAGAACATAGGCCGACAGCAGCACGACGGGCGCCGCCAGGATGAGGCTCAGCCGGCCGCGCCTGTAAAAGGCGAGGAAGACGGCGCAGAAATAGACGCCGAGCGACCCGACAAAGCCGATCTGGTTCTTGGAGGCGAAGGCGCCGACAAAGTTGACGGTGCCATCCAGAACGTCCTCGGAATAGTTCGCGACCTTCAGTGAATAGATGAGGACGACGAATATCCCGACCAGGGCACCTATGGTCAGGGTGCGCACACTGACGGTGCGCGCGGCGACGTAGGCGCAGGCTATATGGGAAAAGTACTGGATGGCCGTTCTCGCCGTGACGCCGGGCGCCTGCGACCAGAAGACGGAGGAGCAGACATAGGCCGCAAACAGCAGCGGCAGCCAGGCGCTGGACAGTTGGCGCAGGAACCGCCGGTAATCGACCAGGATGAGCGGAAGCCAGACCGCATAGTAGGCCAGGATCAGCACCTGGCCGAAAATGACGGAGTAGGAAAACGCCCAGATCGAGACGGCTACGGCAAAGGCGCCATAGACCGAATTTCTCTCGGGATCGATCAGCAGGGACTTTGGGATCTTCATCTCAGAGTCCCGTCGGCGCGACCCGGAACCGCCAAGCCATGGGCCAGACGGCATATCCGCAAACAAGGGCGTGCAATAAACGGCGTCTCCATTGTGCAGTGCAATATAACCTATCGCGCCCGGCGCTCAATGGCAAATCCGGTCACCTTGTCTTACGGCGAGGCATTTGTGGAGAGGTCCGCCCGGCCGCACGGCACGGGTGACGCGGAAGGTGTCGACGATCTTGTCCCACAGCGTATTGCAGACCGGCTGCTGGATCGCCTCGGAGGAGTGTTCGTTCACGACGGCCGCCGTGTTCGACGTATCCGGCGGCCGCGCCAGCTAATGAGGCCGGATGCATCTCAATTCCGCGTGACGGTGCAACGAACGGGAGCGTACGGGCGTATAGTCCCAGACTTCGAATCGACGATCATGCAAGGAAGCTATGCCGGGAACCATGACACGGAACGAAGCCATCGGGCGGGAGCCAGCTTCTTTTGCTTAAAGTCGACCCTGCCGCACTGTCCGACGACGAGCTTCTGGAGCGCTATCAGCGTGCCGCCTTCGACTACTTCCTCGAAAACGTGAACCCCGACAACGGACTGGTAGCCGATACGTCGCGACCGAATTCGCCGGCCAGCATCGCTGTCGTCGGCTTCGCGCTGTCTTGCTACCCGATCGGAGTCGAGCGCGGCTGGATGACGCGCGATACGGCCGTGAAGCTGACGCTTGCCGCCCTGCGTTTCTTCTCGACCAGCCGGCAAGGCAATGGCGACGAGGTCACCGGCCACAAGGGCTTTTACTACCATTTCCTCGACATGCGGACCGGCCTGCGCGTCTGGCGTTGCGAACTGTCGATGGTGGATACCGCATTGCTGATATCGGGCATGCTGGTGGCAGGCGCCTATTTCTCCGACGACAGTGGCGACGAAGCCGAAATCCGCCAACTGGCCGAGGCGCTCTACCGGCGCGTCGACTGGCGATGGGCGCAAGGCTCAAGCTCGACCCTGCGGCAGGGCTGGAAGCCGAAGAGCGGCTTTCTCCACTATGGCTGGGAAGGCTACAACGAAGCGATGATCCTCTACGTGCTGTCGATGGCCTCGCCCGACAAACCGACCTCGGACAACAGCTACGAGGGCTGGACGGCGACCTACCAATGGGAAAACATCTACGGCTACGACGTGCTCTATGGCGGTCCGTTGTTCATGCACCAGTTCTCGCATGCCTGGATCGACTTCGCGGGCATCCGCGACGCTTTCATGCGTGAGAAGAATTCGGACTATTTCGAAAACAGCCGCCGCTCGACCTACCTGCACCGCGACTATGCGCGCCACAACCCTTACGGCTACGGCGGCTACGACGAGAACCTGTGGGGACTTTCGGCGGGCGACGGACCAGGCGGCTTTCGTGCCAGCGTAGCGCGACAGCGTCGCCGGTTTTCCGGCTATGCCGCGCGCGGCGCGCCTTTCGGGCCGGATGATGGAACGATCACCCCATGGTCCTATCCGGCGTCGCTGCCCTTCGCCCCGGACATCTGCCTGGCGGCATTGCGCCATCTCGGGGATCGCTACCCCGAGGTGATCGACAATTTCCGGCTGCCAAGCGGCTTCAATCCGACATTGGCCAATCGGCGAAAATTCGGCCGCGACGGCTGGGTGTCGGAAGGCCATTACGGGCTGGATCAGGGCATCGTGGTGATGATGATCGAGAACCACCGGTCGCGCTTGATCTGGGAGCTGATGCGGTCCAATCCGCACATCCGCCGCGGCCTGGGCAGAGCCGGATTCAGCGGCGGCTGGCTGTCTCAGCCGGCCAGCCCGGCGTCAGGTGACGGCGATGTCGCGTGACCGGACCATGGCCAACGCCTTCCCAGTCGACCGCGATGACATCGAGCTGATCAGGGGTGCCCATCCACCGCTCTGGAAGAATCCCGAGCCCAATGGCCCATACAATCTTGTCGTCATCGGCGCCGGGCCAGCCGGCTTGACGGCTGCCAGCGAAGCGGCAAACCTCGGTGCGAAAGTCGCGCTGATCGAGCGCGGGCTGATCGGCGGCACCTGCATCAATGTCGGCTGCATCCCGTCGAAAGCGATCATCCGCACGGCCAGGCTCTATGCCGATATGCGCGATGCCGAGAATCTTGGCGGCGACACGCCGGACCGTCTTCACATCGACTTTCAGCGGGCAATGACGCGGATGCGGCAAATCCGGCAGCGGATCAGCCGCGCGGATTCGGCCGCGGGCCTGGCTTCCGCGGGCATCGACCTCTATTTCGGTCAAGCGCGATTTTCCGGGCCTGACGAGGTCACGGTTGCCGGGAAGACACTGCGTTTCAGGAAGGCGCTGGTTGCGACGGGCGCACGTCCGGCCCTGCCGACGATTCCGGGCCTCGCCGAAGCCGGCTATCTCAGCAACGAAACCATGTTCGATCTCACGGAGTGCCCGAAACGGCTTCTGGTCATTGGCGGCGGACCGCTCGGCTGCGAGGCGGCGCAGGCCTTCTGCCTGCTGGGCGCGAACGTCATCCTGGTGCAGCGGGAACCGATGTTCCTGCCTGGCGAGGAACGCGACGCCGCCCAGATCCTTTCGGACGCGCTGGCGCGCGAAGGGGTCGAGGTTCGCCTCAATACCGAGGCGGTGGCGGTGCGGACAGAAGGCGGCAAGAAGCTCGCCGACCTTGTGCGCGACGGCGACACAATGACGGTTTCCGTCGACGAGATCATCACGGGCATCGGCCGTTCGCCCAATGTCGACGGACTCGACCTGGAGAACGCCGGGGTGGCGTACGACGCCACCGGCATCAAAGTGGACGACTACCTCAGAACCACCAATCCACGCATCTATGCGGCTGGCGATGTCTGCCTTGCATACAAATTCACCCATACCGCCGAGGCGACAGCCCGCATGGTCGTGCGCAATGCCCTGTTTCTCGGACGCAGGAAACTGAGCGAACTGGTCATTCCGTGGTGCACCTACACCGATCCGGAGATCGCCCATGTCGGCCTCTATCCGGCGGAGGCGCGGCAGAACGGCATCCCGGTCAAGACCTATACGGTGCTGATGCACGACGTCGCGCGCGCGGTCATGGACGGCGAGGAGGAGGGTTTCGTCAAGATCCACGTCAGAGAGGGGTCCGACCGCATCCTGGGTGCCACGGTCGTCGCCAGCCATGCCGGCGAGATGATCAATGCGGTGTCGCTCGCCATGCGGTCTGGCATGGGATTGCATGCGCTGGCCGACGTCATCCATCCTTTCCCAACGCAGGCGCAAGGCATCAAGATGGCCGGCGACGCTTATCGGCGGACAAGGCTCACCTCATTTTGGAAGCGTCTGGCGGCCCGCTGGCTGGCATGGTCCAGGCGGTGATCGCGCTATGCCGGCAGGCCTGCCGCAAGGCTGGGGCACCAGACATCCACAGAGGATACGACGCTTGACGAAAGCCCCGTTCGGCTAAACAAGTCGAAGCTGATTGTTGTGGCTTGGGGCCGTCGTGAATGCCATCTGGAATGAAGCCTTTAAAGCAGTGCCTGGTGCGACGTCCCGGGCGCCCGCTTTGAACCCTACTGTTTCCACGCGGAACGCCGAGCGGCGCGTGCTGCTCGTCTCCCACGATCCGGCCTCTCCGCCGACATCCGGCGCTGACCTGAGGAATTACCGCAACGCTGAGGCGACAACGGAATTCGGCCCGGTCTGCCTGGTGTCGGTGCGGCCGCGGACCGTGGAAGCAGCCGATCCGTCGATCCGTATCGAGGCTTTGTCGATCGAAGGAGAGGCCCGCTCCGGTTCGATCGGGTGGTGGCGCATAAGGGCGGAGCATCGCATTTCGCGCGCCGCCTTGACGCGGCTGGAGGCACTGGTCCGGGACTTCCGCCCGGACACCGTGCTGGTCGAGGGTATCGGCCTTTTCAAGCTGCTGCGGCCTTTGCGAGCGCTGACACGACAGCTCATCCTCGACATGCACAATGTCGAATCCGACCTGGCAGGACAGTTGCGGCGCGCCGATGCGAAGCGACCTGCCATGGCGACGATCACGCCAAGCCTTGGCATCAGGCGCCTCGAGCGAAAGACGCTTGCCCTTGTCGACAGGGTCTGGGTCTGCTCGGGCCAGGATCGCGAGAGGCTGATGGCCCTCTCGCGGTGCACGGTTCCGATCGATGTCGTTCCAAACGGAATTCCCCACGCCGGGCACAGTCCCGAAACGCTACCCGCCGAGCCCGGACCCGGCAATGGCTTTCCGGTGATCCTGTTTATCGGCCATCTCGGCTATCCGCCAAACGTCGATGCTGTCGAGCGGTTAGCCGGCTCCATATTACCGCGCATCCGGCAGGCCTTGCCGGCGGCGACACTGGTTCTCGCTGGACGCAGCCCGAAGCCCGCGGTGCGGGCGCTGGCCGGATTGCCTGGCGTGGAGCTCGTCGAAGACCCCGAAACCGTGGCGCCGCTCCTGTCCGGGGCGCATCTCAGCATCATGCCGCTTGCGGCAGGCGGCGGCACGCGCATCAAGATTCTGGAGGCGATGGCCTGGGGCGTGCCGGTGATCGCGACGCCGCTAGCGGCCGAGGGTCTGGACCTTACCGACAACGAGGAGTTGCTGCTGTCGGATACCGATGAAGGGCTTGCCGACATGGCTGTCGAACTTTGCCTGGACGCTGACCGCCGGGCACGGCAGCGCATCCGCGCGCATCAAGCGGTTTGGGCCAGGTTCAGCCCGCGTGCCATCCGCAATGCCGTCCGCGCCGGGCTGGGACTGGACGAGGCTGGCGCATGATTCTACCGATCCTTCACCAGACGTGGAAGAGCGACGTCGTTCCGCATCGTTTTCAGGCCTAACGCTGGAAGCGACGGCAGTGTCAGTCGTGCAATTCCCGCGATATCGGTGGGCCGACCGAAAAGCCGGCGAATGTGACCTCGAAGCCTTCGCGCTGCGGCGAACAGCACATCATGCCGACATCGACCGTCTTCGAGATCGGAAAATAGGCGAGCCGCACCGGCTTCCAGTGGCCGTCGGAAGCATCGAGATACTGGACGCGGATCGTCTCGGCGTGACGGGTCAACCGGATCCTGACACCGTCGGGACTGGCCGGAATGGTGGCCAGCGACCAGTCGGAGGCATCATTGGTGACGACGACGGAAAAGTACATCACGCCGTCGGTGTATTCGATACCGGCCTTGATCCAATGCGTTTCACTCAGACGGACCATCAGCCCGGCTTGATCATAAAGCACCTCGTAGTCGCCTTTGACCGTGACCTCGGCGGTGAAATCGCCCTCGACCTGGCGGTACAGGAAGTGACCGTTGTCGCGCCAGAAACCGTAGAAGGTTTCGCGCCAGAAATCGGTCTCCTTGCCGGTGCGCACACGAACGCTGTCGCCGTCGATGGAATGGTGCGGCGGCGGATTGAGCCAGGTCAGGTCCTGCACTGTCATCGCTTCGCGCCGCTCCAATCTAGAATGTGCCCGATCTTGATGTGCATGGCGGGTTGCCGGCCCGATCGACCGATCAGCTCGGCATGATCGGCCACTTGGCCGATCAGCCTGGGAACGTATAGGCGGTTTTCACGGTGGTGTAGAATTCCGCCGCGTAGCGGCCCTGTTCGCGCGGGCCGTAGCTCGAGCCCTTGCGCCCGCCGAAGGGAACATGGAAGTCGACACCCGCCGTCGGCAGATTGACCATCACCATGCCGGCCTCCGAATTGCGCTTGAAGTGGGTGGCGTGCTTAAGGCTCGAGGTGCAGATGCCCGAGGTCAGCCCGAAGGGCGTGTCGTTGGCGACGGAAAGCGCCTCGTCATAGTCCTTGACGCGGATGACGCTGGCGACGGGTCCGAAGATTTCCTCGCGCGAACTGCGCATGGCGTTGGTGGCCTGCGTCAGCAGCGCCGGCCGCAGGTAGAAACCCGGCGTCTTGCGGTCGAGCCGCTCGCCGCCGAAGGCAAGCGTGGCACCTTCCCTGACGCCGATAGCGATATAGTCCTCGTCTTGCTTCAACTGGGTGGCGTCGACGACCGGGCCGATCTGGGTTTGCGCGTCGAGCGCATCGCCGATGACCAGTTTGCTCATGCGATCCTTGAGAGCTTCGACGAAACGGTCATGAATGGCGTCGGTCACAATCAGCCTGGACGATGCCGTGCAGCGCTGGCCGGTCGAGAAGAAGGCGCCATTGAGCGCGCAATCGACGGCAACCGCGAGGTCGGCATCGTCGAGCACGACCAGCGGGTTCTTGCCACCCATTTCAAGCTGGAACTTGCGCATATGCTCGATGCTTGCCGCGGCGACGCGCTTGCCGGTGCCGACCGAGCCGGTGAAGGTGATGGCGTTGACATCGGGACTGTCGAGCATCGCCTGGCCGACCACCGAACCCTTGCCCATGACGAGATTGAGCACGCCCTTCGGCAGGCCGGCGCGATGCAGGATATCGACGATGGACCAGGCGCTCTCGGGAACCAGTTCGGCCGGCTTGAAGACGACGGTGTTGCCGTGGCACAGCGCCGGCGCGATCTTCCAGGCCGGGATGGCGATCGGAAAATTCCATGGCGTGATGATGCCGACGACGCCGACCGCCTCGCGCGTGATCTCGACGCCGACACCCGGCCGCACGCTCGGCACGACCTCTCCCGCCAGGCGCAATGCTTCACCAGCAAAGAAATCGAAGATTTGGGCGGCGCGAATGGTCTCGCCGATGCCCTCGGCCAGCGTCTTGCCTTCCTCACGTGCCAGGTTGCGGCCGATCTCGTCCTTGCGCGCCATGATCTCGTCCGAGGCTTTTTTCAGCACCGCGTGGCGCGCCAGCGGACCGGAGCGGGACCACGCCGGAAACGCCGCCTTGGCCGCGGCGATCGCCTGTTTGGCCTGCTCGACTCCCGCGGAGGCATAGTCGCCGACGACATCGCCGGTATCGGAAGGGTTGATGTTGCGCGAACCGGCCTCGCCGACCCATTCGCCATCGATAAGGTTCTGTCGAAACAGCGTCATGTTCCTATCTCCCTGCTGGTTGGCCGCGCGGCGGCATCTGTCTGAACTGGTATTTGCCAGACAATTGGCTTGCGGGAAAGCACGCACTGATCCAGCAGCCGCGACAAAAACCCCCCTCGCTCGATATGACGCTGCGACGACAGCGCCATATCGATCCCGTCCGGCTAACATCTGTGCCGCACCATTCGGGCCAGGTCGAATTGCTCTGTACATTAGTGTCCATAGCCTTGATTTGCCTGAGGCAGCATGTCATGCGTCGTGTCGATGGCAGCTCTCGAAACGATGATTCAGCGCGCTGGCGCCACCGGCAACATCAAGGCCACTCGCGAAGACTGGCTGAAGCTTGCGCTTGAAACGTTGATCTCGGACGGTGTCGAACGCGTCCGCGTGCTGACGCTTGGCCAGAAGCTCGATGTGTCGCGTTCCAGCTTCTACTGGTATTTCAAGAGCCGGCAGGATCTGCTCGACCAGTTGCTCGACTACTGGCGGCAGACCAACACCAAATTCATCGTCGAACGCGCCAGGCGGCCGTCCGCGACCGTCATCCGCGGGGTGATGAGCATTTTCGAATGCTGGGTGGACGAAAGGCTGTTCGATCCGCAGCTGGATTTCGCGATCAGGGCCTGGGCCCGCCGCTCACCTGCCATCCGGCGCGCGCTTGACGAGGCCGACGAGGAGCGCGTCAACGCCATTCGCGACATGTTCATGCGTCATGGCTATCAAGAGGTGAATGCGTTCGTGCGGGCTCGCGTGCTCTATTTCATGCAGATCGGCTATTACTCGCTCGAGCTCAACGAGCCGATGAGCAGCCGGCTGGCTCATGTTGCCTCCTATCTGCGCAGTTTCACTGGCCAGGAACCGTCACCCCGGGACGTCGAGGATTTCTCGCGCTATGTCGAGAAAACCGTTCCTCGCGGCCGGTAGCCATGAAATTGCCGGGGCCCGGCAATTTCATGTGGCAGTGATCGCATCCATATCGACCGTAGTCTCGCGGCCTATCTCTGGACATGGATGGAAATTGCCGCCTGCAACATCGCCGCCGGATCAGCGGATTAGCCGGCGCCACGTCAGAGCGTGAACGACCAGAACAGGCAGGCCAGCGTCGCGACGGCGAAGACCACGAAAAACAGGCTGCGCAGCAGAACGTTGCGGCGCAGTTCGTTCATGACGAAGTGGCAACCGACGATCGCCGCGGCAAACAAAAACCGCCAGTTCAGCAGCGCCCACACGGCGCTGCCCTGGCCGAAAGCCCATCTGGCGGCGAGACAGCCGACGATGGCCGCAAACAGCACGATCACCGTCCAGAAGATCGCGTCGGCGGCATGGGTCAGGACAATGCCGGCCGCCCTGATCGGCAGGATCATCATCAGCATCGCGCTGAAGAAATAGACCGCGGCGATCGGGATGAACACGCCGGCATCGGCGATGCCGTCAAGGCGCCTGACGCCGATCGCGCCATAGGGATAGCCGTGCCTGGCCACGGCCAGGCTCAACGCCATGAGCAGGGCGGTCAGCACGGCGACCAGTGCGAAGGAGGTGAGGGCTTTGCTCATAAGGTTCCTGTCCCAGGCGAATCAGACAGGAACAGATGTAGCGTGCGGTCGTAAACCGCGCGTAAGCGAGGGCGCGGTCCTTGCTTATTTCGATCGTGGCGAAATCTGGTGACGGCAGGCTATTCGGCGGCGATCCTGCCGGCCGAGCGATTGGCCAGCACGAAGCCGACCTCATCGACCGCCTGCGCCGCACGCTTCAGGATGGCCTCGGAATGCAGCACACCGTCGGTGAAATCCTTGTCGGTGGCATAGACGGCGGTGGGCAACGCAAAGGCCTCGAAGAAGCCGAACAGCGGCCGCAGCTGATGTTCGACGATCAAGGCATGGCGCTCGCCACCGCCGGTCGCCGTCAACACGATGGGCTTGCCCCGCAACGCTGCCGGGTCGATCAGGTCGAAGAAATGCTTGAACAGGCCGGTATAGCTGCCCTTGTAGGTCGGCGACCCGACGACGAGCACGTCGGCGGCGAGGATTTGTTCCAGGATCGTGCGCGCCTGGCCGTCGAGATCGCGGGCCCATCTTGCCGTGCCGAGCGACGGACCGAGATCCTCGATATCATAGGTACTCGCCGACAGGCCGTGACTGGCGGCGATGTCCCTGGCGACCAAATCGACGAAGGCGCGCGTCTTTGACGGCCGGGTGATGTTGCCGGAAAAGCCGACGACTGTTGGGTTTGACATGGCAGTGGGCCTCTCTTGGATGGTCGAAGTTTTGACGCGGCGAGCCGCTCGCCGCCGATGGGAAATCAGCTCCAGGCGTGCAGCGGCGGATTCTCGCCGTTCAGGAAATATTTGCCCAGGATCGCATATTTCCAGCGTACCGGGTCGTGCAGCGTGTGCGTGCGGGCGTTGCGCCAATGCCGGTCGAGATTGTGTTCCGCCAGGGTCGAGCGGGTTCCCGCCAGCTCGAACAGCTTGTTCGTCGCGGCGATGGCGATTTCGGTCGACAGGATTTTTGCCTCGGCGGTGACGATCTGGGCATGCGCCACCGTCTCGGCGGTTGGCTCAATCACCGCCCGGTCGATTGCCAGGCCGGCCTTTTCGAGCAGCGCCTGCGCCGCGTGCAGGCGCAGCGTCAGATCGCCGATGGCCTGGATGGTGTAGGGATCGTCCCAGGCATTGTCGACGCCGCTGTCGATCCAGGCGCGGCTTTTGGTCCTGACGAAACTGACCGTCTCGTCGATCGCCGCCTGGGCGATGCCGGTGTCGACCGCCACCTGGATGATCTGGAAGATGGCGCCGTCGGCGGTCGGCTTGTCGTAGCCCTTGTAGCCGGGCACCAGATGGGTCTTCGGCACCTTGACGTTGTCGATGATGACGGTGCCCGACAGCGTCGTACGCTGGCCGAAGCTTGACCAGTCGTCGATGACCGTCAGGCCAGGTGCGCCACGGTCGGCGATCGCATACCAGGCGCGGCCCTCGTCATCGAGCGCGACGATCGGCACCAGATGCGCCAGCAGCGCGCCGGACGAATAGAATTTCCGGCCATTGACGATCACATGATCGCCGGCTTCGGTGAAGCGGGTCTCGAAATCGGCGGCACGCTTGGAGCCGAACTCCGAAAACGCGTTGCCGAACCGGGTGCCCTTCAGCGCTTCGGCGAACAGCAGCGTCTGCTGATCCTTGTCGGATACGGTGCGGATGGCGGCGACGACGCCGAGATGGTTCTGTGCCACCTGGCCGATCGAGGAATCCGCCGCCGAGATGATCTCGATCACCTTCGCCAGCGTGGCATAGGACACCTCCGGCCCGCCGAATGTCCTGGGCACGTTGATCGACCATAGGCCGCTTTGCGAAAACGCATCGAGTTCGGCAACCGGCCAGATCCGCTCGCGATCACGCCTGGAGGAATCCCTGACGAATTCGGCGGCGAGCGCGTGGGCGATCGCAATCGCCTCGGCGTCGTCCTTGATGATATGCGCCGGCACGGTCGGCCTTGCGACTGGCGGCACGGCGGCGGAAGCTTGGTCGGTCTTGACGGTCGAAACGGTCATTTCACTGCTCCTTGAGATTTCGGTTCAGGCGACGGCATGGAGATGGGATGGTTTGGCGGCGGGCGATGCCTGTTGCCCGGGGGTCGATTGACCGAGATAGAAGGCTCTGATGTCCTCGCGCTGGCGAAGCTCGGCGGCCGCGCCGGAGAGAACGGAGACGCCGTTTTCCAGCACCGTGGCGTGGTCGGCGTATCTGAGGGCAACCGCCGAGTTCTGCTCGGCGACCAGGATCGACAGGCCGGTCTCACGGTTGAGTTTTCTCAAGCTCTGGAAAATGTCCTGGACGATGAGCGGGGCGAGCCCCATCGATGGTTCGTCGAGGACCAGCAGGCGCGGCCGCGACATCAGAGCCCGCCCAATCGCCGTCATCTGCTGTTCGCCGCCCGAGGTCAGGCCGGACAATGTCCGGCGCTTCTCCCTGAGACGCGGAAAATAGCCGTAGATCCGTTCGAGATCCCCGTTGATCTCGGCGCGGCTGCCGCTGCGGCCAATGCCGCCGGCGACCAGGTTTTCCTCGACGGTGAGGCTTTTGAAGCAGTGGCGGCCTTCCAGCACCTGGACCAGCCCGGCACGCACGAGATCGCCCGGCTTGCGGCGCGAGACATCCGAGCCTTCATAGCGGACGGTGCCGGCGTTGACCTGCCCACGTTCGGCCGGCAGCAGGTTGGAAACAGCCTTCAGCGTCGTGGTCTTGCCGGCGCCATTGGCGCCAAGCAATGCCAGGATCTGGCCCCGCCTCAGCTCTAAGCTGACGCCGTGCAACGCCGTGATGGCGTGGTTGTAGGTAGCATGAACCGCGTCCACGGCAAGAATGACGTCATCGTCCGACATAGGCTCTCATTTCCGTGGTTCGATGAACCGAAACGGGCCGGGCGCTACGGAAAGTTGTCCGAAGCGCCCGCCCTTGGCTGATCAGTTGGTGGTCACCGCATCGGCGTCATCAGCCGTGCGCAGCTTGATGCCCTTCTCGGCCGCATAGGCTTCGGCGGACTTCTCGATGATCGGCCGCAGCAGCGCCCAGTCCGGCGCGATCCAGTCGGAGACGACGTTCCATTTCTTGCCATCCCACTGCTGGAAGGTCACGTAGCCTTCGCCCTCGTGATTGTCCCAGCTGACATTGATCGAGTGGAACAGGTCCTTGGCGCCGAGCGCCTCGACCTTGGCCGGATCAAGCTTGAGGTGCTCGAAGCCCCAGCGGACCTCGTCGCCGGTCAGCGTGCGGTGGCCGAACTTCTCCTGCGCGACGCGGATCGCCTCGACATTGAGGATGCCGTTGACGATGCCGAGGTTGTGGTAAACCGAGCCGATGCGCGACTTGTCTTCCAGATTGCCCTTGCCGGCGCCGTAGACCGTCTTCACGATCTCCTGCACCACCGGGTAGCTGTTGCCGGAAGCCTGGGTGGTGATGGCGGTGTAGCCCTTGGCGGCGTCGCCGGCCGGGATCACGTCCTCTTCCGAATTCGACCAGACATTGCCGACGATGTGGTCGACGGGATAGCCGACCTTGACCGCCGTCTTCAGCGCCACCGGGTTCATCACCCCCCAGCCGCGCAGGACGACGAAGTCCGGCTTGGCGCGACGGATGGTCAGCCATTGCGACTGCTGCTCGTTGCCGGGATGCGGCACCTCGATCTGCTGCGCGGTGAAGCCGTATTTCTGCGCCAGCAAGTCATAGATCGGGATGGTTTCCTTGCCGTAGGGCGAGCCGTGATAGAGCACGACGATCTTCTTGCCCTTCAGCTTGTCGATGCCGCCTTCCTTGGAGGCGATGTAGTTCACGATGCCCGAGGTCTCGCTGTAGGGATTGAGCAGCAGCGGGAAGACATAGGGGAAGACGCGCCCGTCGGTGGAATCGGTGCGGCCGTGGTTGACGGTGATCAGCGGCACCTTGTCGGCGGTGATGCGGTCGATCATGGCGTAGGCGATGCCCACCGAGAGCGGGTTCCAGGCGGCTGCGGCGGCATGACTCTTCTGCCGCTCGTAGCATTCGACGCCGCGCTCGACCTCGTACTGGGTCTCGCATTCGTCCCAGGTCAGCTTGACGCCGTTGACGCCGCCGTCACGGATGTTGATGAGGTTGAGGTAGTCGATGAAGCCGCCGAAGAAGCCGGTGCCGCCGGCCGCATAGGGCCCGACTCGATAGCTCTGCAGCGGGAAATATTGCTCGTCCGCGTGCGCGGCGGGCAAGGCCACCGACACGATCATCGCCGCGGACAGCGCCGCCGTCTTGATTGTGCTGAGGAAAGTCATGGTCGAGGTACTCCCGGTATGGGCCGTCTTGGGTTCGGCCCCAGTTCATTTTCAGATGTGGTTCATTTTCAAATGCACGGGCTCAAGTCGTCTGCCAGGCGAACAGGAGCCGTCTTCGGAGCCTGTCCCAAAGGGCCACCAGCCCGTCGGGTTCCAGGATCAGAAACAGGATGATGAGCGCGCCCAGCACGATGCGCTGGCTCATGTCGAGCACGCCCGAGTCGAAGAGATCGCCGAGCAGGAAGCCGCCGAGGCGCGACAGGGCGAGCGGGAAGACGACGATGAGGGCGGCGCCGAAGAAAGCGCCGCGAATCGAAGCCAGGCCGCCGATGATGATGATGAACAGGATCTGGAACGACCGATCGAGATCGAAGCCGTCCGGCTCGACGGTCCGCAGATAGGCGAAGGCCCAGATGACCCCGGCAACGCCGATGATGAAGGATGAGATGGCGAAGGCCAGAAGCTTGGTCTTCAGCACCGGGATGCCGATGATGCGGGCCGCGGTTTCATTGTCGCGGATGGCGATGAAGTTGCGCCCGGTCTGGGACGTGACCAGCCGATAGGCAAGGAAGGTCAGCACTGTGACGATGGTCAGCGCGAAGAGATAGCGGCCGACGGCGTCATCCAGAGCGAGCCCGCCGATCGAAAGTCTCGGCGCGTCGATGACGCCGGAAGCCGAGTTGTTGGAGAACCAGCTGAATTTGGTCAGCGCCCATTGCACGAAGAACTGCGCGGCCAAGGTCGAGACCGCGAGATAAAAGCCCTTCAGCCGCAGGCTGGGCAGGCCGAATACGATACCGATCGCGGCCGCGACAATGCCGGCCAGAAAGATGCTGCCGATCAGCGGCAGGCCTTCGATCCTCAGGTTGAAATTGTAGGCGGCGAAGGCGCCCGCCGCCATGAAGGCGGCACTGCCCAGCGAAACCTGGCCGGCACAGCCGGTCAGGATGTTCAAGCCCACGCCGGCGAGGCTGAGCGCCAGGAACGGCAGCAGGATGGCCTCGAACAGATAGCTCGAGCCGATCAGCGGCACGACGCCATAGGCGAAGGCGAGCAACAGCACGGGCACGATCCATTTCGGCAGGACCGGCGCGGAGGCGAAATCGCTTGTTATCGCGGCCATCGCTTAGATCCTCTCGACGAGTTTCTGGCCGAACAGGCCGGAAGGGCGGAGCAGCAGGAAGACGAGCGCGAGGACATAGGCGAACCAGCTTTCGATACCGCCGCCGAAATAGTCGCCGATATAGACCTCGGCGAGCTTCTCGCTCGCGCCGATCAAGAGCCCGCCGACAATGGCGCCGAGGATGGAGTCGAAGCCGCCGAGCACCAGCACCGGCAGCGCTTTCAGCACCACCAGCGACAGCGAGAACTGCACGCCGAGGCGTGCGCCCCAGAGCAGTCCCGCCACCAGTGCGACGAGGCCGGCGGCGGCCCACACGGTCGCCCATATCAGCGGCAGACGCAGGCCTACCGCGAGTGCGGCAAACTGGTCGTCGGCGACGGCACGGAAGGAGAGGCCGATGCGCGTGTAGCGGAAGAACAGCGACAGCAGGAGAACCATGCCGGCGGCAACCACGGCGGCGAAGATGTCGAACTGGCTGATCAGCACGCCGCCGATTTCCAGCGGCACATCCTCGATGCCAAGGTCGAGGCCGTGGACCTGCGTGCCCCAGATCAGTTGGGCGGCGCCCTCGATGATGTAGGACAGGCCGAGCGTCGCCATGAACAGCGTGATCGGCGGCTTGTTGGTGAGCGGCCGCAGCACCGTACGCTCGATTGCGACACCCATCGCCACCATGATGGCGAAGGTGATCACCAGCGCCAACGCGAACGGAATACCGCGCTCGACAAGGCTGACGAAGGTGAGTGCCGCGAACAACAGCATCGCGCCTTGCGCGAAATTGAGCACGCCCGAGGTCTTGTAGATCAGCACGAAGCCGATCGCGACCAGCGAGTACATGACGCCGGAAAGCAGGCCGCCGACGAGCACTTCGATAAAGAACTGGTAGTCGAAATCGGCGATCATATGCCTGCCCTGTCCTCATTGTCCGAGGCGACACCGAGATAGGCATCGATGACCCGCTGGTCGTTCCTGACTTCATCGGGCGTGGCGTCGGCGATCTTGCGGCCGTAGTCGAGAACGGCGATGCGGTCGGACAGGCCCATGACGACGCCGACATCGTGCTCGATCAACACCACTGATGTGGCGAAGCGGTCGCGCGCGGCGCGGACGAAGGCCGCCATCTCGCTCTTTTCGTTTGCGGTCATGCCGGCCATCGGCTCATCGAGCAAAAGCAGGCGCGGCTCGGCGACCAGTGCACGGGCGAGTTCGACCCGCTTCCGCAGCCCGTAAGGCAGCGTGCCGGCAAGGCGATCGCGAACAGACGTGAGATCAAGGAATTCGAGGGTCTGTTCGGCACGGCTGCGCGAGTGGCGCTGCTCGTCGCGCGAGCGGCCGATGCCCAGCACCTGACCGGCAAAGTTGGAGCGGGCCTTGTAGGCGAGGCCTGAAGCTACATTGTCGAGCACGCTGAGGCCTTTGAACAGCGCAAGGTTCTGGAAGGTCCTGGCGACCCCGAGATGCGCCAACCGCTGCGTCGGGACCTGGGCATAAAAAGTACCGTCGAGCTGGACATGGCCGCGATCCGGCCGGTAGACCCCGCTGATGACGTTGATCAGCGAACTCTTGCCGGCGCCGTTCGGGCCGATGATGGCGCGGATCTCGCCGGGACGGACCGACAGGTCGATGTCTGCAAGTGCCACGACACCGCCAAACGACAGGCCGATGCCTTCCAGCGAAAGCAGCGCAGCGGGTACGCCGGCAACGGAGCCGACCGGCTCGCTATTGTCTTCGGGCTGCTGCTGCGGCCGCGAGCTTGACGGCAGGCCGCGCGCAAAGACCTCCGGTGCATAGGCGGAAGCCTCCATCACTCCTAAGGCATAACTGGGCAGAGGCATTCCAATGTCCTCGATTGCTTCAGCAGGCGCGCAAGTTCCCAGGCCGCCCGATGGATCGAGCGCGCCGGCAAGCTTCACGCGAGTGCTGGCCGGTGCTTGTCCGGCCAGCCTGTGGGGTAACTACTCCGCCGCCAGCGACGCCGCCGCCTCGGCGTTTTCCAGCTCGCGGACCAACGGGATGACATGCTTGCCGAAATACTCGACCTCTTCCTGGAAATGCAGGAAGCCGAGCAGGATGAGATCGGCACCGGCGCGCTTCAGGTCGACGATGCGCTGAGCGACCTGCCTTGGCGTGCCGATCAGGTTCGAGCGGAAGCCGTCATTGTACTGGACCAGATCGTCGAAAGAGGATTTCGCCCAATTGCCCTCGCCTTCCGGCGAGGCCTTGCCGGCATTCTTGACCTCGTGGCCAAAGGCGTTGACCGCCTCGGGATTGGCCTTGGCGATGATTTCGGCGAGCACCGCCCTGGCCTCGTCCTCGGTCTCGCGGACGACCGCGAAGGCGTTGACGCCGACCTTGACGGAATGGTTGTTGGCCTTCGCCTTGGCCCTGAGATCGTCGACCTGCTTGGCGATCTCGGCCGGCGTGTTGCCGTTGGTGAAGTACCAGTCCGAGACGCGCGCGGCCATGTCGCGTGCGGCGCGCGACGAGCCGCCCTGGAATATCTCGGGCAGCGGATGTGGCGGCTTCGGCTTCAGCGAATATTCGTTGAAACGATAGAAGTCGCCTCGGAAGGTGAAGCTGTCTTCTGTCCATATTCCGCGCAGCGCACGAATAAATTCCTCCGAGCGGCGGTAGCGCTCGTCATGGTCGAGCCAATGCTCGCCGATGGCGTGGAATTCGCCGCGGAACCAGCCGGAGACAAGGTTGATCGCGACACGGCCATTGGTCAGATAGCTGATGGTGGCGATCTGCTTTGCTGCCAGCGCCGGATTCCAGGGGCCGGGCAGGATCGCCGCGATGACCTTGAGTGTGGTGGTCGCGGCTAGCAGGTCATGGCTGAACGCCACCGATTCATGCTGTTCGTCGGCGCCGTAGCCGGCGGTGAAACGTATCTGGCTGAGCGCATAGTCGAAGCCGGATTTCTCGGCGATCCGCGCCAGCTTGCGGTTGTACTCGGCCGAATGGTTGGTGCGCTGCTCGATGTTGGAGATCACCAGGCCGCCCGAAACATTCGGCACCCAGTAGGCGAACTTGATCGCGTCGGTTCCTGCGTGTGCCATGAACTGTCTCCCATCCAGGCCGTGTCGTTGATCGCTCCGGTCACGCCGGCTTCCAATATTTATTATGTTTATAGAATATATATACAAAGGAGGATTTTCCGTTTTTGAGGCCCTCTTGGGACGGAAATACCAATTTTGCCCGACCAATCCGGCTTGCCGATGTCAGCTCGCGAGCGGACCAGGCACAACATTGGCGCTGATGGTGGCTGGCGATTCGAGCAGCTTGACAATTTCGGCCGCGACCGCCTGGGCATGGCGGGCGACCTCGGGCAGGCCCATGAGTTCGCCGAAAGTCGCTCGCGCCAGCGGACCCGCGACGAACAGTGTCGTGGTTGTCCCGCCATCCCGGCCGACGGCGCGGCTGTCGAGACTGGTCTCGATGCCCAATCCGTATTGGTCCATCCTGATCAGCCCGGCTTGCGCCAGCGAGCTTAGCGCCGGGTTCAGCCGCGGTGCCTGCCCATGGGCCGGACCCGTGGTGTTGATGACGGCATCGAAGCGCGCCGTCTCGATCCGCGTCTGCCCGCGCCGCTGAAAGCTGACCGCCAGGCTGCCGTCCTCAACGTTCGACGCGACAAGCCTGGCGGCGATGGTGTCGAATGTGCCGCCCTCATGACGGCGGTCGAGCACGGAAGCGACCTGCGGAGCGATCCGGAAGCGATGCACGTCCCAGAACACGCGCAGCTGGCGGACCAGCCTTGCCCGCTCTGGCGGGGTAAGTGCGGCCCACAGCACAGGACCTTGCAGGCGCAACTGGTCGAAGACGGACTGCCAGTTGACATTGGCCGCACGCGCCGCCGCCAGCGTCGCGCGAATGTTCTTGAGCAGGCCAAGCGCCGTTGTTGCCGGGGCCGAGGCAAAGTCGCCGAAAGGCTCGCCCCTGATGTCCGGGTGGCCACGCGAGCGCAGCCCGCGGCGCGACAGCGCCACGATGCGGCCGCGATGGCCACGGCGGGAGAGTTCGGCGACCATGTCGGCCGAAGTCAGTCCGGAGCCGACGATCAGCACCGAGGCCTCCGGCCCGATCCCGGCAAGCGCTGACGCGACGTAAGGGTCGGCGATGAAACCCGGCGCTTCCGCCAGTTGGATCAGCGCGGCTGGAATCGCGGGGTGCGGGTGCGTCGCTGCCAGGACGACGATGTCGGCGGCGACCAACCCACTGGACGTATGCACGGTCCAGCCCGCGCCACTGGCATCGCGCGTTACATTTGTGGCGGACCCTTCAACATGGTGGACAACGCCTGAGCCGAGATGCGGCGCCAGATGTTCGGCGACGTAGCGGCCAAACACGCGCCGGCGCGGATAGGCGTCGCCATTCTTCCAGATGGCGTCCGTGTCGCGCTCGAGTTCTCCGCTGCCGGTCAACCAGCGCGCGAAGTGCCGCGGGTCGTCGGGTACCATGCTCATTCTGACAGCCGGGACATTGACCCGGTGCGACGGCTCCTCGGTGGAGTAGGCAAGGCCGCCGCCGAGCACCGGCCGCGGCTCGATCACCGAAATGGAAATACGCTCCGGCCGATGCATTCGTGCCAGGTGCCAGGCCACCGCCGCGCCGGAAAAACCGCCGCCGATTATGGCGACACGCAACCGGCGGATCGGAGGGAGCGCGTTCATGAAGCGCTGGCGAGCGACTTCGGCCGGTGGTCGCCGGCGATGGTCTCGCCGAACGGGCCGGTATTGACGGACGAAGCGGCAACTTTGACCGGATGATCGGTCGGCAGTCTTGGCAGCACCAGTTCACCGAAGCGATAGGCTTCTTCCAGATGCGGATAGCCGGAGAGGATGAAGGTGTCGATGCCGAGGCGCCGGTATTCATCGATGCGCTCAGCGATCGTGTCGGGGTCGCCGACAAGCGCGGTCCCGGCGCCGCCGCGCACCAGGCCGACACCGGCCCAGAGATTGGGCGCGATCTCGAGCTTGGCACGGTTGCCGCCATGCAGCGCGCTCATCCGCGCCTGGCCGACCGAATCCATGCGGGCAAAGACTTTCTGTGCCGAGGCGATCGTCGCATCGTCGAGCCGGCTGATCAGCCTGTCGGCGGCGGCCCAGGCTTCCTCGCTCGTTTCGCGGGCGATGACATGCAGGCGAATGCCGAAGGAGAGTTTGCGGCCGGCCTTCTGCGCCAGTTCACGCACGCCATCCAACTTGCGCTCGACATCCGCGGGCGGCTCGCCCCAGGTCAGATATTTGTCGATCTCCTGCGCCGCCACCACGGATCCGGCGTCGGATGAGCCGCCGAAATAGAGCGGCGGATAGGGCGTCTGCACCGGCGGAAACAGCAGCCTTCCATCCTCGATGCGGAAATGCTTGCCCTCGTGCTCGACCGTCTCGCCGCTCAGCACCCGCTTGTATATCCGCAGGAACTCCTGCGTCACCTCGTAGCGCTCGGCATGCGATAGAAAGATGCCGTCGCCCTTGTTCTCCAGCGGATCGCCGCCGGTGACCACATTGATCAGCAGGCGCCCGTTGGAGATGCGGTCCAGCGTCGCCGTCATGCGCGCGGCCAACGTCGGCGACTGCAGGCCGGGCCGCACGGCGACAAGGAAGCGCAAGCGCTCGGTCAGTGGCACCAGCGCCGACGCGATCACCCAGGAATCCTCGCAGGCCCGGCCGGTCGGCAGCAGCACGCCGTAGTAACCCAGCGTGTCGGCGGCCTTCGCGACTTGCGTCAGATAAGGCAGATCGACGGCCCTGCCGCCTTCCGTCGTGCCGAGATAGCGGCTGTCGCCATGCGTCGGCAGAAACCAGAGCACCTTGATGCGTTCAGGAATGTCGCTGGTCATGGCCTGCCTCCCATGTGGTGACGGAGACTGCCGGCAATGCCTGCTTTGGTTGAGAGCAAGCGCAAAAGGGTGGGCATGGCGTGGTCCTGTCCGTGTGGAAACCAGATCGCCCGTGCAGATTGCTTATTCCATAAATTCTGTAGAGTTAGTTTATTCCAATTCCGCCGACGGGATTAGAAATTCTCTCCAGCCGGCCCGAATCCGAACTCACTGACTGTGACGCTTTGCCCGGGTGCGAATTCCAAGTCGAAGCCGCGCCTCGCATTAGGTGCTTTCTGATTTACATTCTAATTTGATCATTTCCGGCGACCTAAGCCACGGATTTCCCATGGACCTGGACCCTTCGACTCTCAATCGGGCTCTTCCGCTCCGCGATCAGATCTATCATCAGATTCGCAACCTGATCGTCATCGGACAGATGAGGCCTGGGGACGTGATCAGCGAGGTTAGCATCGCGGAAGCACTCGGTGTTTCGCGTACCCCGGTGCGCGAAGCGGTCAAGCGCATCAGCGACGAGGGTCTGGTCAACATCCTGGCGCAGACCGGCACCTATGTCGCCCCGATCAGCCGAGCCGACCTCGAAGAAGCCTATATCATCCGCCGGGCCTTGGAGATGGAAAGCACCAGGCGCGCGGCCGCCAAATTCTCACCGGCAGCCGGCGAATTGCTGGAAGACAATATGGCGGCGCACCGGCTTGCCATATCGCGGAGCAGATATGCCACCGCGATACAGCTCGACGACGTCTTTCACCGGACCATCGCCGAAATCTGCGGCCTGCCGATGATCTGGAGAGCCGTCGACATCTCAAAGGCGCAAATGGACCGTGGCCGCTACCTCGTCATTCCGAAGCCCGGCTATGGCGAACAGACGATCGAGCAGCATGAAGCCATTCTCGAGGCGCTGAAGCGTCACGACGCCGAGAGCGCCGCGCAAGCGATGGAACACCATCTCGAGACGTCGTTGCGCAACACGCTCGAAGTCGCGGCCGACCTTCTCGGCTGAAGCCGCCAAGCCGCACCAGTTGCTGCGCCCTTCGATGCCGTCTTGTGTCCCACCAAAGCGTCGGCGACTAGGCCAAGGGCTGAGGTTGTTGGGGCTGAAATCCGCCGAAGCGCAGTCTTTGTCAGGCGGGGTAAAACTCGAGCTGGCAAGCCTTTGAAGAGGCGCGATTATCCCGCAAGGGAATAGCCAGTTTTGCAGAGGGACTGTTTGGTGGAGCCAATCGGGATCGAACCGACGACCTCTTGAATGCCATTCAAGCGCTCTCCCAACTGAGCTATGGCCCCACTTCCGGCAGTCTACCGGCGCCGTTTCCGGCGAAGAGATCCGGCGCGGGTTGGAGACCGCGCCGTTAGTGCAGGCGGCTTCTAACCCCGCCTTTCGTCAATATCAAGCCTTCGAGAGCCGCTTTTTCGCAACAGGCCACGAAAGCCTGCAAACGCCCGCTTTCAAGGCCGATCAGACCTCGTCGTCGTCGTCGCCGACGCCGATCATGTCGGCAACGTCGTCGTCTTCTTCCTCTTCGTCGGCAAGGAAAGTGTCATCCTCGTCGTCGCCGAGATCGACATCGTCCTCGTCGTCGCCGAGATCGGGCAGGTCGTCGCCCTTGGCGTCCTCGTCTGCCTCTTCGAGCGAGACGACCTCAACGCCCTCTTCTTCCTCGGCGTCCACTTCCTTCTCGGCCACTTCCTCTTCTTCCTCCTCGAGAGCGGCAATCTTGCCTTCCTCGAAATAGGAACGCGGATAGGTCTTGCCGGTGTAGGGCGAGACGATCGGGTCCTTGTTCAGGTCGTAGAATTTTCGGCCCGTCTCCGGGTCGATACGTTTTGTGCCAAGTTCGGTTTTTGCCACGGCAAGCCTCGTCGATAAAAGAGTGGTCCCCTTAACCACAGTTTGCAGCGCTGTCAAAGCGAAAAGCCGGCGTCACAAAACCATGCATTGAAAGGCCTCCCGTCAAGCGACGACCACGGGGGATGACCATTTCGGCCCGCCGTGATACGAGACCGCCGCAACAAATGAAAAGCGCCGGCCCGCCGGCATTCCGTCCAGGGAAATTCCATGTCTCACGCCGCCGCCCCAAAGCCGGCCACCGCCCGTAAATCATCAGCGCTTTCCGGCACGGCCCGCGTGCCGGGCGACAAATCGATCTCGCATCGCTCCTTCATGTTCGGCGGCCTCGCCTCCGGCGAGACCCGCATCACCGGCCTGCTCGAGGGCGAGGACGTGATGCGCACCGGCGCGGCCATGAAGGCGATGGGCGCGCATATAGAGAAGCGCGGCGCCGAGTGGGTGATCCGCGGCACCGGCAATGGCGCGCTGCTGCAGCCGGAAAGCCCGCTCGATTTCGGCAATGCCGGCACCGGCTCGCGGCTCACCATGGGCCTTGTCGGCACCTATGACATGGAAACGACCTTCATCGGCGACGCCTCGCTGTCCGGCCGGCCGATGGGCCGGGTGCTCGAACCCTTGCGCCAGATGGGCGTGCAGGTGCTGAAGGCGACGCCCGGCGACCGCATGCCGATCACGCTGCATGGGCCCAAGCATGCCGCACCGATCACTTATCGTGTGCCGATGGCCTCGGCGCAGGTGAAGTCGGCGGTGCTGCTCGCCGGGCTGAACACGCCGGGCATCACCACGGTCATCGAACCTGTCATGACGCGCGACCACACCGAAAAGATGCTGAAAGGCTTCGGCGCCAACCTTTCGGTCGAGACCGACGAGCGCGGCGTGCGCCACATCTTCATCGAGGGCCAAGGCAAGCTGACCGGCCAGACCATCGCGGTGCCGGGCGACCCCTCCTCGGCCGGCTTCCCGCTGGTGGCCGCGCTGATCGTGCCGGGATCGGACATAACAATCGAGAACGTGCTGATGAACCCGACCCGGACCGGCCTGCTTTTGACGCTGCAGGAAATGGGCGGCAAGATCGACATCCTGAACCCGCGCAATGCCGGCGGCGAGGACGTCGCCGATCTGCGCGTGCGTTACTCCGAGCTGAAAGGCGTCATCGTGCCGCCCGAGCGGGCGCCGTCGATGATCGATGAGTACCCGGTGCTCGCGGTCGCCGCCAGCTTCGCCGAGGGCGAAACGCTGATGCAGGGGCTGGAAGAGCTGCGGGTGAAAGAATCCGACCGGTTGTCGGCCGTCGCCAACGGGCTCAAGCTCAACGGCGTCGACTGCACCGAGGGCGAAGCTTCGCTTGCGGTGCGCGGCAAACCGGGCGGCAAGGGTCTCGGCGGCCATCCCAACGGCCAGGGCACGACCGTGCAGACCCATCTCGACCACCGCATCGCCATGAGCTTTCTGGTGATGGGACTGGCGACGGAAAAGCCGGTCACCATCGACGACCAGGCGATGATCGCGACAAGTTTCCCGGAATTCATGGGCCTGATGAAGGCGTTGGGCGCGGAGATTGGGTGACGTTCATGGCAATCGCTAGCGTTGAAGATTGCGCTCTGGCAGAGACGTCGGC
>NZ_JAMYKV010000017.1:0-124962 GCF_040317535.1 Mesorhizobium sp. M1409
CTGATGAAGGCGTTGGGCGCGGAGATTGGGTGACGTTCATGGCAATCGCTAGCGTTGAAGATTGCGCTCTGGCAGAGACGTCGGCGGGACAGCACCCCCCTCTGTCCTGCCGGACATCTCCCCCGCAAGGGGGGAGATTGGCAGCTTTGACGCTCCGCTCAGTCCTGCAACATTGGCGATTGGCGAAGTCAGCGGTGACGGCTGATCTCCCCCCTTGCGGGGGAGATGTCCGGCAGGACAGAGGGGGGTGCGACGGATCGCGGCGCTTGTCTTTTTCATCGCGCCTTTCGATCGCGGCGGCCAGCCAATGAGCATCCCCTTCACCATCGCCATCGACGGACCCGCGGGCGCCGGCAAAGGTACACTCGCCCGGCGGCTCGCCGACCACTATCGGCTGAACCTGCTCGACACCGGCCTCACCTATCGCGCCGTCGCCTATGCGCTGCTTCAGCACGCGCTGCCGCTCGACAATGTCTCGGCCGCCGAGACCGCTGCCCGCCAGGTCGATCTGGCCAAGCTCGACCGCGCGGTGCTGTCGGCGCATGCGGTCGGCGAGGCGGCGTCGAAGGTGGCGGTGTTCCCGACCGTGCGGCGCATCCTGGTCGAAAAGCAGCGCGACTTCGCTCAGACACCACCGGGCGCCGTGCTCGACGGGCGCGACATCGGCACCGTCGTCTGCCCTGACGCCGACATCAAACTCTATGTGACGGCGAGCGCCGAGGTGCGCGCGAGGCGCCGGCTGGCCGAGATCGAGAGCATCGGCGGCACCGCCGATTTCGCCGAGATCCTTGCCGATATCGTGCGCCGCGACGAGCGCGACATGGGTCGCGCCGACTCGCCTTTGAAGCCCGCCGCCGACGCGCACTTGCTTGATACCAGCGAAATGGCTATAGAAGCCGCGTTTCTCGCAGCCAAGGCGATCATAGACGACGTGCTGGCCAAGAGAGACAACGCCTGATCCGGGTTTTTCCCTCGCGTTTCCATTGTCGGAGGCGAAGAAGACACCCATATCGGGCACGAACCAGCCTGCCAGCATTCTTCATGCGCCGGAATTGCCGCTTAAAGAGCGGCCCAGGGCTTTTGTAGCCCGGAACGCCGGCAGGCTAACGCAACGCTAACCCACGGCGCCCGTCCCGCTTGAGATGCGGGGCACTCCAGGAGAAACAATGTCAGCTGCAAATCCCACTCGCGATGATTTCGCGAGCCTGCTCGAAGAATCATTTACCGCCGGCCATTCCGGCGAAGGCCAGGTCGTCAAGGGCATCATCACCGCCATTGAAAAAGACATGGCGATCATCGACGTTGGCCTCAAGGTCGAAGGCCGCGTGCCGCTGAAGGAATTCGGCGTCAAGGGCAAGGACACCACCCTCAAGGTCGGTGACACCGTCGAAGTCTATGTCGAGCGCATCGAGAACGCGCTTGGCGAAGCGATGCTTTCGCGTGAGAAGGCCCGCCGCGAAGAGAGCTGGGTCCGTCTCGAAGAGAAGTTCACCAAGGGTGAGCGCGTCGAAGGCGTTATCTTCAACCAGGTCAAGGGCGGCTTCACCGTCGACCTCGACGGCGCCGTGGCCTTCCTGCCGCGCAGCCAGGTCGATATCCGCCCGATCCGCGACGTCTCCCCGCTGATGCACAACCCGCAGCCCTTCGAGATCCTCAAGATGGATCGCCGCCGCGGCAACATCGTGGTGTCGCGCCGTACCGTGCTCGAGGAGAGCCGCGCCGAACAGCGTTCGGAAATCGTGCAGAATCTCGAAGAAGGCCAAGTTGTCGAAGGCGTCGTCAAGAACATCACCGATTACGGTGCGTTCGTCGACCTCGGCGGCATCGACGGCCTGCTGCATGTCACCGACATGGCATGGCGCCGCGTCAACCATCCGACCGAAATCCTCAACATCGGTCAGACGGTCAAGGTGCAGATCATCCGCATCAACCAGGAAACCCACCGCATCTCGCTCGGCATGAAGCAGCTCGAGAGCGATCCGTGGTCCGAGATCGGCACCAAGTTCCCGATCGGCAAGAAGATCAAGGGTACCGTCACCAACATCACCGACTACGGCGCGTTCGTCGAGCTGGAGCCGGGCATCGAGGGTCTCATCCACGTTTCGGAAATGTCGTGGACGAAGAAGAACGTGCATCCCGGCAAGATCCTGTCGACGACCCAGGAAGTCGACGTTGTGGTGCTTGAGGTCGATCCGGCCAAGCGCCGCATCTCGCTCGGCCTCAAGCAGACGCTCGAGAATCCGTGGCAGGCTTTCGCCTCGAGCCATCCGGTCGGCAGCCAGGTCGAGGGCGAGGTCAAGAACAAGACCGAGTTCGGCCTGTTCATCGGCCTCGAAGGCGACGTGGACGGCATGGTCCACCTTTCCGACCTCGACTGGACGCGTCCGGGCGAGCAGGTCATCGAAGAGTACAATCGCGGCGACATGGTCAAGGCGCAGGTGCTCGACGTCGACATCGACAAGGAGCGCATCTCGCTCGGCATCAAGCAGCTGGCCAAGGATACGGTCGGCGAAGCGGCGACTTCAGGCGAACTGCGCAAGAACGCGGTGGTCACCTGTGAAGTCATCGGCGTCAAGGATGGCGGTCTGGAAGTGCGGCTGGTCGACAGCGGCATCGAGACCTTCATCAAGCGCTCCGATCTGAGCCGCGACCGCGACGAGCAGCGCCCCGAGCGCTTCACCGTCGGCCAGAAGGTCGACGCCCGCGTCATCGCCTTCGACAAGAAGACCCGCAAGCTGCAGGTCTCGATCAAGGCGCTGGAAATCGCCGAAGAGAAGGAAGCGGTCGCTCAGTACGGCTCGACCGACTCCGGCGCTTCGCTGGGCGACATCCTGGGTGCCGCGCTGAAGAAGCAGGGCAGCTAAGTCCTTCGCACAGCGAAGTCTTCGCATAAGCTCGAAAACAAAACCCCGCCGGAGCAATCCGGCGGGGTTCTTCTTTGATCGACGTGAAGGTTGGAAGGTCGGAAGGTTAGGCCCTGCCGTAAAGCGGCACCAGCGTGCCGCTCATCGCCTGATTGGCCGGCGAGGCGAGATAGGCGATGGCTTCGGCGGCGGCTTCGAGACTGACCCATCTGGTGACATCGGCATCCGGCATATCGGCGCGGTTTGCCGGCGTGTCGAGCGTCGACGGCGCCACGGCGTTGACCAGGATGCCCTTGTGCTTCAGCTCCTCGGCCATCGCCACCGTCATCGCCGCCACCGCCGCCTTGCTTGCCGCGTAGGCGACCGAGCCCGCACCCTTGCGCGGCTCCAATGCCGCCCGTGCAGCGATATTGACGATGCGGCCTGCCGTGCCTGATGCCAGCATCGAGCGTACCGCCGCGCGGCAGCACAGGAAGGCGGTGCGCGCATTGGTGTCCATCATCTCGGCAAACGACGCCGACTCGATCTTTTCCACCGGCGCTCCCGTGAAGCCTCCGGCCAGGTGGATCGACCCCCACAGGCCGGGAACCTGGCTGTAGAACGCCTCGACCTTGGCGGAGTCCGAGAGATCGACATTGTGCACCAGCTCGACACGATCATGCGCGGTGAAAGGGAAATGGGCTGGTGCGGCGGCATGGGCATTGGGCACATGGCAGATCGCGCCGTCACTCAAAAGTTTGCCGACAACCGCACCGCCGAGCGCACCGGTTCCACCGGTCACGACGATATGCCTGCCTTCAAGGGTTTCCGTCATCTTGGACCGCTCCTGTCATTTTTTATCGTTAGGTCGTTTCTTGCGCCGCCGACGCGAAGCGTCGCGCCTTTCTCGCCATCACTCAATTGAAATCTCGACATGGCAGTTGTCGCGTCTTTGCATGCGTCCGCCACCGGCTAGCCGTGGGCAATGGCCGAGGCGGGAAGTCGGGCCACCGATATTCAGTCAACCGTGATTTCGATGACGCGTGGCAGTCCGGTTGCGCGAGCGCGTTTCAGCGCGTCCGTTAGAGCGGCGATATCGGACAGCCGTTCGGCGCCGATGCCATAGGCCTCAGCCAGCTTGCAGAAATCCGGCGGCGCCGGCGACACGCCGACCGGCTCGACCCCGACATCGAGCATCGAGGTTTCGATCTCGCGGTAGCCGCGATTGTTCCAAACGACGAAGATGACGGGCGCCCGGGCATCGAGCGCGGCGCCCAGTTCCGGCAGCGTGAACTGGAAGCCGCCGTCACCCGTGAGGCAGACGACCGGCGCCTCGGGCACGGCAAGAGCAGCACCGATCGCCGCCGGCGGGCCATAGCCGAGCGCGCCGAAGCCGGTCGCGGCATTGAACCAGCCGCCTGGCCGATCATGGTCGTAATAGAGGTTGGCGGCATAGATCGGCTGCGTTGAATCGCCGACGATGAACGCGCCCGGCAAAGTGTCGCGGATCACCTCGACGGCGCGCACCTGCTCCCGCAGCGTCGGATTGAGCTCGGCAAAGGCCGCTTGCCGCGCGGCGGCGGCGCGCGGCGGACCGTCCTCGCTTGCCGGGACATGGCTGATTTGCGGGAGCAGCGCTTCGAGCGCCTCGGCGCAATCGGCCTGGATCGAAACCGTCGCCGGGCGGCGGGCAAGCTGATCCGCGCCGATATCGATGCGGATCAGATTGGCGGGCAGCACAAAGCCGCCATCGCTGTAGCCGTCATAGTCGGTGGGGCCGAATTCGGTGCCGGCGGCAATCACCAGATCGGCGTCGGCCATCAGCGCCCGCACCGCCTTCAGGCTCGGGCTGGCTGGCACGCAAAGGGGATGACCATGCAGCAGGCCGCGCGCATTGGCGGTCTGGACGACCGGCGCTCCCAGCCGTTCGGCCAGGCGGCGCAATGGCGCTTCGGCACGCTTGGCACCGCCGCCGACCAGGATCAGGGGGCGGCGCGCGGCAGCGATGAGCTTGGCGGCGCTGGCAATTGCGGCAGCTTCCGGCGCGGGCGGCGTTACATTGCTCAGCATGGCAGCGATGCCATCCGCCGGCTTGACCATGACGTCGGTCGGGATCTCGATATGCACCGGGCCGGGCCGGGCCGATGAAAACAGGGCGAAGGCCTGCGCCAGGGCACCGGGCAATTCCCTGGCCTCGGTAACGCGCTGCGAAAACAGCGCCACTTTCTCCATCATGCCGCGCTGGTCGGGCAGTTCGTGCAGAAAACCCAGCCCCTTGCCCAGCGTCGGCATGGCGTTGACGCCGGAGATGACCAGCATCGGCACGGAATCGGCACGTGCCTGTCCCATGGCGGTGATGGTGTTGGTGAGCCCCGGTCCGGTGATGACGAAGGCGACGCCCGGCCGGCCGCTGGCGCGTGCATAGCCGTCGGCCATGAAGCCGGCGCCCTGTTCGTGGCGCGGCGTGACATGGCGGATCGTCGAGCGCGCCAGCCCCCGGTAGAGTTCGACCGTGTGCACCCCGGGAATGCCGAAGACCGTGTCGACGCCATGAGCTTCGAGCAGCGAGATAAGCGCCTCACCGACAGTCGTCCCAGTGATGGTCCCAATGGTGGTCATTGGCGCAGCACCGGGCGCGTCAGGCAGGTCGGGCCGCCCTCGCAGGCGATGCAGAGTGCGTCCGCCTCGAAGGTGGAAACCACGCAGCCGGCAGCCTGCATGGCAGCCGCAGTCCTGGGGAAACCGGCAACGGCAATGACCTGGCGCGGCGCGGTCGGCAGCACGTTGAGGCTGAGCCCGTTGGAGATGAAGAACTCGTCGGCGTCACCCTCGACCAGCGTGATGCCGCGCGCCCGCAGCAGCTGGTAGAAGGCGGCCGGCAGCAGCGGCGCGTAGACCAGCGCCAGATCGTCGGCGAGCGGACTGATCACCGACATCAGATGCAGGCAGGCTTCCTCCCCATGCCAGAGCGGCAGGTCGAAGCCAAAAACCGAAATGCCCTTGGGCGAAAGCAGGTTCGAAAGCTGCTGGATACCGTCCTGGTTGGTGCGCGCGCCACGGCCGACGGCCAGCGTGGTCGCATCGACCCAGACACAGTCGCCGCCTTCCACCTGGCCCGGATCGTCGATGCGGCCGAGAATGGGAATGCCCATGCGCTCGTAGGCTGCCTCATGCAGGCCGGGCTCGACCCGGCGCAACGCCTTGCCCATCGAGAGAATAATCGCGCCATGATCGGTCATCAGCGACGGATCGTGGGTGAAGACGGAATCGGCCAGCCCGTCATCGGCATCCGTCAGCCATTCGATCTCGGCGCCGGAGGCCGCGACCATGCCGGTCAATTGCTCATGCTGGGTTGCGGCCTTTTGCGGATCGAAACCCGGACCATAGTGCCATTCCTGTGCCCTTGCATGACGCATGGCGCTGGCGGCGGACCGCATCAGCACGCGTTTCAAGGGTCCGGCCATGGACTGCGACCCGTATGATTTGCCCACTAAATTCTCCCGAAACGTCCGTTGCCGCCACTAACCACTACGGCAGGCTGTGATCAATAGTCCAAAAACCATGGTTGACGGAGGCAAGCGGAACGGTCCATCCTGAGAATGGGAACTCTGTCCAGTGATGGGTAATGGGTAAAAGATACCAGCAGCGACGAGGTCGACCGCTCCGCGGAGCGTCGAAGGGATGACGGCTACAAGTGCCGCATCCGGGATGATAGCGCAAGGCGCCGCATCCGCATTGAAACAGACGGCGCAGGGCGGCGCCGCCGAAGCCATTCATGTCGAGAACCTGCACAAGAGGTTCGGTGAGCTGCATGTGCTGAAGGGCGTGTCGCTGTCGGCGCGTGACGGCGAGGTGATCGCCATTATCGGGGGCTCAGGCTCGGGCAAGTCGACGCTGCTGCGCTGCATCAACTGCCTGGAAAATCCGACCAGCGGTATCATCCGCGTCAATGGCGAAGAGATCAAGCTCAAGGCCGACAGCCACGGCCACACGGTTCCGGCCGACCGCAAGCAGATCGAGCGCATCCGCTCCAAGCTCGGCATGGTGTTCCAGAACTTCAACCTGTGGAGCCACATGACGCTGATCGAAAACGTCATCGAGGTTCCGGTGCATGTGCTTGGTGTCAAGCGCGATGTGGCGATCGCAGAGGCCGAAAAGCTGCTCGCCCGCGTCGGCCTTGCCGAAAAGCGCGACGTCTATCCGGCCTATCTGTCGGGCGGCCAGCAGCAGCGCGCCGCAATCGCCCGGGCGCTAGCCATCAATCCGCGCGTCATGCTTTTCGACGAGCCGACCTCGGCGCTCGACCCTGAGCTAGTCGGCGAGGTGCTGAAGGTGATCGGCGACCTGGCGCGCGAAGGCCGCACCATGGTGCTGGTCACCCATGAAATGAAGTTTGCCCGGGAGGTCGCGACGCATGTCGTCTACCTCTACAACGGGCTGGTCGAGGAAGAAGGGCCGCCGGAGCAAATCTTCGGCGCGCCGAAATCCGAAAGGCTGAAGCAGTTCATCCGCAACATCGGCTAGGACAGGCCGGGACGGAAGAAAACCGGGAACCAACAACAAACTGGGAGTCGTGAAATGAAGACCGTTCTGAAGACATTCGCCGCAGCGCTGCTGCTCGGCATTGCCGCCATGGGCGTGGCCAAGGCCGATCCGGTCAAGATCGGTGTCGCCGCCGAGCCCTATCCACCCTTCACCTCGCCGGATGCATCGGGCAAGTGGGTCGGCTGGGAAATCGAGTTCATCGACGCCGTCTGCGCCGAAGAGAAACTCGACTGCGTCATCACCCCGGTTGCCTGGGACGGCATCATTCCGGCGCTGACGACGAAGAAGATCGACCTCATCGTCAGCTCGATGTCGATTACCAACGAGCGCAAGAAGACGATCGACTTCTCGGACAAGTATTACAACACGCCGACGGCGATCATCGGGCCAAAGGACCAGAAATTCGGCGCCACTCCGGACGACCTCAAGGGCAAGGTCATCGGCGTTCAGGTGTCGACCGTGCACGCTGTCTACGCCAAGAAGCACTTCACCGGAGCGGCGGAAATCAAGGAATACCAGACCCAGGACGAAGCCAACAACGATCTGGCGGCCGGCCGCCTCGACGCGGTGCAGGCCGATTCCATCGCGCTTGGTGAATTTCTCAAATCGGACCAAGGCAAGGCCTGCTGCGATCTGAAGGGCATGGTGGCACCGGATGACGAAGTGCTCGGACCGGGCGTCGGGGCCGGCGTGCGCAAGGAAGACACCGAGTTGAAGGACAAGATCAACGCCGGCATCAAGGCGATCCGCGCCAACGGCAAATACGACGAGATCTCGAAGAAGTACTTCGATTTTGACATTTACGGCGGCGGCGGCGCGCAGTCGAACTGACAATCCTCTCGCATGAGCTGAGGGGCATGGCGTCAGCGCCATGCCCCTCCTGCCCGATCTTTCCCAGGCATGTTTGCCGCAGACGCAGCCGTCGGCGGTTAGAGCCAGCAATCCGGGGGCGACGCTGATCGACGCATTTCTTTCGGCCTCGGCGGCCGGCATCATCGAACTTCTCTCGCCCAATCCGCCGGGCTGGGGCGGGACCCTTTTGGTTGGGCTGCTCCATTCGATCGAGATCGCGCTGGGCGCCACATGTCTCGGTCTCTTGATCGGCACTGGCGGCGCCTATGGCAAGCTTTATGGCGGCCCGGTGGTGCGCGATCTGCTGGCGGTCTACACCACCATCGTGCGCGCCGTGCCCGAACTGGTGCTGATCCTGCTGCTCTATTATGCCGGAACCGACCTCATCAACCAGGCGCTGACGGCAATGGGTTATCAGCGCGTCGACATTAGCGGCCTTGCCGCCGGCATCGCCGTGCTCGGCTTTGTCCAGGGCGCCTATTCGACCGAGGTGATACGCGGCGCGATCCTGGCCATTCCGCAAGGGCAAATCGAAGCCGCGCGCGCCTATGGAATGTCTCCAGGCCTGCTTCTGCGGCGCATCACCTTGCCGGCAATGCTGCCCTTCGCCATACCGGGCCTCGCCAATCTCTGGCTGATCGCCACCAAGGACACCGCGCTGCTGGCGGTCGTCGGGTTCTACGAGCTGGCGCTGGCAACGCGGCAGGCCGCCGGCGTCACCAAAGCCTATTTCACCTTCTTCTTCGCCGCGGCTGTGCTCTATCTGCTGCTGTCGCTGTTTTCCAACCTCCTCATCGGCCGTGTCGAGGCCTGGTCGCGGCGCGGCATGCCTTCGCTCAGAGAGGCGCGCTGATGGCCAACGAGGCGGCCATCATCAACGTCGTCGCGCGAACGTCGCTGTGGCTGCAGCCGCACCGCATCATGCTGATCCTGATCGCGCTCGGCCTGGTTCTGTCGGCGGCCTTTTTCATGCGCTGGGACTGGCTGCCGCAATATTATGAAATGGGATTGATCGGCATCTGGCGCTCGCTGTGGATCCTGGCCGTCACCTGCGTGCTGGGCTTCCTGCTTGCCGTGCCACTCGGGCTGGCGCAGGCCACCGGCTCCTTCTGGTTCGCCGCGCCCGCCAAGGCGTTCTGCACGGTGATCCGGGGCACGCCGCTGCTGATCCAGCTGTGGCTGCTCTATTACGGGCTGGGCTCGCTGTTCCCGCAATATCCGTGGATCCGTGGATCCTGGATGTGGCCGTATCTGCGGCAAGCCTGGCCCTATGGCGTGCTGGCGTTGACCTTGTCTTTTGCCGGCTATGAAGGTGAAGTGATGCGCGGCGCCTTTGCCGGCGTGCCCAAGGGGCAACTCGAGGCCGCCCGCGCCTTCGGCATGAGCCGCTGGAAGGCATTCCGGCGCATCTGGCTGCCGCAAGCCATCTACCGGGCGCTGCCGACGCTGACCGGCGAGACCGTGCTGCAATTGAAGTCGACGCCGCTGGTGGCGACGATCAGCGTCATCGACATCTTCGCCGTTTCGTCCAAGGTGCGGCAGGATACCTACCTCACCTATGAGCCCCTGCTGCTGCTGGCGCTGATCTACATGACGATCACCGGTATTCTGGTCCTCGCCTTCGGCAGGATCGAGGCCAGGATCCCGAACAAGATCGGTTAGTGAGTTAGCGAATAGGGAATAGGGAATAGCGAATAGCAAGCGCCCGCTATTTCCGCTATTTCCGCCACTCGCCACTCGCCACTCGCTTAGGAACTCATTGCGATGCAACTCAGTCTCGACCAGGCAAAAGGATTGTGCCGGATGGCGGCACTCGGCGCCGGGGCCAATGAGGAAGCGGCACAATCGCTAACCGCTTCGATCATCGCCGCCGAGTCGGAAGGGCTTTCCTCCGTCGGGCTTTCGCATTTCATCGATTACCTCGAGGCTCTGGAAGCCGGCCGCATCGACGGCAACGCAGACCCGGTGATCACCCGGCCGGCGTTGGCGATCTACCTCTCCGATGCACGCGGCGGGCTGGCGCACACCGGCTTCGACCGCACCATCGACGACCTCGCCAAGGCGGCAAGGCTGTTTGGCGTCGCCATCTTCTCGCAGAAGAACGCCTATACATGCGGCGCGCTCGGCTATTTCACCGGCCGGCTGGCAGCGCAAGGGCTGGTGTCGTTCGCCGCCACCAACGGCCCCGCCGTGCTCGCCGGCTCCGGCTCGGTGAAGCCGGTCTACTGCACAAATCCGATGTCGTTTGCCGCACCCGCCGCCGATGGCGCGCCGCTGGTCATCGACCAGTCGTCGAGCGCCACCGCTTTCGTCAACATCCGCAAGGCGGCCGAGGAGGGCAAGACAATCCCCGAAGGCTGGGCGCTGGACGCCAGCGGCAATCCGACCACCGATCCGGCCGCCGCCATGAAGGGCGCGATGCTTGCCTTCGGCGGCCAGCGCGGCGCCAACATCGCGCTGATGGTCGAGGTGCTGGCGGCGGGCCTGTCGGGCGCCAACTGGTCGCTCGACGCGCCATGGTTCAGTGGTGGACCAGACAGCCCCGGCACCGGGCTGTTTGTGCTTGCGATCGAACCCAAGCTGCTCGATCCCGATTTCGAGCAGCGGATGAAGGACCAGCTCGACCGCCTGCGGCGGCGCTTCGGCGTGCATGTGCCCGGCCGTGCCCGGGCCGAAGCCGCCGAGAAGGCGCAAGCGCGGGGCATCAGCGCGTCCAAGGCCGTGGTGCAGCGCATTTCCGAATTCGCCGCCCGCTATTCTTCCTGAATAATCCGTTAGATATCAGATAGTTATCTCGCATTTTCCCGCTTGAGGCGCGGCGTGGTGCAATTTTCTTCGCGCCCCGCTGAACCTTTCCGCGCGTTACCGCGACCCAGCTTTGTCCGGGGCAAGGCGACCTTGCCCGATCCACACTGGGGGACCGCCAACTGCAGCGTCGATTTCGCCGCCGCCTGCAAGAAGGTCGGCGGCACCATGTCGGATGTTCAGGGCTGGGGTGGGCGTACTTGCTTCACGCCCTCCTGATACCGTCTCAGGTCAGGCCGCTCCGGCGGCCCCTGGCTTCGCATGGATGCAGCCCGGAAAACCCCGCTTCGGCGGGGTTTTCTGCGTTTTTGCATCCACGTCTTCAGGCGGCGATCCTGCTGTTCTTCGTCATTCGCGGCGGCAACCGCCACTCGGCCGACCCTGCATCGGCAAGGTGTTCCGATAAGGCTGGCAGCGACCACGCGTCACCCTTTGCCTTTGGCGCGAAACCGATTATGAAACGGCTTCAGCCAAGCCTGCGAGCGCCGGAGCCAGCCATGACCGAAATCCTGCAGACCCCAAAGCTCGTCGTCGTCTTTGGCGGGTCAGGCTTTGTCGGTCGCCATGTCGTGCGCGCGCTGGCCAAACGCGGTTATCGCATCCGCGTCGCCTGCCGGCGGCCCGATCTCGCCGGCCATCTGCAGCCGCTCGGCAATGTCGGCCAGATCCAGCCGGTGCAGGCCAATGTGCGCGTGCGCTGGTCAGTCGACCGCGCCGTGCAGGGCGCCGACCATGTCGTCAATCTGGTCGCCGTCCTGCATGAGAGCGGCCGGCAGAAATTCTCCGCCGTCCACGAGTTCGGCGCCCGCGCCGTGGCCGAGGCAGCGCGCGCCGTCGGCGCCGGTCTCACCCATATTTCGGCGCTGGGTGCCGATCTGAACTCCGGATCGGACTACGCGCGCACCAAGGCGCTCGGCGAAAAGGCCGTTCTGGAGACGATCAAGGACGCCGTGATCTTCCGGCCGTCGATCAATTTCGGGCCCGAGGACGCCTTCTTCAACCGCTTCGCCAACATGGCCCGCTATTCGCCGGTGCTGCCGCTGATCGGCGGCGGCCAGACCAAGTTCCAGCCGGTCTATGTCGGCGACGTCGCCGAAGCGGTGGCACGCTCGGTCGACGGCAAGGTCGAGGGCGGCCAGATCTATGAACTCGGCGGGCCGAAGGTGCTCACCTTCAAGGAGTGCATGGAAGAGCTGCTCGAGGTGATCGAGCGCAAGCGCCTGCTGGTGCCGGTGCCGTGGTGGGTGGCCAACATCCAGGCCTCGATCCTCGGCCTCTTGCCCAATCCGCTGCTGACCAAGGACCAGGTGATACAGCTGCGCGAGCACAACATCGTGTCGGACGCGGCGGCCAAGGCCAACAGGACGCTCGCCGGCCTCGGCATCCAGCCGCAATCGATCGCGACGATCCTGCCCAGCTACCTCTGGCGCTACCGCGCCGCCGGCCAGTTCCAGCAGCGCAAACCCGCAGCTTAATTCATTACCACAGCTTGAAGTTGTGTTGAGATTCAGGTCAGGCCGAGCCGAGAGCGGTGGATACCGAGAACCGGAACGGAGCGTTCGCAGGCCGGCATCACCTGAATATCACCACACCTGGCGGGGCGTGACCTGCATCGGCAAACCGCCTTGCGGTTGGGTGGTCAGCTTCTGCACCGGCCAGGGTTTTGTCTCCGCGGTGGTGTCGAAGCGGAAGCGTGACAGCATGATCGCCAGCGCGATGATCGCCTCCTGCATGGCGAAGCTGGCGCCGATGCAGACGCGCGGGCCCGCACCGAACGGCAGATACTGGAAGCGGTCGATCTTTTCGCGGTTTCCCGGATGGAAGCGCTCCGGCAGGAAGGCATTCGGCTGATCCCAAAGCTTCCGGTGGCGATGGACGACCCATGGCATCACCAGCACGGCGGCGTGTTTCGGGATATAGAGATCCTTCCACATTTCCGGCTCGATCGGCTCGCGGTTGATCGACGGTGCCGGCGGATACAGCCTGAGTGCTTCGTCGAAGGCAGCACGCGTGAAAGGCATGGCATCGAGCCACTTCGTCGGATCGGGCTCGCGCGCCAGCACCCGGTCGATCTCCTGCTCGACGCGGTTGCGCTCCCACGGGGATTCCGCAAGGCAATAGAGCGTCCAGCCAAGCGCGCGCGCCGTGGTCTCGTGGCCGGCGCCGATGAAGGTGATGATGTTGTCCTCGACCTCTGCCCGCGTCAGCCCGTCGGGGCCCTCGGCCTTGAGCAGCAGCGTCAGGAAATCCTGCGGCACGGCATCGGGATCCCGCCTGAATTTCTCTTCGCGCATCTTGACCGTGTCGGTGACGATCTTGCGGAAATAGGCCATGGTCTTGCGGCCGCGGATGCGGGTGAGACGCGGCAGCCAGTCGGGCGCGCGCAACAGGTCCAGCGGGTCGACGCGGCCCATCGTCTCGAACAGGCGGTCGATCTCGTTGGCGAAACTGCCCGGCACGCCGGCGATTTCGCCGGAAAACAGCGTCTCGGCCAGGATGTCGTAGGTGAGCAGCGTCATGTCATGGGCGATGTCGGATATGCCGCCGCCTTCGTAACGGGTGACGAACTCCCGCGTGCGCCAGAGCATCGGCTGGGCGAAACCGAAGATATGGCGCGGCGTGAACACCGGCGCCATCGCCTTGCGCGACCGTTTCCAGACCTCGCCCTCGGCGGTCAGCAGGCCGTCGCGCAAGATCGGCCGCAGGATTTTCTGGCGCACCGTCGCCATCTTGTAGTTCTTGGCGTTGTCGACCAGCACGTGGCGGATCAGGCCCGGATCGTTGGCAACGATGAGATGTCCACCAACGCCACTCGCCGAGATCCAGGGCTCGTTGTAGGTATGCTCCCCCCACAGTTCGAGCGGGTTGCGGTAGACGATGCGGATCATCTCCAGCGTCGAGGGAGGCGTCGTGCGCGGCTTTGGCGCCGGGGGGACGAAGGGGGCGGGCTGGATGTCCATGGGCTGCTCCGCTGATACACCAATGTAGTGGCTGGCAATCCGGGCGTCCATGGGACCGAACGGCAGGCACGAACCATGCGACCCGGGACGTGCGGCAGACAGTCCGTTCAGGCAATTGTGACCGCCTCCCTGGCGGTGTCGCCTTGTCCGCGGCCATGGCCTGCCGTAGGTCACGGTCACCAACAGATACCGCCAAACGAAGGAGCCCGCCTTGAAGCACCAGTTGAACATCATCATCGGCAGCACGCGGCCCGGCCGCGCCGGACCGGTTTTCGCCGAGTGGCTGGAGAGGTTCGCGCGCGAGCATGGAAAATTCGAGCCGGTGCTGACCGACATCGATACGTTCAAGCTTCCGGTGCTGGACGAACCGCACCATCCAAGGCTTGGCAACTACCAGAACGACCATACCAAGGCCTGGTCCAAGGCGATCGATGCCGCCGACGCCTTTGTCTTCGTCGCGCCGGAATACAATTATTTCGTGGCGCCGGCGATCGTCAACGCGATCGACTATCTCTTGCGCGAATGGAAATACAAGCCCGCCGGCATTTTCAGCTATGGCGGCGTCTCCGGCGGTCTGCGCGCGGCGCAGGCGCTGAAGCCATTGCTGACCTCGGTGGGCGTCATGCCGATCCCGGAAGGTGTCGCGCTGCCGATGTATCAGAAACTGCTCGACGAGAAAGGCGCTTTCAGCGCCAGCGAGCAGGTGCGCGGCGGCGCCAAGACCATGCTGGACGAGCTGTCGCGCTGGAGCGAGGCCTTGAAGCCGATGCGGGCTGCCTGAAAGCATCGGCTTTCCGCCAAAAGCTTGGCTTGCTCATGCCATAAAGAGGTGGAATGTTCGCGCAAATGAACGAGCCGGGGGGCAGTTCGACTTGCGCTTGCTGTTTGCCTTGCTGCTGATGCTCACGGCCACCGCCGCCGCGGTGGCGGAGCGGCGCGTGGCGCTGGTCATCGCCGATGACGACTACCGCCTGGTCCGGCCACTCGCCAATCCGGTCCATGACGGCGAGGCGATGGGAGCGGCATTGAAGAAGCTCGGCTTCGAGGTCGTCCTCGAAACCAATCGCGATCTGCGACGGATGCGCCGCGCGCTCGACGATTTTCGCGAGGATGCCAGAGGCGCCGACGTGGCGCTCGTCTATTTCTCCGGCCACGGCGTCGAAATCTCGGGCGACAACCGGCTGCTGCCGGTCGACGCCGACGCCTCCTCGCTCGATGCGCTGGAGAAGACCAGCCTGCCGCTGGAAGAGGTGCGCGACACCGTGGCGGCCACTGCCAAGGTCGGCCTGATCATGCTCGATGCCTGCCGCAGCGATCCGTTTTCGGGCACGATGGGCGAAGGGCGAGGCGCGACATCGCTGGCAAAGGATGTCGCGGAAAAAGTCCGGCCGGGTCTCGGCCGGATTGGCCGCGCCGAAAACATCCTGTTCGCGTTCTCGGCCGCACCGGGCGAGACGGCGGCCGACGGGACCGGCCAGAATTCGCCGTTCACGACAGCGCTGACCAAATATCTCGGCACCGACGGGCTCGAGATCCGCTCGGTGCTGACACTGGTGCAGCAGGAGGTCTATGACCTGTCTCGCGGCAAACAGCTACCCTATGTCGAGAGTGGCCTGCCGAAGCTGTTCTTTGCCGCATCGGCCAAGGAACAGCTGCCTGAGCGCGAGCGCCTGCTGCTCGCCATGGCCGACGTGACACCGGAAATGCGCGGCGAGGTCGAGCAGATTGCCAGCGATGCCGACATGCCGCTGGCGCCACTCTATGGCGCGCTGATCAGCTCCGACGCCAGCCACCTCTCGGCGGACAGCCTGAATGCCAGGCTGCACGAGGCGGCCGACGCCTTCGTCAAGGTGCGCGGCGAGATGAGGACGCTCGCCTCCGACGATCCGCAAGTGACGGAACTGCGCCGGCAGGCCGAGGTGCAGCTATCGCTCGGCGCCTTCGATGGCGCGCGCGCCATCCTCGCCAGGGCCGCCGACATCGACAATGTCTCGCGCAACGCCTTGAAGGTCAATTTCGTCAGCCGCACGCTGTCGGAGGCGGCGACGCGTTTTCTGTCCGGCGGTGCGGCACGCGCCGATCTCGACTACGCCACGGCCATCAAGGACTATGAATCGGTGCTGGCCCTTTACGGCGAGGCCGGACAGACCTCGCTGACGCTGGACGACGCCGATCGCCAGATCCGGACGCTGGACGACCTTGGCAAGCTCTACACCCTTATCGGCAACACCGATGCGGCAGGCCGCGCCTTTGCGGCACTGGTATCCAATCTCGAGCTGCGTTCGGCCCAGGAAACCGATCCGAGCGTCAAGCGCGATTTCGCCGTCAGCCACATCAAGCTCGGCAACATCAGGCTGGCGCAGGGCGACCTGCCGGAAGCGCTTGAGAACTATCAGACCGCCAGAACCATGCTCAGGGATTTGACTGCGGCCGAGCCCGATCGTCTGCCGTGGTTCGGCGACTTCGCCATGGCCGACGACAAGATCGGCGATGTGCTGGTGACGCAAGGCGATCTGGCTGGAGCTTCGCGGGTCTACCAGGAAAGCCTGTCGATCAAGAAGCAGCTTGCCGACAACGAACCCGAGCGCGCCGAGCTGCAGCGCGACCTGACCATCAGCTATGACGAGATCGGCGCGCTGGCGCGCACCGCCGGCCAGTTGGACAACGCCCAGGCGGCCTATGAAGAGAGCCTGAAGGTCCGATTGGCGCTGGCCGAAAAGAAGCCGCAGGATGCCGAGCGGCAGCGCGATGTCTCGGTCAGCCATACGACGATCGGCAACCTCAAGCGCGAGCGGAGCGATGCGGTGGGCGCACTCGCGGCCTATCGGGCAAGCCAGGCGATTGTCGAACGATTGGTGGACCGCGACCCGGACAACACCGAGCTGAAGCGCGACCTGTCTGTCGGCAATGCCAAGATCGGCAATGCGCTGAGCGACCAGGAAAAATGGCCGGATGCGCTGTCGGCTTACAGGCAAGCCCTCTCGTTGGCCCGCGTGCTGGCGGCCGGCGACCCGAACAATACGGATTGGCAGCGCGACCTCTCCGTCAGCCTCGAAAAGGTCGCCGGCATTCTGGAAATACGAGGCGACCGGGCGGGCGCGCTCAAGGCCTACACCGACAGTTTCGTCATCGCCGACCGGCTGGCCAAGCTCGATCCTGCCAATGCCGACTGGCAGCGCGACCTGTCGATCACGCTGTCCGAAATCGGCATGCTCAAGGGCAAGCAGCGCGACTTCAAGGGCGCGCGGCGGGCCTTCCAGGACAGCCTCGACATCCGCCAGCAGCTTGCCCAGTCCGACCCCAACAATGCCACCTGGCAGCGCGACCTTGTGGTGGCCATGATCGACTATGCTCAGGTCGCCAAGAACCCCAAGGCGGTGCTTTCCCAGGCGCTCGACATGACGCTGGAACTTGATCGGACCGGGCGGCTGGCGCCGCGATACAAGTTCATGATCAAGTTTCTCAGGGACCGGCTGGCCAAGGCCAGATAAGGCCTGGAGAGAGCGCGTCATGGACAGCCGGCCCGTTCCCGGGGAAATGCCTGCAAACCTTGGAAAAACCGCCTTTAGCGCCTATATCTAATGTATATTAGAGGCGCGATTCGGGGCCGATTTTTCGCGCCGTGCGAGCGGCATCCAGACAACAGGTTTTCATGAGCGATCAGATCGACAACATCAACGGCGCTGAAGCCGAATACGGCGCCGATTCCATCAAGGTTTTGAAGGGGTTGGATGCCGTGCGCAAACGCCCCGGCATGTATATCGGCGACACCGACGACGGTTCTGGCCTGCATCACATGGTCTATGAGGTGGTCGACAATGCGATCGACGAGGCGCTGGCCGGTCACGCCGACCTCGTCACCGTGACGCTGAACCCCGACGGTTCGGTCACCGTGATCGACAATGGGCGCGGCATTCCGACCGATATCCACACCGGAGAAGGCATTTCGGCGGCTGAAGTGATCATGACTCAGCTGCATGCCGGCGGCAAGTTCGACCAGAATTCCTACAAGGTCTCGGGCGGCCTGCATGGCGTCGGCGTCTCGGTGGTCAATGCGCTTTCGGCCTGGTTGAAACTGAAAATCCGCCGTAACGGCCAGATCTTCGAAATGAGCTTCACGCATGGCAATGCCGACGCGCCGCTGAAGGCGACAGGCAGCTATAAACAGGACAAGCAGCCGGGCACCTATGAAGGGCGCAGCGGCAGCGAGATCACCTTCTTCCCGTCGACCGAGACCTTCACCATGGTCGAATTCGACTTCGGGACGCTGGAACACCGGCTGCGTGAGCTTGCTTTCCTCAATTCCGGCGTGCGCATCGTCCTGACCGATGCCCGTCACGCCGACGTCGTGCGCCATGAACTGCACTATGATGGCGGGCTGGAAGAATTCGTCAAATATCTCGACCGGGTCAAGAAGCCGCTGATCGACAAGCCGATCGCTATCAAGGCCGAGCGCGACGGGATAACCGTCGAAGTGGCGATGTGGTGGAACGACAGCTACCACGAGAACGTGCTGGCCTTCACCAACAACATCCCACAACGCGACGGCGGCACCCATCTGGCCGGCTTCCGCGGCGCACTGACGCGCCAGATCACCGGCTATGGCGAATCCTCGGGCCTGACCAAGAAGGAAAAAGTCTCGCTGATCGGCGATGACTGCCGCGAAGGCCTGACGGCGGTGCTTTCGGTCAAGGTTCCCGATCCGAAGTTCTCCTCGCAGACCAAGGACAAGCTGGTTTCGTCGGAAGTCCGCCCCGTCGTCGAAGGCTTGGTCAACGAAGCGCTCGGCACCTGGCTGGAGGAGCACCCTGCAGAGGGCAAGGTGGTCGTCGACAAGGTGATCCAGGCGGCGGCGGCGCGTGAAGCGGCGCGCAAGGCACGCGACATCACCCGCAAGAGCTCGCTCGGCGTCACCTCGCTGCCCGGCAAGCTGGCCGACTGCCAGGAACGCGACCCGGCGAAATCCGAAATCTTCATCGTCGAGGGTGATTCCGCCGGCGGCTCGGCCAAGGGTGGCCGGTCGCGCCAGAACCAGGCGATCCTGCCGTTGCGCGGCAAGATCCTCAATGTCGAACGGGCGCGCTTCGACCGCATGCTCGGCTCCGACATGATCGGCACGCTGATCACCGCGCTCGGCACCTCGATCGGCAAGGATGAATTCAACGCCGACAAGCTGCGCTACCACAAGATCATCCTGATGACCGACGCCGACGTCGACGGCGCCCACATCCGCACCTTGCTGCTCACCTTCTTCTTCCGGCAGATGCCGGAGCTGATCGAGCGCGGCCATCTCTATATCGCCCAGCCGCCGCTCTACAAAGTGACGCGCGGCAAGAGTTCGCAATACATCAAGGACGAGAGCGCCTTCGAGGAATTCCTGATCGGCTCGGGGCTGGAAGAAGCATCGCTTTCGCTCGGATCGGGCGAGGTTCGTGCCGGGCAGGATTTGCGCGGCGCCATCGACGACGCGCTGGCCGTGCGTCAGCTGATCAACGGCCTGCACACACGCTACAACAGAGGCGTGGTCGAACAGGCGGCGATCGCCGGCGGGCTCAACCCGGACGTCTTCACCGATCTTGGCCGCGCCAACGCCATGGCCGACCGGGTCGCAAAACGCCTCGACATCATCGCCGAGGACACCGAGCGCGGCTGGACCGGCCGTATGTCGACCTCGAACGAAGGCGTCGGCGGCTATGTGTTCGAGCGCACGGTGCGCAGCGTCAAGGAATACGCGCATCTCGATCTGGCGCTGATCAACTCGGCCGATGCACGCCAGCTCGACCGCTACGCACAACGTCTTAGCGACGTCTACGGGTCGCCGCCGGTGCTGCGCCGCAAGGATGTCTCCGAAACCATCTCGGGGCCGCTGGCGTTGCTCAACGCCGTCTTTGCGACCGGCCGCAAGGGCCTGACCATGCAGCGCTACAAGGGTCTCGGCGAGATGAACGCCGAACAGCTGTGGGAAACCACGCTCGATCCGAACGTGCGCTCGCTGCTGCAGGTCAAGGTCAACGACGCGACGGATGCGGACAGTCTGTTCTCGCGGCTGATGGGCGATGAAGTCGAACCGAGGCGCGAATTCATCCAGGACAACGCGCTGTCGGTCGCCAACCTGGATATCTGAGCCCCGATCCGCTTCTACGCTTGCGGGCTCGCCGCCGGAGCCGCCTAGCTCGGCTCCAGCTTGCGGCCGAGGTCGATAGCGTCGCGCAACACCTCCAGATGCGAGCGCGGCGCAACGCCGGCCGGCGCGGTGACCTCGACACCGGTCGCCGCCAACGACCAATAGAGCGTGTGGGTGAAGATGCGGCCGCGGGAGCCGCGCAGCTCGACCTGGATATTCTCCACGCCCGGGCCGAAATTTTCCGTCATCGGGCCGGAGATCGGGTCACCTGTCAGCCAGCCATTGCCGTGGTCGAAGATGTTAGTCCAGCGCGTCGCGGCGAACACCGCGCCATGATGCGCCGCCCGCTGTGGTTTGCCTGAACGGCTGCGCCCTTCCTGATAAGGCACGATCCCGCCGGCTGCCGTGTCAGCGATCGGCGGGCATGCCGAGAACAGCCGCTCGGCGATACCGCGCCTGAATTCGGCGAGATCATGCGTCACCAGAAACTCGCTATGGGTCAGCGGACTGCCTAGCGTGATGAAATCGCTGATCTTCCATGGCAACGGATGGTCGGCATCGCCAGTGCGCAGTTGTCGGTAGAGCTCCCATTGGTCGCGCCGGAAGCCGGCGAGGTCGTCCAGCCTGTCAGGCCATGCCGAACCGTCGGCAATAAGCGTGGCCTTGTCGATGGCGTGGATGGCCTTCAGTTTCGTCTTGTCGCGGATGGCCTCCAGTTTTCGGGGTCTGAAATCGGCCCATAATATCTGCAACAGATCGTAGGCGATCATCGATCCAAGGCTGTGCGACACCAGCACGATCCGGTCGTAGGCATCGTCCATCATCAGCCCTTTCAGCAGCCTCAGGCCGCGGTCGCGGATCAGCGCCCGCTTCTCGACCGTCGCCGCTTCCGCGCGCACATAGGCAGCGACATCGCCGAAATAGGGAAGACCAAACCGGTCCACCGCCCAGATGATGAATGAGGCCAGGATGGTGACGAGCAGGCCGGCGGCCAAGGAGATATACTGCTGCCAAACCGACGTCGCGAGCGCGAGCGCCGCGCACAGGACGACGATGACGGCAAGAAGCGTGACGAGATAGAGCTTGCGGGCGTCGCGCGGAATGTCGGTGGGCTTGCGCCACAGCAGATTCGTCACCCAGGCGGCAAGCCGGCCCCGCGTCGTGCCCTGCGTGATGTCGGCCCAGTAAAGCTCGTAGAAATCGGTACGGCGGCCATCGACGTCGTAGGGCGTGGTGATGCGGCGAAGTTCGTATGAATTGGTCCGGCTGTCGGGTGTGATCCAGCTCCGGTTGATCTTCGCGCCGGCGGGGTCGGCCGGATCGGCGACATGGGCATAGAACGGCGCGCGGGCGGGATCGTGGCTCCAGACAGCCTGGACAAAGCCGCGCAGCGTATCCATCGGCCGCTGTTCGCCCATGCCATGCACGATCACCACCGCCTGACTGGGCTTGCGCGGCGCTTTCCCGGTGGGCGGCGATGCGATGGGGTCGGGCACCAACGTCTCCGTTGACGACAATCCCGTCAGCGAGACGGGATTTCGTCATCGTAGCCTGGAAATCGCCGTCAAGCCAAGAAAAAGCCCGGCGCGAGCCGGGCGTTCCTTGGCGTGTCTCGGTGCTGATTCCCGATCAGTGATCCATCGCTTTGACGATCTCTTCGGTCATTTTCTTGGCATCGCCGAGCAGCATCATCGTGCCGTCCTTGTAGAACAGCGTGTTGTCGATGCCGGCGTAGCCGGAGCCGAGCGAGCGCTTGACGAACAGGCAGGTACGGGCCTTGTCGACGTCGAGGATCGGCATGCCGTAGATCGGCGACGACTTGTCGTCACGGGCCGAAGGGTTGGTGACGTCGTTGGCGCCGATGACATAGGCGACGTCCGCCTGCGCGAATTCGGAGTTGATGTCCTCGAGCTCGAACACTTCGTCGTAGGGCACATTGGCTTCGGCGAGCAGCACGTTCATGTGGCCAGGCATGCGGCCGGCGACCGGATGAATGGCGTACTTCACGTCGACGCCATTGGCCTTGAGCTTGTCGGCCATTTCGCGCAGCGCGTGCTGGGCCTGGGCGACCGCCATGCCGTAGCCCGGCACGATAATGACCTTCTGCGCGTTCATCATCAGGTAGGCGGCGTCGTCGGCCGACCCCTGCTTGACCGTGCGCTCGAGGCCGTCGTCGGCCGCGGCTGCCGTCTCGCCGCCGAAGCCGCCAAGGATGACGGAGATGAAGCTTCGGTTCATGCCCTTGCACATGATGTAGGACAGGATCGCGCCGGACGAGCCGACCAGCGCGCCGGTGATGATCAGCGCCAGATTGCCGAGCGTGAAGCCGAGGGCCGCCGCCGCCCAGCCGGAATAGGAGTTCAGCATCGAGACGACGACCGGCATGTCGGCGCCGCCGATCGGGATGATGAGAAGGACCCCCAGGACGAGCGAGGCCACGACGATCAGCCAGAACACCAGCTTCGACTCGGTGGTGACCAGGAGCACGATCAGCACGATGAGTGCCACGCCAAGCGCTGCGTTGATGAAGTGGCGGCCGCCGATCATGATCGGCTTGCCCGACATGCGGCCATCGAGCTTGAGGAAGGCGATGACCGAGCCGGTGAAGGTGATGGCGCCGATGGCGACGCCGAGGCTCATCTCAATCAGCGCCTGGGCGTGGATGTCGGCGACCGTGCCGATACCGAAACTCTCAGGCGCATAGATCGCCGCAGCCGCCACCATCACGGCGGCAAGGCCGACGAGCGAGTGGAAGGCGGCGACAAGCTGCGGCATCGAGGTCATGGCGATGCGGCGCGCGGTGACGGCGCCGACACCGCCGCCAAGGGCAAGACCGAGCACGATCAGGCCGAAGCGTCCGGCCGAAGGGGTCGCCAGCGCCAGCGTGGTGGCGATGGCAATGCCCATGCCGATCATGCCGTAGAGGTTGCCCTGGCGGCTGGTGGTCGGGTGCGACAGCCCGCGTAGCGCCATGATGAACAGGACGCCGGAAACAAGGTAGAGGAAGGACGCGAAGTTGGCGTTCATGGCGCTCTACTTGTCCTTCTTCTTGTACATGGCCAGCATGCGCTGGGTGACGAGGAAGCCGCCGAAGATGTTGACCGAAACCAGCATCAAGGCGACGAAGCCGAAGCCCGCGGCGATGCCGGAGGCCGCGATGCCGACGGCAAGCAATGCGCCGACGACGATGACCGAGGAGATGGCGTTGGTGACGGCCATCAGCGGCGTGTGCAAAGCGGGGGTCACCGACCAGACGACATAATAGCCGACGAAGATCGCCAGCACGAAAATGGCGAATCGGAAGACGAAGGGATCGATGGCGCCGCCGGACAAAGCGTGCGCGGCATCACCCGCCGCCTCGGCGCCACCAGGCGCGGTCGCCATATTGTGCACCGCCAGCCGAACGGCGGCGGAGGCCTGGTCGAGCTGATCGAGGGCTTTCTGCAGGGTCTGATCCATCACGCAATGCCTTTCGACTTCGACGAAGGCGACTTGGACGCGGCTGCCTTCTTGGGAGCGGCCTTCTTCGGTTTGGCCGAAGCGTCGGCGACCATGGTCTTGGCCGTAATTGCCGCCGGCTCGACATATTGGCCCTTTGGCGGCTGCTGGTCGGCCTTGGCGAAGGCCGGATGAACCACCTTGCCGCCATCGGTCAGCATCGTCGCCTTGACCAGGTCGTCGTCTCGATTGATGGCAAGCGTCTTGGTCGCCTTGTCGACCAGCGTCTCGAGGAAGGCGAACAGGTTCCTGGCGTAAAGCAGCGATGCCGACGCCGCGATGCGGCCGGGCACATTGAGATGGCCGACGATCTTGACGTTGTTGGCCGTGGTGACGACCTGGCCTGACACGGCGCCCTCGACATTACCGCCGCGCTCGAGCGCCAGGTCGACGAGCACCGAGCCCGGCTTCATCGAGGCAACCATCGCCGCCGAAACCAGCTTCGGCGCCGGACGGCCGGGGATCAGCGCCGTGGTGATGACGATATCCTGCTTGGCGATATGCTCGGCGGTGAGGGCCGCCTGCTTGGCCTGGTATTCCTTCGACATTTCCTTGGCGTAGCCACCGGCCGTCTCGGCAGCCTTGAACTCCTCGTCCTCGACCGCGAGGAACTTCGCGCCAAGCGAGGCGACCTGTTCCTTGGCGGCGGGGCGAACGTCGGTGGCGGTGACGACCGCGCCAAGCCGACGCGCGGTGGCGATCGCCTGCAGGCCGGCAACACCGACGCCCATGACGAAGACCTTTGCCGCCGGCACCGTGCCGGCCGCGGTCATCATCATCGGCAGCGCCCGGTCATATTCCGAAGCGCCGTCGATGACCGCCTGGTAGCCAGCCAGGTTGGCCTGCGAGGACAGAACATCCATCGACTGCGCCCGGGTGATACGCGGCATGAATTCCATCGAGAAAGCAGTGACGCCGGCCTTGGCCAGGGCTGCCACGGCGGCGTCGTTGCCATAGGGATCCATGATTGCGATGACCGCTGTGCCCGGCTTGTAGCTCTTCAGCTCGGCATCCGTCGGTCGACGCACCTTCAGCACGACATCGGCCTTGGCGACATCCGAAACCTTGCCGACGGCGGCACCGGCCTTGGCGAATTCCTCGTCGGGGATGCGCGACCGGGTGCCGGCACCGGTCTCGACGACGATTTCGAAGCCCAGCGCCGCCAGCCGTTTCACCGTATCGGGCGAGGCTGCGACGCGCGGCTCGTTGGCATCGAGTTCACGAGGGATGAATACCGTCTGTCCCACCGCGTGATCCTTTCGGCGGGAAGCTCGTTCCCGCAAGATGCCGGCCGGCCTCGCGGCGGCGGCGTGGACAAGGTGTCGGAAAATCTATCGGAGGATAAAGGCGCCGGCGGCCATAATCAGCACGAACAGGATGGTCGCCGAGAAGAAGCCGCCCGCGAAGAAGCCGAAGGCCATCGCCAGGAGCAGGGCTCCGCAGAAAAGTGATCCGTATTTGGCCAGCATGAGGAAGCCCGCATAGGTGCGGTCATGCTCGGCATAGTCCATCTTCGCGCCCAGTTCGACAGGACCGGTCGGCGAGTGATCAGCCATAGGAATACCCCTTCGAAGACATCTTTCAGGCACATAGCGAAAAGCCGGGCCGAGAGCAATGGCGCTATTGCCGCATCGCAGCGACAACTGCCTCAACGGAAATTTGAAGCCGGTGCCGACATGACGCCGGAGCCCGACCCCGGATTCGGGCGCCTGATGCGAAGATGCTCAGAAAGGGGGTCGAGGCAGACGGTTGCGCTGCCTCAAGTGGCGCTGTCAGCCGGCAAGGTGCGGGAAAAGCCCGAGCAGTCCGACGACAATCAGATAGAGCGCGACGATGTAGTTCAATAGCCTTGGCATGACGAGGATCAGCACGCCGGCGATCAGCGAGATGAGCGGGGTGAGCGCAAGCGTGGAAATGGTCATGTCGGGTTCCTTCTGGGAGATCCGTCGAAATGCAGATGCCGAGCGTCAAAACGCGCCATCATCAGAACGCCTGTCCGGCTGGAAAGCTCCAGACGCTCCGCAAAAATCGGAAGCCTCAGGCGGCGTCGCGATAATATTTCGCTGTCGGCACGATGGACAGGGGTGTCAGTCCGTTGATGGCCGGATTGGCAAACATCAGCCGCTGTTCCGTCGACGTCGACCTGAAGAATGGGAACCGTTCGAGCGTCAGTCGCATATTCTCGCCGGCGGGGATTTCGAACAGAGCGATCGGGGCAAGAACGCCCGGAAATACTTTTCCCTCGGTTCTCTGCACGGCATTGAAGTAACGGGAATAAAAATTGGAATGCTCGATCTTGACCGGCGTAAGGACCGAGTTCTGGCCAAAGTAGCGCGAGGCCACCATGGCAAGCCTGAGTGTCAGGAAAGGCAACACTCCGGGCGCCGGTGCACTGTCGGGATCGGTTGCGAAGCGGGTTCCGTCTATGAAGGTTTCTCCGCGGGCAAGTCGCTCGATCAGCACTTCCGGATAGGCATCGACGGAGGGCGAATGCGGGTGCTCGCTGGAAATGTAATGGAAGCGGATCGTGCTGACCAATTCGCCATAGCAATAGACACCGAACCGGTAGGAATTGGGCAGATCGTCCCAACGGTCCTCGAACATTCCGCTGGCGATTGGGCCGCACATGCCTGAGCGCAGGTAGGATTTATAGCGAAGCCGGTAAATCGCCTCCAGATCCTCGCCTCCGGTAATGAGGCGATAATCGACATGCTCCAGCTGTTGCATGATCGATCGGTTCAGCACCGAATCCCCGGCCGCGCTGATCGCGCCCGGCGCATTCCTTGCACCCCTTGCAGCATCCATCATCTGTCCTCGAAATTCCGCCTACGGACAAGCTATTCGAGTGGAAGTGAGACACAAGCTGAAATTTGGATGTTGTTGATTTACCTTCTGTTAACCTTAACAGCCGGACCCGCCCCTTTGAGAACGTCTTAGTGGGGATTACGCCCCGAAAAGGATTTGGATCATTGCCTCCAAGGCATCGCACCCCGTCAATAAAGGTGCGTGAGCTAAGCCAACGCTTGAGCTGTCGGTCACGGCGCTAAATGGCTGTCCGCTTGCCGATGAGACGCAGGTCAGCGGCGAAGGGCCAAGTGACATTCGACATCGTCTCGATACCCGACGCACTGAGCGCGGCACCGAACAGGAAGCCCTGCACGAGATCGGGTTTGACCTGCGAGGCCAGGATCTTGAGTTGTTCGAAGGTCTCGACGCCTTCGACGGTCACGGAAAGTCCCAGCGGCCGCGACAGGTTGACGATGCCCTTGAGCAGTTCCAATGAACGCGGGTTCTGGGTAACGTCCATCAGGAACGAGCGGTCGATTTTGATCTTGTCGAGCGGCAGCTTATGCAGATAGCTCAGGCTCGAATAGCCCGTGCCGAAATCGTCGAGCGCGATGCGCACGCCAATCTGCTTCAATTCCTCGATGTACTGGCGTGTCAGCGACTTGTCGTCGAGCAGCGCCGTTTCGGTGACCTCGATTTCCAGCCGGCCAGCGGCGAGACCGGAACTCGCCAGCGCGTCGCGAACCTTCTGGATGACATCGCGGCTGCGGAAATCCTTGGCGGAGAGATTGACCGAGACGCTGGTCTGGTCGGGCCAGTTGGCGCATTCGGTACAGGCTGCCTGCAGCACGAAGGTGCTGATCTCGGAAATGATGCCCATTTCCTCGGCCAGCGGAATGAAGATGCTGGGCGAGATCGGCCCGAGATCGGGATGGTCCCAGCGGCACAGCGCCTCGCAACCGGCGATGCGCATCGTGTTCATTGCCACGATCGGCTGGTAGACTACCCGCAATTCCTTGCTTTCCACCGCGCTGCGCAGATCCGCCTTCATCAGCTGACGGTTGCGGAACGCGGCGTCCATTGCCGCCTCGAACAGCCGCCAGCCGTTCTTGCCGAGCTCCTTGGCCTTGTAGAGCGCCAGGTCCGCCTTGACGATCATGGCGTCGACATCGGTATCCTTCACCCGCGACAGCACGGCGCCGCCGCTGGCCTGGACCCGCAGGCCGTGACCGGCGACGTCGACTTCTCCTTGCAGGCCGGCGAAAATCTCGTCGAGCTGGCTGGTCAGATGGCTCTCATCCTCGACGCGGTCGAAGAAGATCATGAACTCGTCGCCGCCGAAACGACTGACCGTTATGCCTTGCCCGGCAATGGCGGCAAGCCGCTCGGCAACGGCGTAGATCAAGCCGTCGCCGATCGGATGGCCGAGCGTGTCGTTGACGCTCTTGAAATCGTCGAGGTCGAGTACCGCCAGGCCGCAGAGCCGGTCGCGATCGCCGGACGCCATGGCCTCGCCGATCAACTCGTGGAAATAGGCACGGTTGGGCAGGCCGGTAAGATTGTCGTAACGCGCCATGAAGCGGATCTTGTCTTCCGCCTCGACGCGCGCCGTCACGTCCTCGAAGGTGATGACGCCCAGCTCCTGGCTGCCTTCGCGAGCCGAGAATTCATAGTGCTGGCCGTTGGCGAGGGAAACCAGCACCTTGCGGTCGCGGCCCTCGCGCAGCGCGCGCGTCAATTGGGCCTCGATGTAGCGGCAATCCTTCGGTGCCAACATGCCGGCGGCGACGCCGCGCATCAAAAGACCGTGGATGGACCGCCCAAGCAGCGCATCCCCGGACTTGAGCGACATCAGATGGGCGGCTTCGGCATTGGCTACCGCCACGCGGCCGTTGGGGCCGAGCATGACCAGGCCGTGTGACATGGTGTTGAGGGCGCGATCGAACCTGTGCGCGAGCTTCTTTGCTTCCTTGTGGCCGATGACCGCCGAGAAAAGCACGTCGCGGACGTGGTCGGCGCTGTTGATCGTGATAAACGTCAACGGGATGATCATCAGCCCCAGAACGACCGAGGGGATATCCATGCGCAGCAAGAGTGCAAGTGCTGCCGGACCAATGAAGGTCACGGAAAAAATCCGCACCATGAGCGGAGATCCGTAGTTCCGGCCAACAACCGTCACCAAGGTTGCGATGGCCAGCGACGTCGCGGCCAGTTCGGCAAAGGGATCGGGATAGACATAGATCGATATGAAGCACAGCGCGCCCAGGCCGAGGCCCTGCAGGCTGCCCTTGAGGATATAATTGCGCTCCCACCGCCGCGCCTCTTGGACATTGGCTATTACACCGCCCGCCTTCCGGAAGTCGCGAATGCCGAAGTAGCGGAAAAGGCTGATGGACAGCAGACTAAAAGAGAAAGCCAGGAACAATGAATTGTGCGTGCGCAAGTAGATCATGAATCCGAGGATCCAGTAGCACACGCCGCCAATCACCAGCATGTGAGCGTTGTCGAACAACGACCGCACAAACTGGATATAAACATCCGCCGGGATGTTTTCGGTCTTTGTTCTGCCCATATCGTCGGCCCAACGCTAGGCCTCGTCATCCCACATCCGCCTTAAGAAAGGCTTAGAACAGTGGCTTTGGCCCGGTTGCCGAAGGAGCGCAAAAGCAGGACAGACCGGAAAATCAAGCTTCAGGTAAACAAGGCCTTCACTCGGCGGCCTGAAGTGCCGCCCCCGCCGGTGCGTTTGCGAGGCGCTGGAGCAACCGGGAGCGCTCGCCGGCTGCCTTTTCGGCGCTGGCCTGCCGTACGTGTCCATAGCCGCGAATGAGGCTGGGCACCGAGGCAAGGGCAACCGCCGCATCGACCCTGGCCGGCGCCAGCGCCCCGGCGATTAGCTCCAGATCCGCCTCGTACTGTGCCAGGAGCTGCCGCTCCATGCGCCGCTCGGCGGTGTAGCCGAACGGGTCGAAGGCGGTGCCGCGCAGGCCCTTCATCGCCGCCAGCAGGCGAAATCCCTTCATCATCCAGGGGCCGAAGCTCGATTTCCTCGGTTTGCCGTCATTGCCGCGGCGGCCCATGATCGGCGGCGCAAGGTGGAATTCGAGTTTGTCGTAGCTCTGGAACTGCTTGCCCAATTCGGCGGCGAACGAGCCGTCGGTATAGAGCCGCGCCACCTCGTACTCGTCCTTGATCGCCATCAGCTTGAACAGGTTCCTGGCGGCGGCTTCCGACACCGCGGTCGAACCGGGCACGGCCTTCGCTTCTGCGGCGCGCAATAGGGCCAGTCTTTCGGCATAACGCCTGCCATAGGCGCCGTTCTGATAGGCGGTCAGGAATGCCACGCGACGGGCAATGATGTCGTCCAGGGTCTCGGCGACATCGGCGGCCTGGCCGGTCTTTCCAGCGACGGTTGGGCCCGGCTGGGCGACAAGGCCGCGCACGAAGTCCGGCTGGTGGGCGGCCCGACGGCCCCAGCGGAAGGCGGCGATGTTCATCGCCACGGCTTCGCCATTGAGCTCGATCGCCTTCTCGACGGCTTCGGCTGAGAGCGGCAAGCCGCCATGCTGGAAGGCAAAACCGAGCATGAACATGTTGGCGCCGAGCGAGTTGCCGAACAGTGCCGTGGCGGTGCGGGTGGCGTCGAAGAAATGCGCCTTGTCGTCCCCGGCAGCGGTGCGGATCGCCTTCTTCAGGCGCTCTGTCGGCAACGAGAAATCGGCCGAACGGGCAAATTCGCCGGGCATGATCTCGGCGGTGTTGGCGAGGAAGATGGTATGGCCCTCGCGCACCGCGGTCAGCACCTTCTTGGCGCCCGACACGACGAGATCGCAGCCAAGCACGAGATCGGCCTTTCCCGCCGAAACGCGGATGGCATGGATGTCGTCCGGAGTACGGGCGATACGGACATGGGTGAACACCGAACCGCCCTTCTGGGCAAGACCGGCCATGTCGATCATGCCGCAACCCTTGTCCTCGAGATGGGCGGCCATGCCGAGCACGGCACCGACAGTGACGACACCGGTGCCGCCGACGCCATCGATGATCGCTGCCCAGCCTTGCTCGCCCAGCGGGAATTCGGCGGGCGTCGGCACGCCGTCGAGCGGGTTGGCCTTGCCGGCAAGGCCTTCGGCCTTGCGAATCTTGGCACCATGCACGGTGACGAAGGACGGGCAGAAGCCGTTGACGCAGGAGAAGTCCTTGTTGCAGCTCGACTGGTCGATCCTGCGCTTGCGGCCGAATTCGGTCTCGACCGGCTGGATCGAGACGCAGTTCGACTGCACGCCGCAATCGCCGCAGCCTTCGCAGACAAGTTCGTTGATGAAGACGCGCTTGTCGGGATCGGGAAAGGTGCCGCGCTTGCGGCGGCGGCGTTTTTCGGCGGCGCAGGTCTGGTCGTAGAGCAAGACCGATACGCCCTTGACGTCCCGCAGTTCGCGCTGGACGAGATCGAGATCGTCGCGGTGATGGATGGTGGCGCCGGCCGGGAATTCGGCCTTACCGGCATATTTGTCGGGTTCGTCGGTGACGATGGCGATGCGATCGACGCCCTCGGCCCGCACCTGCCTGGCGATCATATCGACGGTCAGACCGCCTTCGTGCGGCTGGCCGCCGGTCATGGCGACGGCGTCGTTGTAGAGGATCTTGTAGGTGATGTTGGCGTCGGTCGACAGCGCGAAGCGGATCGCCAGCGTGCCGGAATGGTTGTAGGTGCCGTCGCCGAGATTCTGGAAGATGTGGCCACGCTTCGAGAACGGCGCCTGGCCGACCCATTGCGCGCCCTCGCCGCCCATGGCCGTGAACCCGACGGTGTTGCGGTCCATCCACAGCGCCATGAAATGGCAACCAATGCCGGCCCCGGCAATCGAGCCGTCCGGCACCTTGGTCGACGAATTGTGCGGGCAGCCGGAACAGAAGAACGGCGTGCGCGAGCCGATGTCGGTGGCGTCGGCGAGCATTGCCTGGAACTGACGCAGCTTGGCCACCCGTGCCGAAATCTCCTCGGACGGACCGATGGTCCTGATGATCCTCTCGCCAAGCGCGATGGCGATCTCGTTGGGGTCGAGCGCGCCCTTGGCCGGGAATAGCCAGTCGCCGCGCTCGTCCTTCTTGCCGACAATGACCGGCTGCGTGGCGGTGCCGTAAAGGCTCTCGCGCAGCTGCACCTCGATCAGCGAGCGTTTCTCCTCGACGACGACGATGGTGTCGAGGCCGCGGGCGAAGTCGGCGATGTGATGCAAGTCGAGCGGCCAGGGGCAGCCGACCTTGAACAGCCGCACGCCGATGCGGTTGGCGGCCGCCTCGTCGATGCCGATGTCCTCCAGCGCCTGGCGGACGTCGAGATAGCTCTTGCCCAGCGTGATGATGCCGATCTTGGGGTTGCGGCCGCCCGAATAGACGATGCGGTTCAGCCCGTTGGCATGGATAAAGGCGGAAGCCGCGGCGCGCTTATGCTCATGCAGCCGCTCCTCCTGGCCGAGCATATCGATCTCGTGGCGGATGTTGAGACCGCCGGGCGGCATGTCGAAATCCGGCACGACGATGTTCAACCGCTCGAGCGAGGCATCGACCGAGGCCGTCGATTCGATGTTGTCCTTGACGCATTTGATCGCCGCCCAGGTGCCGGCAAAGCGCGACATGGCAAAGCCGTAGAGCCCGTAATCGATGACCTCCTGGACACCGGCCGGGTTGAGGATCGGCACCATGGTGTCGACGAACAGGAATTCGGTGGCATGCGCGTTCGTCGAGGATTCGGCCATATGATCGTCGCCCATCAGGGCGAGCACGCCGCCATGCTTGGACGAGCCGGCGAGATTGGCATGGCGGAACACATCGCCGGAGCGATCGACGCCCGGCCCCTTGCCGTACCAGACCGAAAAGACGCCGTCATGGGTGCCCTCGCCCAGCAGCTCCGTCTGCTGCGCGCCCCAGCAAGCGGTGGCGGCCAGCTCCTCGTTGAGGCCTGGCTGGAAGACGATGTCGGCCTGAGCGAGCTGTTTCTTGGCCTTCCACAGCTGCATGTCGAGGCCGCCGAGCGGCGAGCCGCGATAGCCGGAGACGAAACCGGCCGTGTTCAAGCCGGCGCGGCGGTCACGCTCGCGCTGCATCAGGAGCATGCGGATGACCGCCTGCGCGCCCGACAGGAAGATGCGCTCCTTTGCGAGGTCGAACTTATCGTCGAGCGCGACGTCATGCAGCGTCATCAGGAATTTCCTCTGCGGAGGCCGCGCGGGGGCAGGCAGCCAACGTCGGGGTCGGATGACGCATCCTTTCTTCCCTTGCAAGGCAGGTCAAACAAAATCGCAGGTGCCGGGCAACGCACGACGAACAGTCGGCGACCATCGCCGCGGGCATTGCACGGCGCTGTAGCCGGGCTGGCAGCGACGCGTCAGGTGCCCTTCGAGCAATCCGGCTTCGGCTCGCCCGGCAGCTTGCCGTCGGGATGGCCGGCGAGATCGGGATTGGCCGTATAGAGTTGGTCGATGACCAGCGGCCGGTCGGGCAGGATCGACTGGTCTTCCGTCGACATCAGCGTGGTGTCGATCTCCTGCAGGACCGCACCGTCGGCTCCCTTGATGCTGATGGAGATCGCATAGGGCTTGTTCTTGACGACGCAGGTCAGTGCCGGGCTCTCCAGCGTCACCTTGTCGAGCTTCGGCCACACCTTCTGCTCGACCACCAATGGCGCGCCGCCGGCGGGATCCTGGAAGTTGGCGATCGCTACCTGGCCTTCTCCCATCGGCTTCAGCGGCCGCAGCGTCACGACATAGGTCGCCCTGGCGAGGCGGTAATTGAAGACGAATATCTTGCCGGAAATCTCGAACAGCTTGCCTTCGTCTTCACCGGTATCGCGGCCGGTGTCACGGCAGGCGCCGAGCGCAACGGCGGCAATGAGTGCCGCACCGACGACGATCGAACGGGAAAGACCCCTAGGCATTCTTGACCTCATTTTCCGCCATGCGGCGGCGACGATAGTGACGCCTAGCCTTCTGCCTGTTGCCGCACACCGCCATGTCGCACCAAAGGCGGCTGGAATTGCGGCTTCTGTCGACGAACAGCCAGGTGCAGTTGGGACAAATTCTGAGCCTTGCGGCGGTGTCGTCGCACAGCAGCGAGAGCGCCGAAACCGCCAGCGCCGTCTCGAAGGCGATCGGCGTCACCGGATCGCCGAACGGCCTTCCCGGCGCACCGATCTCGGTCCGGCTACCGTCCAGGCCATCGGAGCAGGCTTTGAGGAAGCCCGGCAAATCGGAGGCTGTAATAGAACCCTTCGACACCGCGCCACGAAACAGCCGGTCTGTCGCCTCGCGGATCGATAGCACGACGGGTGCAATCGTCGCCGGTGACGGTGCCGCCAGCGGTCTGCCGCCAAGCTCGGCTGCGCGAAAGCGGCTCGCCGCATCGGCGAAGCGGGCAATCTCGGCTGGATCGTCGAAGCGGTCGAAAGACCTCCGCGGATCGCCGCGCAGCACGACGGTGTTGGCCGTGTCGAGCGCAAGCAGGCCGCCGGTGAAGCGGTGCGGGGTCCAGGATACCGTCATATCGGAAATCTAACCGATAAATCGCATTTGACAAGTTAGATTCGACGATGCAAACCTTACCGCAGGATGCGGTCTCCGCAGCCTTTTGAGCATGTCGTCGTCACAAAACCACTTCGCTTTTTTGGGCGACATGTTCCGAGGTTCTTGCATGCTCTACTTCTTCCAGCAGGTCCTGAGCGGACTGCATTCGGGCGCGCTCTATGCGCTGCTCGCCTTCGGCTATGTGCTGACCAACGGCATCCTGCATCGCACCAACCTCGCCTATGGCGCGCTGTTCGCCTTTTGCGGACAAACGATGATCCTCACCGCGGCCTTCGGCTATCAGGTGCTTTGGCTGACACTGCTTGCGGCGGTGGCGCTCGGCGTCGTCGCGGCTTTCCTCTATGCCGCGCTGCTCAGCCACGTGCTGTCGCGCAGCGTCTTCGAACCATTGGCCGACCGTACACCCAACGCGATCGTGGTGACGACGCTCGGCATCCTGCTGCTGTTGTCCGAGGCGAGCCGCATTGCGGCCGACACGCACGATCTGTGGCTGCCGCCGATGCTGGCACAGCCTGTCATTTTCGCGCAGGGCGCGACCTTCAAGGCGACGCTGACGCTTATCCAGCTCATCGACTGCGCGCTGGTACTGGCGGCAATCGCGCTGGCCAGCTGGACGTTTGCCCGTTCGAGCTTCGGCCGGCAGTGGCGCGCCGTCTCCGACGATCCCAAGGCAGCCGCGATGTGCGGCGTCGACGTGCGCGCGGTGTTACGGCATGCTGTGCTGTTCGGCGGTTTCTGCGCCGCGCTGGCCGGCGTCATGGCCGGCCTCTATTACGGCAATGTCAGCTTCGGCTCCGGCCTCGTCTACGGGCTGAAGATCCTGTTCGTGACGGCGGTCGGCGGCTATCTCTCGCCGCCGCGGGCGGCGCTCGGCGCGGCCGCTTTCGGCATGGCCGAATCGCTGTGGGCCGGCTATTTCCCGGTCGAATGGCGCGATGCGTGGATGTATCTGTTCCTGGTCGCGATCCTGGTGCTGATCGGCGCCGGCCGCGACACCGGCAAAATCGGCTGAACCGCATCAGACTTTGGTTGAATGACGCGCGGGCAGAGAGCCGGTATCCGCCCAGCTCTCCCGTGCAATGATATTTTGCCGCCGCTATCCTTGTTGACCCGTCAGTCCACGCGCGGCATACCGTTGGACCACGCGGCGTGACGGGCAATAAGGGGGAGCCGGCACGCCTCCGACACACAGGGAGGAATGCATGGCAGGGCTTCTCGCTCTATCCAGGACCATCGATCGCGCGAATGAGTTCATTGGCAAATGGGTCTCGTGGCTGATCCTGCTGGCGATCCTGGTGAGCGCAGCCAACGCCATCATCCGCAAGGTGTTCGACATATCCTCGAACGCCTGGCTCGAGCTGCAGTGGTATCTGTTCGGCGCCGCCTTCATGCTGGCCGCCGCCTATACGCTGAAGCAGAACGAACATATCCGCATCGACGTCGTCTACGGCCTGTTTTCGCGCCGCATGCAGCACTGGATCGACCTGCTTGGCCATATCCTCTTCCTGATGCCGTTCGTGACGCTGATGGTGATCTATTTCGTTCCCTATGTGTCGCTGTCGTTTCGCAGCGGCGAGATGTCCAACAACTCCGGCGGGCTGATCATCTGGCCGGCCAAGGCCATCCTGCTGGTCGGCTTTTTCCTGCTCGCACTTCAAGGCATCTCCGAGATCATCAAGAAGATCGCCATCATGCGCGGCGACATGGACGACCCCAATCCCTTCATATCGGTGCATGAGCAGGCCGAGCTCGAAGCCAAGGCGCTGGCCGACGAGGTGCGCTCGTGATGGAGTTCATCGCCCAGAACATGGCGCCGATCATGTTCGCTTCGCTGATCCTGTTCATGCTGATCGGCTATCCAGTCGCCTTTTCACTGGCCGCGAACGGCTTGATGTTCTTCTTCATCGGCGTGCTCCTCTCGCCCTATTCCGGTGGATCGATCAATCTCGCCTGGCCGCTTCTGCACGCACTGCCGGATAATTTCTACGGCAGCCGGGTGATGTCGAACGACACGCTGCTGGCCATTCCGTTCTTCACCTTCATGGGCATCGTGCTTGAACGATCGGGCATGGCCGAAGATCTGCTCGACACGATAGGCCAGCTGTTCGGGCCGATCCGCGGTGGCCTCGCCTATGCGGTGATCTTCGTCGGCGCGCTGTTGGCGGCGACCACCGGCGTGGTGGCGGCATCCGTCATTGCCATGGGCCTGATCTCGCTGCCGATCATGCTGCGTTACGGCTATGACCGGCGCGTGGCGGCCGGCGTCATCGCGGCGTCGGGCACGCTCGCCCAGATCATCCCGCCATCGCTGGTGCTGATCGTACTCGCCGACCAGCTCGGCCGTTCGGTCGGCGACATGTATGCGGGCGCGCTGATCCCGGGCCTCGTACTCACGGGCCTCTACATGCTCTACATCCTGATCATGTCGATCATCCGGCCGAACTCGATGCCGGCGCTGCCGCTCGAGGCCCGCAAGCTCGGCCATGGCGTGATGTCCTTGCTGGTGGCGCTGGCGGTCACATCAGCGGTTTCCTACGCGGCGTATCGCTATCTCGCGCCGGCCCATGGCGACAATGCCGACATTCTGGGCGCCACTGCCGGCGTGTTCTTCATCTACGTCGTGGCCATTGCCGACAAAGGCTTGAACTTCAACATGATGTCCAGGCTCGCGCAACAGGTGATCATCGTGCTGATCCCGCCGCTGGCGCTGATCTTCCTGGTTCTGGGCACCATCTTCCTCGGCATCGCCACCCCGACCGAGGGCGGCGCCATGGGCTCCGTCGGCGCCTTGATCATGGCGGCGGCAAAGGGCCGGCTGTCGCTTGACGTGGTCAAGCAGGCGCTGACCTCGACGACGCGGCTGTCGTCCTTCGTGCTGTTCATCCTGATCGGCGCGCGGGTGTTCTCGCTGACCTTCTACGGCGTCAACGGCCACATCTGGGTCGAACACCTGCTGACCTCGCTGCCGGGCGGCGAAGTCGGCTTCCTGATCGGCGTCAACCTGCTCGTCTTCTTCCTCGCCTTCTTCCTCGACTTCTTCGAGCTCGCCTTCATCATCGTGCCGCTGCTGGCGCCGGCCGCCGACAAGCTCGGCATCGACCTGATCTGGTTCGGCGTGCTTCTGGGCGTCAACATGCAGACCAGCTTCATGCACCCGCCCTTCGGCTTCGCGCTGTTCTACCTGCGTTCGGTGGCCGCCCGCGTGCCCTATCTCGACCGCCTGACCGGCAAACAGATCGCACCCGTGACCACCGGACAGATCTATTGGGGCGCGGTGCCCTTCGTCTGTATTCAGGTGATCATGATCGGGCTGACCATCGCCTTCCCGCAAATGGTGATGCACTACAAGGGAACGACCGTCGATCCGGGCACGATCGATTACAAGGTGCCGGAGGCACCCGGCCTGTCGCCGCTCGGCACACCATCTGCGGGCGGCACGGCACCAGCCGCTCCCGCCGCGCCCGATGATCTGTCGCAGCCGCCGAACTTCGGCGAACCGGCGCCGGCCCAACCGGCAGCACCGCAGCCGGATCTGTCGCAGCCGCCAAGCTTCAACTGAACCCGGCATGAGCAAGATCATGAAGGCGGTTCGGCTGGAAGCGGTGGGCAGCATCGCGCTGCGCGAAGTCGACAAGCCTGATATCGGGCCGGACGAGCTTCTGGTGCGTGTCGAAGCCTGTGGCGTCTGCGGTACAGACCGGCATCTGTTTCACGGCGAATTTCCTTGCACGCCGCCGGTGACTCCCGGCCACGAATTCTCCGGCATCGTCGAGGCGATCGGAACATCCGTATCCGGCTTTGCCATTGGCGATCGTGTCACCGGCGACCCCAACATCGCCTGCGGGCGTTGCGCGCATTGTCATGCCGGACGGGTCAACCTCTGCAGCAATCTGCAAGCCATCGGCATCCATCGCGACGGCGGCTTTGCCGAATACCTTGCCTTGCCGCAGAAGCAGGCTTTTGTCCTGCCTGTGGGCCTGGATCCGATGCACGGTGCATTCTGCGAGCCGCTCGGTTGTTGTCTGCATGGCGTGGACCTTGCCGGGATCAAACCGGGCAGCTCGGTGGTCGTTCTGGGCGGCGGCGTGATCGGCCTGCTCACCGTGCAACTGGCAAGACAGGCAGGCGCCACCACCGTCATTCTGTCGACCAGGCAAGCCTCGCGGCGCGCGCTCGCCGAGGAACTCGGTGCCACGGCGACGGTCGATCCGACCGCCGCCGATGTCATCGAAGCCATCGCCGGACCGGCGGGCATGGTGCCGGGCGGAGCCGACGTGGTGTTCGAATGCGCGGGCGTGCGAGAGACCGTCGAGCAATCGATGCGGCTGGCCCGCGCCGGCGGCACCGTCGTCATCGTCGGCGTGACGCCGCAAGGCATGAAAGCGGAATTCGAGCCCTTCGACCTTTTGTTCCGGGAACTGAGGGTGCTCGGTTCCTTCCTCAATCCGTACACCCATCGCCGCGCCGCCGAACTCATCGCATCGGGTGCCATCGAGATCGACAGGCTGATCTCCAGGCAGGTGGCCCTCGAGGACGCGGCCGCGGTGATTGCCAATCCACCGGCGCCCGGCGAGGTAAAGGTGCTGGTGGTGCCAGGCCGGAGCTGAGTGGCTACCGCCCCAGATTGTTAGTTACAAGCGTCCGCGCCGCCCCTCATCGCCCTGCCGGGCACTTCTCCCCGTATAGTGACGGGGAGAAGGATGCTTTCATCGCCGATTTCGCCAATCATCCGCGTTGCAGGGCGCCGCGGCCGGTGCCAGTTTCTCTTCTCCCCGTCTCTATACGGGGAGAAGGTGCCGGCAGGCGGATGAGGGGCGGCGCGGACTTTCAGTCCTTAGCCGGCGCAATCCATCTATAAGATAGGGCTACAGCTTGCCGTTGCGTTGCTGGACCATCATGAAGGTGTCGTAGTTGTATTCGGCCACCTGCGCCCAGAGATAGTGCTCCTTGCGGAAGCCCTTGATCGATTCCCAGATCTTCTTGAACGGGGCGTTGGAGGCTTCCATTTCGGCATAGACCTCGTTGGCCTTTTCGAAACAGGCGGCCATGATCTCCTGGCTGAACGGGCGCAGTTTCGCGCCGCCGGCCACCAGCCGCTTGACCGCCGCGGGGTTCAAATAATCGTATTTCTGCAGCATGTTGGCATCGGCGGCTTGTGCCGCGGTGCGCAGCAGCGACTTGTACGTCGGCGAAAGCTCGTCGTATTTCGCCTTGTTGAACATCAGGTGGACGGTCGGGCCGCCTTCCCACCAGCCGGGATAGTAGTAGTAGGGTGCGACCTTGTAGAAGCCGAGCTTCTCGTCGTCATAGGGGCCGACCCATTCGGCTGCGTCGATAGTGCCTTTTTCCAGCGCCGGGTAGATATCGCCGCCGGCGATCTGCTGCGGCACGACGCCGAGCTTCTGCACCACCTTGCCGGCAAAGCCGCCGATACGCATCTTGAGGCCGGAAAGGTCGGCCACCGTGTTGATTTCCTTGCGGAACCAGCCGCCCATCTGCACACCGGTGTTGCCGCCCGGCAGGCCGAAAAGGCCCTGCGTGGCGAGAAACTCGTTGAACAGGTCGATACCGCCGCCATGGTAGTGCCAGGCATTCATGCCACGTGCGTTGAGCGAGAAGGGAACCGCCGCGCCAAGCGCCCATGTCGGGTCCTTGCCCCAGTAATAATATGCCACCGTGTGGCAGGCCTCGACCGTGCCGGCCGTGGTGGCGTCGGCGGCCTGGAGGCCCGGCACCAGTTCGCCGGCGGCGAAGACCTGGATCTGAAAATTGCCGTCGGTGGCCTCCGACAGCATCTTGGAGAACACCTCGGCGCCGCCATAGATAGTGTCGAGCGACTTCGGGAAGGACGATGCCAGCCGCCACGTCACCTTGGGATTGGACTGAGCGATTGCTGGCGCCGCCAGCGTGGCCGCCGCCGCCGCGGCACCGACGCCGGTGACACCGGCCTTGCGAATGAATGAACGACGATCCATGAAGTTCCTCCCTTTCGGATCAACAGACCGATGTTCGGGGATATCCTCGATTCCCATATCGGTTCGCTCGAAACAATACACGGGCAAGAAGTCGAGTCCAGCACGGCGGCCCGATTTGACGGCGAAGCCCAGCTGCCCTGCAACTATAGTCTAACAGGCCGTTTCGTGGCCCATGCGACACGCTGAAACTTGGCATGGAAAAATAGCCGGGGATCGCCTATTTTAGAGGCAGGACATTCCCTTGCCCAGATGGAACACAGAGCCAAAATGCATCAGCCGCTCGTCGCCATATCGACCGACGTCCGTCAGTTCGACAACTACACCTGGCATGCCGCCCCGCAGCAATATCTGGAAGCGGCGATCACCGGCGCCGGCGTGTTCCCGGTGCTTGTGCCATCATTCGGCGACCGGCTCGACTTCGGCGAACTTCTGTCGTCGGTCGACGGCGTCATGGTCACCGGCTCGAAATCCAATGTGCATCCTTCGCTCTATGGCGGCGATGCCAGCGAAGCCAACGGCCCCTATGACCCGGCGCGCGACGCCACGACGCTGCCGCTGATCCGCCAGGCGATCGAGCGCGGCGTGCCGCTGCTCGCCATCTGCCGCGGCATCCAGGAGATGAACGTGGCGCTGGGCGGCACGCTCGGCACCGAGATCCAGGAGCGTGAGGGTTCGCTCGATCACCGTGCGCCGGTGAGCGACAATCAGGACGAACGCTTCGGTATCCGGCAAAAGGTGACGATCAAGCCCGGAAGCTGCCTGGCCGGTGTGTTCGGCGAGGGTGATATCATGGTCAATTCCGTACACCGCCAAGCCGTCGACCGGCTCGGCCCGAAGCTGCAGATCGAGGCCGTCGCCAGCGACGGCACGGTCGAGGCGGTGTCGGTCAGGGATGCCCGCGCCTTCGCCGTCGGCGTGCAATGGCATCCGGAATATTGGGTCAATTCGGACAGCAACTCGACGAAAATATTCCGTGCCTTCGGCGATGCGGTTCGCCTGCACGCCGCGGCGAAGGCTGGCGCGCGGGCCGCGGCCGAATAATCAATCGCCGGATTTCGAATCACCGGTAGCCGCCAGCGACAGAAGTGGCGCGGCCGGGGCATAGGATTCATAGCCGTCGCCGTCGGCAGCCGCGAATGTGACGATCGCATCGACACCGTTGGCGCTGAAGGCGACCGTGCCGTCGTTTTGCTCGCGCCAGAACTTCGCCTGCTCTATGCCCGGCAAGAGCCGGCGGCATTTCGGAGCAACGGTGAGCAGGGCCAAGCCATCCGAAATTTCGGCCCCGCGGCTGACCGCACAGGCCGCCTCATGGCCATTGGCGACCAACCTGTAGCTGTTGGACGGCGCGACTTCGTCGGCGGCACTTTCACCGCTGCCACCGTGAAACAGCTGAATGCCGCCAAACAGCGCTGCGGCAGCGATCAATGCGGAAAGTGCTTTCATCATTCTTCATCCACGCACACGCACAGGATAAAGAATGATTCCAAAGGGTTAAGCTGACGTTAATAAGTGTGGCAGCCGCGGCTCAGCCACGAGCCCTGACCCCAGCCGTCTCGGGCACCGGCGTCAGCGGGCGGCGCTCGGTGAACCAGGACACCAGATTGTCGACGCACAGGTCGGCCATGGCGCGGCGGGTGTGGTCCGAAGCCGAGCCGACATGCGGCAACAGCGAGGTGTTTGGCGCGTCGAGCAACGCCTTGGGCACGTTCGGCTCGTCGGCAAAGACATCGAGGCCGGCAGCGGCGATGATGCCGTTGGCGAGTGATGCCGCAAGCGCCGACTCATCGACCGTGCTGCCACGGCCGATGTTGACGAAGACGCCGTCGGCGCCGAGCGCCGACAGGATCTCGGCATTGACCGCCTTCTCCGTCGAAGCTCCGCCAGGTGCCACCGAAATCAGGGTATCGACGGCTTCGGCAAGCCCTTTCAGCGTCGGGTGATACTGATAACTCAAGCCTTCAACCTGGCGCCGGTTGTGGTAGGAAACCGGCAGGCCGAAAGCTTCGAGCCGCCGGGCGATGGCTTGCCCGATGCGGCCCATGCCAAAAATACCCACACTGCGCCCGCGCAAGGTCAGCCGGCTCAGCGGATAGTTGCCCTTGCGCACCCAACTGCCGTCTCGCAGCCAGGCTTCGGCGCGCGGCAGGTCGCGGACAGTGTTGATCAGCAGCCCGATGGCGGTGTCGGCAACCTCCTCGGTCAGCACGTCGGGGGTGTTGGTGACCATGATGTTTTTCGCCGCCGCATGGCCGACATCGACTGAATCATAGCCGACGCCGAAGGAAGCGATGAGTTCGAGATTGGGCAGGGCATCCATCATCGCCGCGTTGATGCCGGCAAACGAAGCGATGCCACGCACGTTGCCGCGCATCTCGTCGGTGACCAGGGAGGGATCGGCGCGTTCGATTGTGACACGTCTGAATGTGCGGTTGATGCGGTCGATCGCATGATCGTTGAAATCGCCCGGCACCAGGATGGCGACGGTTTGCAGCTGTTCGGCCTTGGTCATGCACGCTCCACCGGCTTGCCGGTCGACTGACGCACATGCAGTTCCGGCTTGATCAATTCCTGCGAGGGCCGCACCATCTGCCCGTTGAGCTTGTCGAGCAGCGCGCTGGCGGCGCGGCGGCCAACCTCGCGCTGTCCGTTCCAGACGGTGGTCAGCGCCGGCGTCGCGATCGCCGCCTCTTCGAGATCGTCATAGCCGGTGACGGAGATATCGACGCCGGGCACCAGGCCGGCGCGGGCAATGCCGTTCATGAGGCCGATGGCGACAAGGTCGTTCCAGCAGCAGGCAGCCGTCGGTCTGTCCTTCAGCGCCAGGAACTGGCCGGCTGCCTCGAAGCCGGCCTGCTTGGTGCGCGGGCCGGCGATGCGCCAGGACGGCCTGACTTCCAGCCCGGCCGCGTCCATGGCATTGACGTAGCCCTGGTAACGGTCGCGGCCGGTCGAGGTCTGGTCGGTGCCGCCGATCATGGCGATGCGCTTGTGGCCGAGCGAGATCAGATGGTTGGTGGCGAGCCCGGTGCCATAGGCATCGTCGCCGCGAAAGACCGGCACGTCGGCGCCCTCGACGGTGCGCGCGATCAGCACCGCCGGCAGGCCATTCTCCTCGGCCATCACGATGTCGGAGGCCGGTGTGCCGATGGCCGGCGACATGATGACCCCGTCGGCGCCGAGCTGCAAAAGCGTGTCGATGAAAGTGCGCTGCTTTTCGAGCTGATCATAGTGGTTGGACAGGATGAAGGTCTGCCGGCTGCGGTCGAGCTCGCTTTCGATCGAGCGCAGGATCTCGGCGAAGAACGGGTTCATGATGTCGTGGACGACAACGCCGACAATGCCCGACCGCGAGGTGCGCAGGCTGGCGGCGCGGCGGTTGTAGATATAGCCGATGGCGCGGGCGTGTTCCTTGATGCGGTCGCGGGTGATTCCGGCAACCAGAGGGCTGTCGCGCAGCGCCAGCGAGACCGTGGCCGTGGACACGCCGAGCGCATCCGCGATCGTCGAAAGCTTGATTTTCTGTGCCAGCGCCTTGCGCCCCCCGAACGACCTGAATTCAGACCTAAACTGTTTAAAGGCGGCGTTATGCCACCGATCGGAGGCAAATCAAAGTTTTTTTGCCAGCGCTTCCGCCTCGACATCCGAGGCCGCGCGGCTCTGCAGCCGAAGCCGGTGCTCGCGGTGGACGATGTAGAGGCCGCTGGCGACGATGATGGCGGCTCCGACCAGCGTCCAGCGGTCGGGAAACTGCTTGAAGACGATCCAGCCGGAAATGATCATCCACACCATCTGGGAATAGGTATAGGGCGCCAATGCCGTGGTCGTCGCCAGCCGGTAGGCCTGAACCAGCAGCCAGTGGCCGACGCCGCCGAACACGCCAAGCATGAGCAGCACGAACCAGTGCCAGCCGTCATGTGGGAGCGAAAACGAAAACGGCAGCAAGGGCAACAGCAGCAGCGCCGGCGCCAGCGCCGAGAACAGGATCAGGCTCTCCGGCGTCTCGGTCGCCGACATGCGGCGCGTCATGATGACGTAGAAGCAGTTCGACAGCATCGAGCCGAGCGCGAAGAGATGCCCGATGCCGAAAACCCCGACGCCTGGCCGGGTGATGATGAGAACCCCCGCAAAGGCCGCCAGGATCGCCAGCCAGCGGCGCCAGCCGGCCCACTCACCAAGCAGCGGACCGGCCAGCGCCGTGATCACCATCGGCCCGAAGAAATAGATCGAGGTGGTCTCGGCCAGTTGCAGGGACCGCAGCGCCAGGACGTTGAATATGGTCGATCCAAACAGGAACAGGCCGCGCAGGACATGTGCCGGCAGATTGACCGGGCGAAATCGCGCCGGCTGGCGCCAGCCGCGCAGCAGCGTGCCGACCAGCACCACATGCACGGCAAAGCGCACCCAGGCGACGATCAGCACGGAAACGCCGGCCAGGACGAGATACTTGCTGCTGGTGTCGAGGAAGGTGAAGCAGACATAGGTGGAAAGCATGCACAGGATCGCCACCGGGGGCGTCGCGCTTTCTGGATATCTTTGGGGAGCACTCACTTGCAGGCCGGGTGGGAAGCTGGCTGAAGCCCACCTTTGCGGGAATTGCCGGCTCCCGGCAAGCCAAAAGCGCCTGGCACAACAAGACGCGGCGACAGGCTTGGTCCATGCGTCGGAAAGCTAGGCGTGCATGCGGGCACCCTTGGTGATCTTGTCGACCAGCTTCTTCTCGGCGCGAAGCGCAATACCGACCACCTTGGCGTCTTCGGGCGCGAACTCGGCGAAGACGGCGCGGTTGGCGGCGTCGAAGCCGGTCGAAAACATCTCCTCGACATAGAGCGAGGTGGTCACGCCGCGCTCCAGCGTGCGCCTGTGGATGGTGGCCAGCGTCGCATGGTCGACCGACAGCACGATGACGGGCTGGATAGACAGCGGGTTGTAGAGATTGCCAGCGCGGTCGCGATAGGGCTCGCCGATGATGTCCGGAAACTGCGCGGCGATGCCGCTGGTCAGGAAGGCGGTGACGTTGAGTTTCTGCCAGACCGGCAGATCCTGCCTGAGCACGATTGCAAATTTCGTATCGAACATGAGAAAATAGACCATTCGAGGTTGCGCCCCGGTTTCGGGACTGAAGGAGACGATGTCTCACGATCTAGACAGCCAGGCCTTTAGAGGTCTTGGACGTTTGTGCGTCGATGCGGCGGAAAACTGCATCATCTCCGCCCCCGACCCCGCCGGCATGGAGCGCATCGAGGCGCGGTTCCATGGCAGCGCCTTCGACCTGCATCGTCACGATACCTATGCGATCGGCGTGACGCTGCACGGGGTGCAGACGTTTCGCTATCTCGGCGAGACGCGCCACAGCCTGCCCGGCCAGATCATCGTGCTGCATCCCGACGAGTTGCATGACGGCGGCGCGGGCACCGAGGACGGCCTGCGCTACCGAATGCTCTACCTGGAGCCGTCGTTGATGCTCGACTGCCTTGGCGGCGCTTCGCTGCCTTTTGTTGGGGATGGCGTGGTGACGGACGCGGCTTTCCGCGCAATGCTGCTTTCGGCGCTGGGGCCGCTGGAGCAGGAACTCGACGAATTGTTCGTCGACGACTTCCTGACGCAACTGATGCAAAGCCTGACACGGCATGCCGGCCAACCTGCCAAGCCAATGGCCAGAACGGCGTGGCGGGCGGCTATGCTGGCGCGCGACTATCTTACGGAAAACCTCGCCCGGCCGGTGCGTTCGGGCGAACTGGAAGCGGTCACCGGGCTCGACCGCTATGCCTTGTCACGGCATTTCCGCGCCGCCTTCTCGACCAGCCCGCATCGCTTCCTGGTGATGCGCCGGCTTCAGCGCGCGCGGCGGATGATCGCCGCCGGCGAACCATTGGCGCAGATCGCCGTCGACGCCGGCTTCAGCGACCAAAGCCATTTCATAAGACAATTCAAGAAGGCGTTCGGCATGACGCCGGGACGCTGGTCTTCGCTGATCCGTGGATCGGCCGCAGCGGCGGCTTGAACGCCTGCCGTACGATCAGTCGTCCAGCTCGGCGTCGTCGTCGATCAACGCCAGTTCTTCGTTCGAGAGGTTGGCCTCGATGCGGGCGAGCAGCTTGAACAGCGTCTTCTGGTCCTTCTTGTCGAGGCCTTTCAGCGCCTGCTTTTCCGTCTTCTTCACCGATTTCTCGATAGCGTGAATGATGTCGCGCCCGGTGTCGGTGAGGAAGATATGCGCCTGGCGGGCATCGGCCTCGGAGGCGCGCTTCTCCAGGAAACCCTGGGCCTGAAGCCGGTTGATGGTCTTGGTAATGGTGGGCGGGCGCACGCCGAGGCGTCCTGCCAGATTGCCAGGCGTCTGGCCATCTTCACGGTCGAGCGACAGCATGATCTGGTCCTGGCCGGCATAGAAGCCGTGCGCCAGAAGCCGTGCCGCCAGCGCGGTTCTTGCCAGCCTTGCCGCCGAATGCAGCCGGCTCATTGTCGCAGTCTTGTCCGCCTTGGCCATGGTCATCCCTCTTCGGCCGTACCGGTGCGGGTAGCATAGAGGCAGCCGGCCGGTTGGCAATCGACGATCAAAAAGATTCCGGCGCTTCAAACAGCTTTGCCGGCAAGCAATTGTGGTGTCCGCCGTGGCTAATGCCAGATGTTTATTTCAGTTAGATGACAAACGAGTTTTCGCGGCCGGAGTTTTCGCCGTGGGCAGGGTGCGTGAGGGAATGCCGCTCAGATGGGCTTCACCGCGACGATCATCAGCGCCTGATAGACATCCTCCACCTCGCGCAGTGCGGCCTGCGACAGCGGTCCGGCCTGCCTGGCGATGCCGTCGCTGGTGTTCGAGGTGTCACGCTTGCGGGGCCGGTCATTGTAGGGTGCGACCGTGGTGAATATCTGCTCGCTGAGACCGTCGGGGAAAAACAACTGGCCGGTCATCACCGAACTGTCGTCGGGGAAAACCTTGAAATGGATATGGGTGGTGCGACCGCGATACCAGCCGGGATAGATGGTGGCGAAGGAAACGATGCCGCTTGCATCGGTCTTCTGCCAACCGCGCAGGAAGGTCTGGCCCGATGTATCGACATCCCTGCCGTCACCTTGTCCCGGATAGCCCGAATAGGCACCTTGGGCGTCGCAATGCCAGATATCGACGCGAGCGCCGGCAAGCGGGCGGCAGGCAGCGTCGACGACCTGCAGCCGGACAGCAAGAGCAATGCCCTTCTTGCCTTCGGTGACATCGGCACGTTCGAGTTTCGGGTCGAAATAGAACGGCCCCTCGGTCACCTCAGGCGTAATGACGCACACGCCCGCGCCGGTTTCGAACAGAGCCAGTCCGGCATAGGGTGAAACTTGGGTAGCCGAAGATTGGGCGGCCATCGCGGAGGCGGGCAGGAAGGCACCACCGCCGGCCGTGACCGCGATCAAGCCGAGCGCCTGGCGCCGGCTCAATGGGAAGGAGGATGGCTTGCCGGACATATCCTGCCTCTCGAATTGGCCTCCCGTATCCTGATCTAGGCGGTCACAGCGGCTCTCGCCAGTCAAAATTCGGTAATGGCAGCAGCTTGTTTGGCCCATCGGTTTGCCTCGTGCAAAAGCCCGGCGCACATCCTATATGGAGCCGACAATCTCATTTCGATGGCCGGATCTTTCGCGGCCCAGATAGTTCGAGGCAACCCATGAGCGACGCACAGACGCAGATTCCCGTAACCGTTCTCACCGGCTATCTCGGCGCCGGCAAGACGACGCTGCTCAACCGCATCCTGTCGGAAAACCACGGCAAGCGCTACGCCGTCATCGTCAACGAGTTCGGCGAAATCGGCATCGACAATGACCTGATCGTGGAATCCGACGAGGAAATCTACGAGATGAACAATGGCTGCGTCTGCTGCACGGTGCGCGGCGACCTGATCCGCGTCGTCGAGGGCCTGATGCGCCGGCCCGGCCGCTTCGACGCCATCGTGGTCGAGACCACCGGGCTCGCCGATCCGGTGCCGGTGGCGCAGACCTTCTTCATGGACGACGACGTGCGCTCCAAGACCAGGCTCGACGCGGTGGTGGCGCTGGTCGACGCCAAGCATCTGCCGCTGCGGCTCAAGGATTCCAGGGAAGCCGAGGACCAGATTGCTTTCGCCGACGTCGTCGTGCTCAACAAGACCGACCTCGTCACCACCGAAGAGCTTGCCAAGGTCGAGGCGACGATCCGCGCCATCAATCCGGCGGCGAAGATCCATCGCACGACACGAGCCGGCGTCGCTTTGTCCGAAGTGCTCGACCGCGGCGCCTTCGACCTGTCCAGGGCACTGGAAAACGATCCGCATTTCCTCGAGGCGCATGACGATCACGACCATCATGACCACGACCATGACGGCCACGATCATCATGATCATGACGGACACGATCACCACCATCACGCGCATCCTTCCGACATCCATGACGTGACCGTGCAGTCGGTGTCGCTGCGCGGCGGCGAGATGGACCCGAAGAAATTCTTCCCGTGGATCGAGAAGATCACCCAGATGGAAGGCCCCAACATCCTGCGGCTGAAGGGCATCATCGCGCTCAAGGGCGATGACGAGCGCTATGTCATCCAGGGCGTGCACATGATCATCGAGGGCGACCACCAGCGCGCCTGGAAGGACGGCGAGAAGCATGAAAGCCGGCTGGTGTTCATCGGCCGCGAACTCGACGCCGAGCGGCTGAAGAAGAGCTTTGACGCCTGCCAGGCCTAGGTCATCCTTCGTAGCGCTGCTCATTGCGGGTTGAATATCTCCTCGTGTACACATATCATGTGTACACGATATTAGCGGCGAGGAGTGACCTATGCCTAGATCAGCCGACAACAAGACCGAGCGCTACCAAATCCGCATTCCGGCTGAGCAAAAGGCGATGATCTCCCGCGCCGCAGCGCTGTCGCACAAGGATATGGCCGACTTTATCCTCGACAAGGTCGTGCCCGAAGCGCAGGCCGTGATCGAAGCAGCGGAGGTGACGAAGGTGTCCGGTCGCGATTTCTCGCGCATCCTCGACCTGTTGGAGCACCCGCCAAAGCCAAACGCCAAGCTCAGGGCCGCGATCGCTGCCTTGCCGGCTACTCTGTGACGCTTCCATCCTGGCACGAAGAACCGATTGCGAAACGTCATGATCGGGCTTCCTTCGATTGCGGCGACGCGCAGATGAACGATTTTCTACGGCGTTTCGCGCGACAGAGCCACGATCAGAATGCAGCCAAGACCTTCTGTGCGGTCGATGACGCGGCTTCGGAACATATCTTCGGTTTCTATACGATCGCACCGTCTGCAATCGCCTACGAAACCGTGCCCGAAGACATGACGAGAGGCTTAGCCCGACACGAGGTTTCCGGCTTCAAGCTTGCACGGCTCGCGACCGACCGCACCGTCGCAGGGCAAGGGCTCGGCGGCCAGTTGCTTGCTGCCGCGGCGTTGCGCTGCCTGCGACTTGCTGGCGAGGGCGGCGGTATCCTGCTCATCATCGACGCCAAGAGCGAGCGAGCGGCAAGGTGGTATGCCAGCTATGGCGCCGAGCCCCTCCAAGAATCGGATTTGACCCTGGTGATGCCCCTGGCGACGTTTGCAACCGATCTGCGGGAGAAAGGACTGCTTTGACAATCGCCTCTCGGGACTTGCCGAACCTCATGGTTGCCGGAACCGCAAACGTCGAGTAAGCCGCCCGGGCTGTTTCTACAATCTCGTCCAGGTGAATAGAATAGTCATGCCCACAGTCGCCCCGCTTGATCTCGAAGGCCATTGCATCGCCGCCGTCTTCCTCGGCGACGTGCCGCATTTCGCGATGGCCGACGGCGCCATCCACCGGCTGGACCATGGCCACAAGACGGTGCAGGCCAATGACGGGCTGCTAGCCGCCTTTCACGATGCCCCCAATGACCGGCTGATCACCGGCGGCGAGGACGGCAAGGTGTTTGCCGTGAAAGCGGGCGGCGAGGCCACGGAATTGGCAAGCGCGGCCAAGAAGTGGATCACCAGCGTTGCCGCCGGACCGCAAGGCGCCATCGCCTATGCGACCGGCAAGACCGCCTACGTGCGCTTCGCCGACGGCAAGACCCGGGAATTCGTCCATCCGCGCTCGGTCGAGGGGCTGGCGTTCTCGCCCAAGGGCATGCGCTTCGGCGTTGCCCGCTACAATGGCGCGACGCTGCATTTCCCGGCCGCCGAGGGCAAGCCGGTGGAGCTCGAATGGGCCGGCGCCCACACCGGCATCACCTTCTCGCCGGATGGCGCCTTCCTGGTCACCACCATGCAGGAAAACGCATTGCACGGCTGGAAGCTCGCCGACGGCAAGCACATGCGCATGAGCGGTTATCCCGCCAAGGTCAAGAGTCTGTCGTGGAGCGCGAAGGGCAAGTGGCTGGCGAGTTCCGGCGCGCCGGCGGCGATCGTCTGGCCGTTTTCAGGCAAGGACGGTCCGATGGGCAAGGCACCGCTGGAACTCGGCACGCGCGGCAACGCCATGGTGACGGCTGTCGCCTGCCACCCGAGCCAGGATGTCGTCGCCGTCGGCTATGATGACGGCATGGTGATGGCGGTGCGTTTTGCCGACGCCAAGGAAGTGCTGTTGCGGCGGCCGGGCAAGGGCGCCATCACCTCGATGATGTGGGACAAGGAAGAACGCCGCGTCGCTTTCGGCAGTGCGGCCGGAGATTGCGGCGTCATCGACATCACGGCGTAATTTCAGGTTCATTCGGCCCCGCAGGAGACCTTTCCGGTCAGTTCGACCGTCTTGCCGTCCTTGTCCGTGTCGGCGGCATGGTCATAGACGGCGAGCGTGTACTGGCCGTCATAGACGCCTTCGTCGCTGGTCTTGGTCAGGATCGTCAGCTCGACATAGTTGTAGGTATCCGCGAGCTGATGCTCGCGGTAGATGTTCAGCCGCAATTCCTTGCCGTCCAGCCAGTACTGGGTGAGGTTGGAATCCTCGAACACCGTCTTGCGCAGATGATCGCCAACTGGCCTCGCCTTGATTTCGAGATCGCCGCGAAAGTTGAAGGTCGGGCCGCCCATGCCTCTGGTGACGCCGGCACCGACGTCGAATGTCACAGCGGCATCGTCAACGTTGCACCAGATGCCGCCTGAGGCGAAAGCCGCGCTGGCCGACGACAGAAGCGTCGCCACACAGATGATCGTCCGCATATTTGCTCCCCTACCTTGGTTCCCGCTCATATTGGCGCTGACTTCGGCGGCACGGTCAAGCGCCGCTGCCAAGGGCTGAGCCAATGCAGGACAGATGCGCGGCCAATTGCGGTTGCGGACATGGATTGGCTAAGAGGGACAGACCAGAGGGGTTTTCATGCACAGCGACACTTCCAAGATGGCCATCGGCGGCATCGGCCGCGACCGCATTGCCGAATTGCGCGAGACCGAGGGCGCGGCCTTCCGCAAGGCCCGGCCAAAGTCGCAAGCCAAGGCCGGCAATGGCCTGCCCGGCTTCTTCGGCGGCGTGCCGATGCACTGGATGAACGACTGGCCGACGCCGTTTCCCATCCTGGTCGACAGCGCCAGGGGCGCGACCATCACCGATATCGACGGTATCAGGCTCGACGATTTCTGCCTTGGCGACACCGGCTCGATGTTCGGCCATTCGCCGACGCCGGTGGCGCGCGCCATCCGCCGCCAGGCCGGACGCGGCCTGACCTATATGCTGCCTTCGAAAGACGCGCTCGCGATCGGGCCGCTGCTGCGGCAGCGTTTCGGCCTGCCGTTCTGGCAGATCGCGACGACGGCGACCGACGCCAACCGCTTTGCGTTGCGCGTCGCCCGCGCCGTCACCGGCCGGGAGAATATCCTGGTCTTCAATGGCTGCTATCACGGCTCGGTCGATGAGACGATGGTGCGGCTGATCGACGGCAAGCCCGTCAACCGGCCGGGGCTGGCGGGCGAGTTCCGCGACCTGACGCGCACGGCCAAGGTCATCGAGTTCAACGATGTTCCAGCACTCGAAGCCGCGCTTGGGAATAAGGACGTCGCCTGCGTTATCGCCGAACCGGTGCTGACCAATTCCTGCATGGTGGTGGCCGATCCGGGCTACCATGACGCGCTGCGCAAACTAACGCACCAAGCCGGCACACTGCTTCTGATCGACGAGACGCACACGATCTCGACCGGTCCGGGCGGTTACACCAGGAAATACGGACTGGAGCCGGATTTTTTCGTGCTGGGCAAGCCGATCGCCGGCGGCGTGCCGGCAAGTGTGTGGGGTATGAGCGACGACGTCGCCTCGCGCTACGCGGATTACAACAGGACCAAGGAGCCGGGCTATTCCGGCATGGGCACGACGCTGTCGGCCAACCCGCTGCAGTTCGCGGCGATGCGCGCCACGCTCGAAGAGGTGATGACTGAAGAAAATTATGACCGCATGGATCATCTGGCGCGGCGGCTCGATGCCGGGCTGACCGGCGTGATCGACCGCTACCGCCTGCCCTGGCATGTTTCCCGCGTCGGCGCGCGCGTCGAGTTCATCTGCGCGCCCGGCCCGTTGAGGAATGGCGCCGAGGCGGAAGTGGCGCATGCGCCGGAACTGGAGGCGGCCATCCATGTCGCGCTGGTCAATCGCGGCGTGCTGATCGCCCCGTTCCACAACATGATGCTGATCTCGCCGGCGACTTCAGGAGCCCAGGTCAACCGGCTGATTGCCGCCTTCGGCGCGGTTGCGGCAAAGCTTGCGGCATGAGACAAGCGGCGATGGACAACCCCAATGCCATGATGACCTCACCTTCGGGCTCGACGCCCACCGAGGCGCAAGCCTTTCTCGACGCCCATCCCGAGATCGAAGCCTTCGATATCGTGCTGACCGATGCCAATGGCGTCGGCCGCGGCAAGATCGTGCGCCGGCATGAGCTGAAAAGCATCTTCGAGGGCGGCCGCCATATGCCGATCTCGATCCTCGGCCTCGATATCACCGGCGAGGATGTGCACGAGACCGGGCTGATCTGGACGACCGGCGACGGCGACCTCAGGGCTTGGCCGATCCCCGGCACGCTGGTGCCGCTCTACGGCACGAACCCGCCGCGCGGCCAGTTGCTGATGGCCATGTACCAGCTCGACGGCCGGCCGATGTCATCGGATCCGCGGCTGGCGCTGGCACGGCAGGTCGACATACTGGCGGCCAAGGGTCTCTATCCGGCCGGCGCCTTCGAACTCGAATTTTTTCTCCTTGCCAATGAGCGCGATGCCGACGGCAAGGTGCAGCCGGCGCGCGCCGTGCTCGACGGCCGCGTCTCGGGCAAGACCGAGGTCTATTCCGTCGATCACCTGCACGGCATGGAGCCGCTGTTTTCCGACATCTATGCCGCGGCCAAGGCACAAGGCATTCCGGCCGAGACGGTGATTTCCGAATATGCGCCCGGCCAGTACGAATTGACGCTGAACTACCGCAAGGACGTGATGAGGGCCGCCGACGACCTGGTCATGCTGAAGCGCCTGGTGCGGGCGCAGGCGCGCCGCCATGGCGTCACCGCCTGCTTCATGGCCAAGCCGATCGAGAAATATGCCGGCTCGGGCATGCATTTCCATGTCTCGCTGCAGGACAAGGCTGGCCGAAACGTCTTTGCCGAAGCCGGCGGCGAGAGTTGGTCGCTGCCGCTGCTCCAGGGGCTTGGCGGCCTGATCCAGACGATGGCGGAATCGATGCTGGTGTTTGCGCCGCACGCCAATTCCTGGCGGCGCTTCGTCTCGCAATCCTATGCGCCGGTGGCGCCGACCTGGGGCGTGAACAATCGTTCGGTGGCGCTGCGCGTGCCGGCGGGCGACGCGAAAAATCGGCGCATCGAGCATCGGCCATCCGGCGTCGATGCCAACCCCTATCTGATCGCGGCAACGGTGCTGGCCGCTATAACCAAAGGGCTCGACGACGGTCTCGACCCTGGTCCCGAAACCACCGGCAACGGCTACGAGGCGCCAGTCACGCGCACGACCATGCCTGTCGATTGGCGCGCCGCGATCGAAGCCGCGCGAGCATCCAGCTTCCTGAAGGGCGCGCTCGGCGAAGACCTGCACCGGACCTTCGTGGCGATCAAGCAGTCGGAATATCTGCGCGTGGCGCGCACGGTCAGCGAACTGGATTACCACCTCTATCTGCACGAGGTGTAAGGAAAGGAACCATCGTCGATCTCGTTCATTTCAATATCGAAATGGACGAGGCAAGATGATGGCGAGCACGGGCCTTCCGCACGAAGCGAAGATCCCAGCCCGGCGTGTTTCCATAGCGCGTGCGGAGCCGATAGCGGACGAGGCTAAAGCCAGCTCGATCACGGAACTGCAAGAGGCCGCGAATGGCTGCCGCCGCTGCCCGCTCTGGCGTCATGCGACGCAGACCGTGTTCGGCGAAGGACCGGACAATGCCAAGGTGATCTTCGTCGGCGAGCAGCCGGGTGATCAGGAGGATCTCGCCGGCAAGCCTTTCGTCGGGCCCGCGGGCAGGGTGTTCGACGCCATCCTTGATGACGCTGGGGTCGACCGTCAGAAAGTTTACGTCACCAACGCGGTCAAGCACTTCAAATTCGAACCCCGAGGCAAGCGGCGCATCCATTCCAAGCCGAATGCCGGCGAGATTCAGGCCTGCCGCTGGTGGATCGACCAGGAGTTCGAGCTGATCAAGCCGAACATCGCGGTGGCACTCGGCGCGACAGCGGCGACGTCGCTGCTGGGCAAGGCGATCCCGGTAATGAAGATGCGCGGCCAGGTGATCGAGCGCGAGGACGGTTTGCGCGTCTTTGTCACTATCCATCCCTCCCTCATCCTGCGCATTCGTGAGCCGGCGGACAAGCAAGCCGAACGCGAGCGGTTCCTGGACGATATCAGAAAGGTGAAGCGGCTGATGGCCGCCTGAAGCTACCTGATCAGGATCGCCCTGAGATCGTTGACATTCGTGCCGGTCGGGCCCGGCACAAAAAGATCGCCAATCGCATTGAAGGCCGTCCAGGCATTGTTGCCGGCCAGCATGGCCTTGGCATCGACCCCGGCTGCCCGCATGCGCGATACGGTCGAAGCGTCGGCAAAGGCGCCGGCATTGTCTTCCGAACCGTCGATGCCGTCGGTGTCGGCGGCCAGTGCGTGAATGCCTTCGACGCCGCTGATGCCGATGGCGAAGGCGAGCAGGAATTCCGAATTGCGGCCGCCCTTGCCCTTGGCACGAAGTGTCACAGTGGTTTCACCGCCCGACAGGATCAGCACCGGCTTTGGAAATGGGCGGTTGCGCGTCGTCACTTCGCGGGCGATTGCCGCGTGGACGCCGCCGATCTCGCGCGCCTCACCCTCGATCGCATCGGAAAGGATGACGGCCTCGACGCCCTGTCGTTTCGCTTCCGCGGCCGCTGCCTCGAGCGATACGCCGGCCGAGGCGATCAGATGGACCTCGTTGCGCGAAAAGCGTTCATCATCCGGGTCTGGCGCATCGGCGGCCGGCGAATTGATATGCGCCATCACCGAGGCCGGCAGCTTCATGCCATAGGTTGATATCGAGGCCAGTGCGTCTGCGCGGCTGCCGGTATCCGGCACCGTCGGGCCGGAGGCGACGAGCGCCGGATTGTCGCCGGGAATGTCGGAAACGACCAGCGACACCACCTTGGCCGGCCAGGCGGCAGCCGCCAGCCGACCGCCCTTGATGGTCGAAAGATGCTTGCGGATGGTGTTCATCGCCGCGATCGGCGCACCGGAGGCGAGCAGCGCCTCGTTGACGGCGATCTCGTCGGCCAGCGTCAGGGTGCCGGCCGGCGACGGCAGCAGCGCCGAGCCGCCGCCCGAAATCAGCGCCACGACCAGGTCGTCCGCCGTCAGTCCCTGGACCTTCGCGAGCAGGCGGCGCGAGGCTTCAAGCCCGGCTGCATCCGGCACCGGATGCGCCGCTTCGATGATCTCGATACGCTCGCAGGTCGCGCCATAACCATAGCGGGTGACGACCAGCCCTTCGATCGGGCCGTCCCACACCTTCTCGAACGCCGCCGCCATCTGCGCCGAGCCTTTTCCGGCGCCAATGACGATGGTGCGGCCCTTGGGCTTGGCCGGCAAATGATCCCGGATGGTTCGTTCCGGATCGGCGGCGGCGACGGCCGCGTTGAAGATGGCGGTGAGGAACGATTTGGGGTCGCTCATTTTTCTTCCGGGGGCAGTACCAGCCCGAGCTTGTCGATGCCCAAATGATCGCACAGTGCCTCGACGACGACGCCGTGATCCTGGCGCTCCGGCAGGCCGGAGACGGCGATCACACCAATGACCCCGGCGCCTTCAACCGTGACCGGAAAACCGCCGCCGGCGAGCACGTAGTCAGCGATGTCGAGGCCCTCACCGATCTTGAAGGTGCGGTCAGGGCGCTGCTGTTCCAGCACCATCCGATAAGTGCTTTTCAGGAACCGCTTCACGACATTGATCTTGCGTCGCGCCCAGTCGGGATTGGAAGCGTTCGAGCCCGGCATCGCGGCATAGAAAAGCGGCCGGTCGAAGGTCCTGATATCGACGATAACAGGCAGGTTCTCGGCCAGTGCCCGGTCGCGGATGGCCGAACCGAGCTTGAACGCGACGGCCTCGTCAAAGGCCGGAAAAACAAGGGTCTCTTCCTGTCTCTTGATCAAAGCGATGTCGTCAGCAACGGCCATGTCGTTCCCCTGTCAACTTCGCCGCACGCTTTGACCGATGGCTGCCGTGGGGTCAAGCAAGGATTCTAAATTGCAATATCAGTCTTGGCCGGACGGCCGGCCACATAGACCTCGCGCACGGCGCGGTCGTCGCCCAGCGTTTGTAGCAGGAACAATTCCTGCGCCAGTGTCTCGACCGTTTCCATCCTGAGCCGCATCGCAGGCGTGGCCCTGGCATCGAGCACGACGATGTCGGCGTCGGTGCCGGCATCCAGCGTGCCGATCTTTTCCGCCACCGACAGCGCCTCGGCATTGCCGCGCGTCAGCTGCCAGAAGGACTGGAACGGGTTCAGCTTCTCGCCATTCAGCGCGATCACCTTGTAGCCTTCGTCCATGGTGCGCAGCATCGAATAGTTGGTGCCGCCGCCGACATCGGTGGCGGCGGCGATGCGGACCGGCTTGTCGCGGCGGCGAAAGCGCTGATAGTCGAACAGGCCGGAGCCAAGGAACAGGTTCGAAGTCGGGCAGAACACCGCCACCGAGCCCGAGTCCGAAAGCGCATCCGCCTCGCGCTCCGACAAATGGATGCAATGGCCGAACAGGCTCTTTTTGCCCAACAGCCCATAGTGCTCGTAGACGTCGGTATAGTCCCGCGACCACGGATAGAGTTCCTGCGTGAAGGCGATCTCGCCATGATTTTCCGACAGATGCGTCTGCATGTGCAGGTCGGGATGCTCGCGGCACAGCACGCCGGCCATCTCCATCTGCTCCGGCGACGAGGTGATGGCGAAGCGCGGGGTGATGGCATAGAGCTGCCGCCCCTTGCCGTGCCACTCGGCGATCAGCGCTTTCGTGTCGTCGTAGCCGGATTGCGGGGTGTCGAGCACGCCGTCGGGCGCATTGCGGTCCATCATCACCTTGCCGGCGATGTTGAGCATGTTGCGGTCATGCGACTCCGCAAAGAAGGCTTCGGCTGACGCCTTGTGCACCGAGCAATAGGCGGCGACCGTCGTGGTGCCGTGGCGCACCATCTCGTCGAGGAACAGCCGCGCGATGCGGCGGCCGTGCTGCGCGTTGGCGAACTTGGTTTCTTCCGGGAAGGTGTAGGTGTTCAGCCAGTCGAGCAGTTCGGCGCCATAGGAAGCGATGATCTGCATCTGCGGGAAATGCGCATGCGCATCGATGAAGCCCGGCAGCAGCAGATGCGGCCGGTGGTCGATTCTTTTCGCCGCTTCACCGGCCTGTTTCTCCACGTCAGCATAGGCGCCCGCGGCGACGATCCTGCCTTCGCGGATAAGCAGGCCGCCATCCTCCTCGTAGCGCCAGGCGGCATGGTCGTCGATGGTTTGCGGCCAGCGCACAAAGGACAGCGTGCGGCCGCGCAGAAATGTCGAAATCATGCTATTTCCCTGCGCCTTCGAACCAGGCCACCAGCAGCGCCCGTTCCTTATCGGTGATCTGCGAGACGTTGGCAGGCGGCATGGCATGGCTGCGGCCGGCCTGCAGATATATCTCGCGAGCATGGTTGGCGATGCCGGCGTCGGTATCCAGCATCACGCCCTTCGGCGCATGATAGATGCCCTCGTAGACCGGCTCCGCCGCATGGCACATCGAGCAGCGGCCGAGCACGGTGTCGCGCACCGCTGGGAAATGCACCGAAGCGACATAGACCTGCGCCGACGCCGATTCCCGGGGTTCGCCGGTCAGCACCTTCGGCGCGGTCGACAGCCAGATGATGATGATGAACAGGACAAGAGCGCCCAGCCAGGTCCAATGTGGGTTGCCCTTGCGCGCGTGGACACTGTTGAAATAATGCCGGATCAGCACGCCGATGATGAACACCAGCGAGGCGATGACCCAGTTGAACTGCGTGGCGAACGCCAGGGGATAGTGGTTCGACAGCATCAGGAACAGCACCGGCAGCGTCAGATAGTTGTTGTGCAGGGAACGCTGCTTGGCGATCTTGCCGTATTTCGGATCGGGCTTGCGCCCCGCGATAAGGTCGGCGACGACGATCTTCTGGTTGGGGATGATGACCATGAAGACGTTGGCCGACATGATCGTGGCGGTGATGGCGCCCAGATGCAGGAAGGCGGCGCGGCCGGTGAACAAATGCGTCAGTCCCCAGGCGATGAACACCAGCACGCAGTAGAGCACCAGCATCAGCCCGGTGTCGCTCTTGCCGAGCGGCGAGCGGCAGAGGAGATCATAGACCACCCAGCCGACGCCGATGGTAGCCAGCGACAGCAGGATCCCGACCGGCACCGACATAGGCAGAACGTTGGGATCGATCAGGAACAGATCGGCTCCGGCATAGTAGACGACGCACAGCATGGCGAAGCCGGACAGCCAGGTGGCGTAGGATTCCCATTTGAACCAAGTCAGGTGCTCGGGCATCTCGGCCGGCGCCACCAGGTATTTCTGGATGTGGTAGAAGCCGCCGCCATGCACTTGCCATTCCTCGCCGAAGGCACCGACAGGCATGCCCGGCCTCTGGCGCAGGCCGAGATCGAGCGCGACGAAGTAGAACGACGAGCCGATCCAGGCAATGCCGGTGATGACATGCAGCCAGCGCACGGCGAAGCTCAGCCAGTCCCAGAAAATCGCGAAATCCATCATTGAAGTCGTCCCTGCCGATTGGGTGACTTTACGGGCTGGAGCGCAAACGGAAAGGGGCGAGGTGCACGATGACTTTCAAAAAAAAATGGAAAATACTAGGCTTATCGCTGCAAACCGGCGAAGGTGCTCCGTATGGCCTATCTCGACAACATCGCCGTCTTCGTCCGCGTCGTCGAGCTCGGCAATCTGTCGGCGGCCGGGCGCGACATGCGCATTTCACCGGCGGTCGCCTCCAACCGCATCAAGGAGCTGGAGAAGCACCTTGGCGTGCGGCTTTTCAACCGCACCACGCGGCAATTGATGCCGACCGAACACGGCACGGTTTTTTATTCTGGCGCCAAGCAGGTTCTGGAGGCGATCACCGAGGCCGAAGCGGCTGTCTCGGCCCTTTCCGGCCAGCCACGCGGTACCATCCGCGTCACGGCACCCTTGGGCCTCGGCCGCCGGCTGGTGGCTTCGGGCATTCCCGATTTCCACGACAAATACCCTGATATCGAGGTGCGGCTGAGGCTCTCGGACCACAATGTCGACATCATGAAGGAAGGGATCGATGTCGCCTTCCGGCTGGGCATCATCGAGGATTCCAGCCTCAGGATGCGCGGCATCATGGAATGCGAGCGCGTGCTGGTGGCAGCGCCGGAATATCTGGAAGCGCGCGGCGAACCGGTGGAGCCGCAGGAGCTGATCGGCAAGAAACACGATTGCCTGATGCTGCGCTACTCCGGCGCGCGCGAATATGTGTGGACGCTGCAGACACCCACAGGCCCGCAGAAATTCGAAGTGCACGGGCCCTACGACACCGACGATGGCGACGTGCTGACCAGTTGGGCGCTGTCGGGGCGCGGCATCATCAACAAGCCGCGCTTCGAGGTCGAGCCGTTCATCCGCGACCAGCGCCTGAAGGTGATCCTGAGCAACACGCCGCCGACGCCAGTGCAGTTCGCCGCCGTTTACCCGCACAAGAAGCTGCAGGATCCAAAAGTGCGGCTGCTGCTCGACTTCATGGCCGAACGCTGCCAGCGGCTGATCAATGATCTGCTCGCGGGTAAATAGGACTGGCCGGCAAGTGACCGGCGGTTGGCCCAGCGCAAGCGGTTGCCATCCCGGGAAGCGGCGAACATAGTTCAGGTCGATTTTCGTCTTGCAGGGACCATCGATGGACAACGGCGCCACAATGCATCTTGCCGTTTCGCTGTTTCCGGGGACCGCCGATCCATCACCCGAACCGCCATTCGGTCGCTTGGCAAAGTTTGTGCAAAAGGCCGAAGCTGCGGGGTTGGACATGGTGCTGTTCGCCGATTCCGCGCCGACTGCCGGTGGCGATGCAGCGAATAGGCCGGTGCCCTTTGAAGCGACGACGCTGCTGGCCGCACTGGCAACCGTAACGAGCAGGATCGGCCTCGTCGCCACGGCCTCCACAATTGCCCATCAGCCCTACAACCTGGCGCGCCGTTTCGCCTCGCTCGACATCATCAGCCATGGCCGCGCCGGCTGGAACGCGACCATGGCGCAGAACCCGCGCGAGGCGGCCAATTTCAGCCGGCCCGAAGGCTTTTCGTCCGACGATTTTCGCCGGCGCACGGAGGAGTATATCGGCATCGTCCAGGGCTTGTGGCGGGGCTGGGATGCGGATGCGCTGCTATTCGACAAGAGCGGTGGCCGCTTCCACGACCCCGGAAAAATGCACCTGCTCGACCACAAGGGCGAGTTCTTTTCCGTGCGCGGACCGCTGAACGTCGCGAGATCGCCGCAGGACAGGCCGGTGCTGGTGCTGTCCGGTCTGTCGGAGCCCGACCTGGATATTGCCGCCCGCGCCGCCGATGTCATTCTGCTGGACGACGGGCCGATCGATGGCGCGAAAGCGCGCTATGAGGACCTGAAGCGCCGCGTTGTCGCCTGCGGACGCGATCCTGATGCCGTGAGGCTTCTGACGAATATCTCGCTCCTCACCAATGGCACCACCAAGCCGACCATCGCCGACAGCATGGAAAAAGAATTCCGCTCGAAAAGCTGCGACGGATTCAATATCCAGATGCCGGCACAACTCTCAGCGCTCGACGATTTCGTCGATCTGGTTTTGCCGGAGCTGCGGCTGCGCGGCCTGTTTCGACAGAGCTATCGCGGCGCGACGTTGCGCTCGCATCTCGGGCTTGCCGGCGGAGAAGATCAATGACCGGCGCGCACCGTCAGATGAAGCTCGGTGCCTTCCTGTGGGCGACCGGCCACCACATCGCCGCCTGGCGCCACCCAAAGGCGCATGTCACGGCGGGCATAGACATCGACCATTACGTCCAGCTGGCGCGCACGGCGGAGGCGGCGAAATTCGACATGGTGTTCTGCGAGGACGCCGCCGGCCTGCGCGAAGCCAATGTCGGCATCGCCAGCCAGACGTCGCGCTCGATCGGCTTCGAGCCGATCAGCCTGCTTTCGGCGCTCGCCGTCCAGACCAGCCGCATCGGCCTCGTTTCCACGGCGTCGACAAGCTACAACGAGCCCTATGGGCTGGCACGGACCTTTTTGTCGCTCGATCATCTAAGCGGCGGCCGTGCCGGCTGGAACCTGGTCACCTCGGCCAGCCCCATCGAAGCCGCCAATTTCGGCTCGACTGGCCTCAAGCCCCATGCCGACCGCTACGAACGGGCGCGCGAGTTCGCCGAAGTGGTCGCCGGGCTTTGGCGCGGCAAGCTCGATGGAACTTCCCGTCATGCCGGCCAAAGCTTTTCGGTGCGGGATCCACTCGACCTGCCGCGTTCACCGCAAGGCGCGCCGGTCATGGTCCAGGCCGGCGCCTCTGAGATCGGCCGCGACCTCGCCGCCCGCACCGCCGATGTGGTGTTCACGGCGGCGCAGACTTTCGAGGAGGCCAAGGCCTTCTACGACGACCTCAAGGGGCGTCTGGCGGCCTATGAGCGTGAGCCGGACGACATCAAGATCATGCCCGGCGTCGCGCCAGTGGTGGCGGAAACCGAGGCGGAGGCCCAGGAAAAATACGAAGAATTGCAGGAGCTGATCCCCGACGATGTCGGGGTGGCGCTGCTGTCCAGCTATCTCAGCATCTCCGATCTGTGGCGCTATCCGATCGATGGACCGCTGCCGGAGCTGCCTGAGAGCGAGGGGATGAAGAGCCGGCAGGCGCTGGTGATCGAGCAGTCGCGCCGCGACGGACTTTCCATCCGGCAGCTGGCGCGGCATTTCGCTGGCGCGCGCGGCCATTGGCGCATCGTCGGAACAGCGGCCCAAATCGCCGACGAGCTGCAGGCGCGGTTCGAGGGCGGAGCGGCCGACGGCTTCAACGTCATGCCCTCGTATTTCCCCGGCGAACTCGATGCGTTTGCAACGCTCGTCGTGCCGGAATTGCAACGGCGCGGCCTGTTCCGCAGGGATTATGACGGCCGCACCCTGCGCGAGCATCTGGGCTTGAAGCGGCCTGGCTGAGATGCGTTGAGGCGCAAGCTTAGCCGACCGTCACCTTGTCATGCGGAACCTGATGGCCTACATTTGATGCTGCGGCGTGGGCGACCAGCGCCGTCATGATCTCGGCCGCCGCCAGCGCCGCGATGACTTGCGGACGCTTGTCCTTGACGGTGTCGCCGCCGATCGGCGAGACGAGGCGGGCAAATTCCGCCTCGCTGCCATCCGCCGATTTCAAGAACCAGTTCTTGAACGTCGCTTTCTTGGTCTTCGAGCCAATCATGCCGACATAGGCGGCATCGTCGCGTTTCAGCGCCTCGGCGACAATCAGGAAATCCAGCGCATGATCATGGGTGAGGATGGCGAAAGCGGTGCCGGCGGGAGCGTTTCGCACCTCAGCCTCGGGCATCGGCGTCAGCCGCATCTCCACGGTTTCCGGCATGCCTTCCAGCGCCTCGGCCCGCGTTTCGATGACGACGCCATGCACGGGAAGAAGTGAGATCGTCGACGCCAGCGCCTGGCCGACATGGCCGCCACCGAAGATATAGACATGCGGCAGATGAGCCTCCTCGGCTTCCGCGGCCGCAACCAGGTCGGCGGCGAGCGCGGCATCGACGAGCCGGATCAGCACTTCGACGCGCCCGCCGCAGCATTGGCCGATCTCGGGGCCTAGCGGGACGTCGAGGGTGGCGCGAATATCCCTCCCCCTTGAGGGGAGGGTGGCGGCGAAGCCGTCGGGTGGGGTCGCCGCGGCGCGGGGTCTCTCCCCCCTTGAGAGGGAGATGTCGGCGAAGCCGACAGAGGGGGTCGTTGCGGCAGTGCTCGACGCCCTTGTGGTGCCTTCTGAGAGTGCCCCCTCTGGCCGCTTCGCGGATTGCCCTTCGCCATGGCTCCGGGCGTTCGTCGCTGAAAAAGCCAAATCATTGGCTTTTTCTCGGCCTTCAGCCGATCGTTCCTCACCCCCCTCAAGGGGGGAGAAAAGCATCTGCCTGGCTTTGTCGATGGCCATATACTCAAGTTGCCCGCCGCCGATCGTGCCTGAAATCGCCGATTGCGAGACGAGCATGAAGGCGCCCTTCTCGCGTGGCGTCGACCCTTTCGTGCCGGCGACCTCGACCAAAGCGATGCGGCCTTGACCAGCAAGGAAGTCTTTGAGGTTTTGCACGTTCGAATTCATCATTCGCATTCCCGTGCGGGAAACATAGGGTTTTTCGGCCTGAATTGCACGCATGCCGACCGTGGCGCAGACTCAGGCCTTGGCCTCGGACTTCAGCCGCTCGATCGCCATCAGAACCCGCTCCGGTGTCGCCGGCGCATCGAGGCGCGGACAGATCCGGTTGTCGGCGACGCTCGCCACCGCGTCCGACAGGGCGTGCAGCACCGACATGCCGAGCGGGAACGGCGGCTCGCCGACCGCCTTGGAACGGTGGATCGTCGGCTCGCTGGCTTCCGGCCAGTCGGCCAAGGTGACGTTGAAGATCTTCGGCCGGTCGGAGGCGAGCGGGATCTTGTAGGTCGATGGCGCGTGGGTGCGCAGACGGCCTTTGTCGTCCCACCACAGTTCTTCCGTCGTCAGCCAGCCCATGCCCTGGATGAAGCCTCCCTCGATCTGGCCGATGTCGATGGCGCGGTTCAGAGAGCGGCCGCAATCATGCAGAATGTCGGTGCGCTCGACCATGTATTCGCCGGTCAGCGTGTCGACCGAGACCTCCGAGCACGAGGCTCCATAGGCGAAATAATAGAATGGGCGCCCCTCGCCCTTGTCACGGTTCCAGTGGATTTTCGGCGTCTTGTAGAAACCGGCCGCCGAAAGCTGGATGCGGGCCATATAAGCCTGCTTGACGAGGTCGGCGAAGGCGATTTCCTGGTTGCCGATGCGCACCCGGTTGGGCAGGAACAGCACCTGATCGCGCGGCACCTGATATTTTTCGGCGGCGAAATCGGTCAGCCGATCCTTGATCTGGCGAGCGCCGTTCCGCGCCGCCATGCCGTTGAGGTCGGAGCCGGACGACGCCGCCGTGGCCGAAGTGTTCGGTACCTTGCCGGTCGTGGTCGCGGTGATCTTCACCTGGTCGAGGTCGATCTGAAACTCTTCCGCCACCACCTGCGCCACTTTGACGTAGAGGCCCTGCCCCATCTCGGTGCCACCATGATTCAGATGCACCGAACCGTCGGTATAGACATGCACCAGCGCGCCGGCCTGATTGTAGTGCGTGGCGGTGAACGAGATGCCGAACTTGACCGGCGTCAGCGCCAGGCCCCGCTTGATGAAACGACTGTTGGCGTTGAAGGCCGATATTTCCCGCCGCCGCCGTGCGTAGCTGGCGCTTTCCTCCAGTTCGGCGACGATGCGCTGGATGATGTTGTCCTCGACCGTCTGGTGGTAGGGCGTAATGTTGCGGTCGGATGTGCCGTAGAAATTCTTCTTGCGGATTTCGAGTGGATCCTTGCCGACCGCAAAGGCGACCTCGTCGATGACGCGCTCGGCGCCGACCATGCCTTGCGGGCCGCCGAAACCACGGAAAGCGGTGTTCGACACGGTGTTGGTGTAGAGCGGTGCCGATTGCGCATGCACCGCCGGCCAGAAATAGGTGTTGTCGCAGTGGAACAGCGCGCGATCGGTCACCGGGCCGGAAAGGTCCGACGAAAAGCCACAGCGTGCCGCGAACATGAAATCGACACCGAGGATGTTGCCCTCGTTGTCGAAGCCGACCTCATAGTCGACCAGGAAATCGTGACGCTTGCCGGTGGCTATCATGTCGTCGTCGCGGTCGGGCCGGATTTTCACGGCGCGATGGTGCTTCTTCGCGGCGATCGCGGCCAATGCCGCAAACTGGTTGCCTTGCGTCTCCTTGCCGCCGAAGCCGCCGCCCATGCGGCGGATTTCCACCGTAATGGCGTTGCTCGGCACGCCCAGCGCGTGGCTGACCATGTGCTGGATTTCGCTCGGATGCTGGGTCGAGGAATAGATGGTGACGTCCTGGTCCTCGCCGGGCACGGCCATAGCGATATGGCCTTCGAGATAGAAATGCTCCTGGCCGCCGATGCGCATCTTTCCTTTCAGCCGGCGCGGCGCCTGACGGATCGCTGTGGCGGCATCGCCGCGCTTCAGGGTCAGCGGCGGCGTGACGAGCTTGTCTTTCTTCGGATCGAGCTCGCCGATGTCGGTGACGAAAGGCAATTCCTTGTATTCGACCTTGGCCAGCCTTGTCGCACGACGCGCCTGCTCGCGCGTCTCGGCAATGACGCAAAAGATCGGCTGTCCGTAGAACTGCACCTTGCCGTCGGCCAGCACCGGCTCGTCGTGGCGGCCGGTCGGCGAGATGTCGTTTTCGCCCGGCACGTCCTTGGCCGTCAGCACGTCGACAACGCCGGGCGCCGTACGCACCGCCGAGAGATCCATGCTGGTGATGGTGGCATGTGTTGCAGCCGAAAGCCCGAGGCAGCCATGCAGCGTGCCGGCCGGCTCCGGCATGTCGTCGATATAGACGGCGGTGCCGCTGACATGCTTGTGCGCGGAATCGTGGCGCTGGTCGGTGGCGACGCCACCTGAAATCTTTTCAGCCTTGAGGTTGGGAGCGTGGCTGGTCATTGAGCGCCCCCTTTCCCTTCTCGCCGTTCACGGGGAGTAGGTGGCCCGAAGGGCCGGATGAGGGGCAGCGCCGACGTTGACAGCCTTTCAGACAAAGATCGATGACGGCGCCGCCCCTCATCTGACTGCCGGCATCTTCTCCCCGTGAACGGGGACGCTACTCGCGACCGTTCGGCTGTTTGTTCACTACCATTGGTGTTCATCATGCCGCCTCGTTGCGTGACACCTGGAATGGTGCCCGGGTATCCGTGGTTTCGACAAAGAAGCGCAGCAGCAGGTTCTTCGCCGCCAGAGTTCGATACTCTGCCGAGGCGCGCATGTCGGTGAGCGGTGTAAAGTCTTTCGCGTACTCGGCCATCGCCGCCTCTACCGTCTGTTCTGTCCACGGCTTGCCGAGCAGCGCTTTTTCAACGGCCGGCGCACGCTTCGGCGTCGCCGCCATGCCGCCATAGGCGATGCGCACATCCGCGACCGTGCCATCCTCGGCCAGCGTCAGGAAGAAGGCGCCGAGGGCTGCCGTGATGTCCTCGTCGCGGCGCTTGGTGATCTTGTGGACGGCGAATTTTGTGCCCTTGGCCGGCACTGGCACGTGCACCGCTTCGACGAATTCGCCAGGCTGCCGGTCCTGCTTGCCATAGGCAATGAAGAAGGTTTCCAACGGGATCGTGCGCCGCTTGTTGCCCTTGCGCAGCGTCAGCCGCGCGCCAAGCGCGATCAGGGGCGGCGGCATGTCGCCGATCGGTGAGCCGTTGGCGATGTTGCCGCCGATAGTGCCCATGTTGCGCACCTGATCGCCACCGATGCGATCGAACAACGGCCCCAGCGCCGGTATGCGTCTGGCCAGCGTCGAGAATGCTTCGGTGTAGGTGACGCCGGCGCCGATGGTGATGAGGCCATTGTCTTCGGCGATGGTGCAAAGCCCATCGAGATCGCCGATGAAGATCGCCGGCGAAATATCGCGCATATGCTTGGTCACCCACAGGCCGACATCGGTCGCACCGGCGACGATTGTGGCGCCAGGTTCCTTGTCCAGCACGGTGGCGAAATCATCGACATTGGCCGGCACGATCAGCCGCTTCTTGCCGGCGCCGATCTCGACCCGCGCACCGTCATGCATGGCCTCGAGCCTCGCTGTGATCGCCTTGCGCTCGGCGGCCAGCGGGTCCTTCGCCACCTTGCCGTAGCTGGAGATGGCATGCGCCGCGCGTATGATCGCCTCGTAGCCGGTGCAGCGGCAGAGATTGCCCTGCAACGCCTTTTCGATAGAAGCGTTCGACGGGTCCGGTGATTTCATCCACAGGCCATAGAGAGACATGACGAAACCCGGCGTGCAGAAGCCGCATTGCGAACCGTGGAAATCGACCATCGCCTGCTGCACCGGGTGCAACTGCCCGGGCGACCCATGCAAATGCTCGACGGTGACGACATGGGTGCCGTCCAGCGAGCCAAGGAACCGGATGCAGGCGTTGACGCTTTCATAGACCAGGCCGCCAGCCGAGAGCTTGCCCACTAACACGGTGCAGGCCCCACAATCGCCTTCGGCACAGCCTTCCTTGGTGCCGCACAGCGAACGGTCGAGCCGCAGCCAATCAAGCAAGGTCGCCTCAGGGGCCACCGATGAAAGCACGACATCCCTGCCATTGAGAATGAACCGGATCTCGTTACGGATGCTGACTTTGGCCATGCTTCAGCTCCCCCTGTAGGTCGAATAGCCATAGGGCGAGACGAGCAGTGGCACATGATAGTGCACCGGCTCGGCCACGCCGAAACGAATTGGTATCAAGTCGAGAAAGGCCGGGTTTGGCAATTTCGTTCCCTGCTGGCGTAGATAATCACCGGCCGCGAAGACCAGTTCGTATTCGCCGGTGCGGAACTCCACGCCGGCGAGCAGCGGCTTATCGCAACGGCCGTCGGCATTGGTGACAACAGTCTTCAGATGTGTTCGCGCCTTGCCCTCGAGGTAATAGAGCGCGATCGACAGTCCCGCCGCCGGCTTGCCGGTCGCCGTGTCGAGGACATGGGTCGTCAGACGCCCGCCATCGGCTTTCGACGTTTCTGCCATTGGCCGCCTCCCATTTTCGGTACGAGCGAATTTGGCCCGGTACGATCAAGTATCAACAGTGAATTGTGCGCCAATTAAAGGCGATGCATAAGTCCTGGTCGAGCGGAGTGCGACAAAAACACTTTCAAAAATTTTCGGGGGAATGCGTAGGCAGTCCTTTCGATATTCTCACCACACTTCGGGCCATGCCCGGCAGGAGGGACGATGCGATACACCAGAGACATGCGCGGCTACGGAGCCAATCCGCCGGATCCGAAATGGCCCGATGGTGCGCATGTCGCCGTGCAGTTCGTCGTCAACTACGAAGAGGGTGGCGAGAACTGCGTGCTGCATGGCGACAAGGCGTCGGAAGCCTTCCTGTCGGAAATCGTCGGCGCTGCGCCCTGGGTGGGCCAGCGCCACTGGAATATGGAATCAATCTACGAATATGGCGCGCGCGCCGGCTTCTGGCGGCTGCTGCGGCTGTTCACCGAGGCCGAGGTGCCGATCACCTGCTACGGTGTCGCCACCGCGCTCGCCCGTTCGCCCGATCAGGTCTCGGCCATGCAGGAAGCCGGCTGGGAAATCGCCTCGCACGGGCTGAAATGGATCGACTACCGCGACCACAGCGCCGAAGATGAGCGTCGCGACCTCGAAGCAGCGATCCGCCTGCACTATGAGGTGACCGGGCAACGACCGACCGGCTGGTACACGGGCCGCACATCGATCAACACGGTGCGGATTGTGGCGGAAGAGGGCGGTTTCGACTACGTGTCGGACACCTATGACGACGAACTGCCCTACTGGTTCGAGCACGCAGGCGGCACGCAGCTCATCATCCCCTACACGCTCGACGCCAACGATATGCGCTTCGCCACGCCGCAAGGGTTCAATTCGGGCGACCAGTTCTTTGCCTATCTCAAAGATAGTTTCGATACGCTCTACGCCGAGGGCAAGGCCGGCCGGCCGCGCATGATGAACATCGGCCTGCATTGCCGCCTCGTCGGGCGTCCGGGCCGGGTGGCAGCGCTGAAGCGCTTCGTCGAGTATGTCAAATCGCATGAAAAGGTCTGGCTGGCGCGGCGCGTCGATATCGCCAAGCATTGGCAGGAGAATCATCCTTACAAGCCGGCGGCATTGCGTCCATCCAAGATGGAGTTCGAGACGTTTGTTCACACGTTCGGCGGCGTGTTCGAGCATTCGCCCTGGATCGCCGAACGCGCCCATGAGCTGGAACTGGGCCCGGCGCATGACACGGCCGGTGGCTTGCACAACGCACTCTGCCGTATCTTCCGCTCCGCCAGCGAGACCGAGCGGCTTTCCGTGCTTAATGCCCATCCCGACCTTGCCGGCAAGCTGGCCAAGGCCAAACGGCTGACGGCTGAATCAACCAGGGAACAAGCTTCGGCCGGGCTCGACGCGCTAACCGACAAGGAGCGCGAACTGTTTTCCAAATTGAACGCCGCCTACGTCACCACCTTCGGCTTCCCCTTCATCATCGCGGTGAAGGGCAAGACCAAGGAGGAAATCCTCGCCGAATTCGAGACGCGCATCGGCAATAGCCGCGGCGTCGAATTCGAGACCGCCTGCAAACAGGTCGAGCGCATCGCGCTGCTCCGCCTCAAGGACATGCTTCCGCAATAGGTTTGAACCCATGGATACGATCAGGATGCCCGAGCGAACCTATTACGCACCACATGGCGGCCACCCCGGCCAGAGCGAGTTGCTGACCGGCCGCGCCGTCTTCACCGAGGCCTACGCCGTCATCCCCAGGGGCGTGATGCAGGACATCGTCACCAGCGCCCTGCCGTTCTGGGACAAGACCCGCGTCTGGATCTTGTCGCGACCGCTGTCCGGTTTTGCCGAGACGTTCTCGCAGTACATCGTCGAGGTCGCGCCCGGCGGCGGCAGCGCCCGGCCGGAACCCGATGCCGGCGCCGAAGGTGCCCTGTTCGTGGTCGAAGGCGAATTGACGGTTCTGCTTGCCGGCAAGAAGCACGTATTGCGGCCCGGTGGATTTGCCTTCCTGCCGCCGGCCAGCGGCTGGACGGTTCGCAACGAAGGCAAGGCCGATGTCCGCTTCCATTGGATTCGCAAGGCCTACGAGGTGGTCGACGGTCTCGATACGCCCGAAGCCTTCTTCACCAACGAACAGGAGATCGCGCCAACGCCGATGCCCGGCACCGAGGGTCGCTGGGCGACGACACGTTTCGTCGATCCGGCCGACTTGCGCCATGACATGCACATGACAATCGTGACGCTGGAACCCGGCGCGGTCATTCCCTTCGCCGAGACCCATGTCATGGAGCACGGGCTCTATGTGCTGGAAGGCAAGGCGGTCTACCGCCTCAATCAGGATTGGGTCGAGGTCGAGGCCGGCGACTATATGTGGCTGCGCGCCTTCTGCCCGCAGGCCTGCTATGCCGGCGGTCCGGGCAAATTTCGCTATCTGCTCTACAAGGACGTCAACCGCCACGCCAAGCTCGGTGGCGCCGGCATCGCAAAGCGCGCTCCATGACCCGTATCGTCGCGCGGCCGCTGACCCGCGAGAGCTTTGCTCCATTTGGCAACGTCATCGACATGAGCGGCGACAACCACTACCCGATCAATGGCGGCAGGGCCGAGCGCTACCACGATCTCGCCACCGCCGAGGCGACCGGGCCGAACGCCCGCGTGCTGATCTCCATGGTGCGCGGCACGCCCTACGAATTGCCGCTGAAGCTGACGATGGTCGAGCGCCACCCGTTCGGCAGCCAGGCATTCATTCCGCTGTCGCCGCGCCCGTTCCTGGTCGTCGTCTGCCATGACGGGGATGAAGGACCCGGAGAGCCGCATGCCTTTATCACTGCCCCCGGACAAGGGATCAATTACCGGCGCAATCTCTGGCATGGCGTGCTGACGCCGCTCGGCGAGGCGCAGGATTTCCTGATCGTCGACCGGGGTGGCGACGGCCCCAACCTCGAGGAATTCCATTTCTCGCACGCCTACGAGATACATCTCCCTTGATTTTTTGTGCATGTCGTTACCCCGAAACCGGGGCACTTTTGGGGGACATGCAGCAGGAGACCCAGTAATGACCGACATTTCGCTGATCGACCGCCTGCTCGACGTGGTCGAGCACGATATCGTGCCGAAGACGGCCGAAGGTGTCGCCCATGGCAACAAACTGTTCGGCGCGGCGATCCTGCGCAAGGACGACCGTTCGCTGGTGCTGGCCGAAACCAACAACGAGATGGAAAACCCGCTCTGGCATGGCGAGGTGCATTGCCTGAAGCGCTTCTACGAAATGCCGAAGGCAGAGCGAGTCGACACCAAGGACGCAATCTTCATCGCCACGCACGAGCCATGCTCGCTGTGCCTGTCGGCGATCACCTGGACCGGCTTCGACAATTTCTACTATCTGTTCAGTCATGAGGATTCGCGTGACAGCTTCGCCATCCCGCATGATTTGAAGATCCTGAAGGAGGTCTTCACCCTCGATCCCGGCGGCTACAATGCCGAGAACGCCTACTGGAAGAGCTTTTCGATCCGCAGGCTGGTGCGGTCCCTGCCCGAGGCCGAACGCCAGCGGCTGGAAACACGCATCGACAATATCTCGGCCCGTTATGACGAGTTGTCCGGCGCCTACCAGGCGAGCAAGGATGAAAACGACATTCCGCTGAATTGACGCGGATGCTTAACCAACTTTCGCTTTCTTCAGCACTTCATTTATCTTGGCTTGCCAACCCTTGCCGGTGGCCTTGAATTTTCTGACGACATCCTGATCCAGGCGGATGGACACAACTTGCTTCGGCTTTTCCACGGTCGGCCGACCACGGGACCGCCTTATACTCTCGAAAAGTTCTGGAAACACTTCCGCGAAAGGTTTGGCATGCACCAGCTCTTCGTCGGTCGCCTCCGCATCATCGGGATCAGCGGCAATTTGTCTTTGAATTTCCGCTTCCTCCTCATTGGTAAGCGGTCGAATATGCGATTTAGGATTGCTCATATACGGACCTTTCCTTTCGGCTGGCACGACGCATCGAGATTACCGAAATCGCTTCGGAACCAAGCGGCTTAAAGATCACGGCGAGAATGATCTCTCCGAATTCGCCAATCGCCTTGAGTCGGCCTGCTTTGGCCGGGAGGACGGTTGAAGTCGCAAAAAACTCGATATCGAGTTCGGCAAAGTCCAGACCTCGGCCTTCGAGGTTCGTCACGCGCTTTGGCTCATCCCAAACGATCTTCAGTCGAGATTGTCCTCAATGCATCGGGCCTAAGCGAATAAAAGTAATACATAAATTAATGGGACAACGCAAGATGGAAAGTCGAACGGTCCCCGCCAGGCGTCGTCTCGGCGACACGGACCGTCGCCCGTTTGACTTCGTGACGTACACGTTTCATGCGTCACTGACATCCTGGAGAGCTCCCATGAAAACCGTCACCGAATTTCCCCGCAAGGTCGTCGAATTTCCGGACATGGCCATCGTCATGCCCGATGGCTGCCGGCTGTCGGCGCGGGTGTGGATGCCGGAAGATGCCGGTGATGATCCGGTGCCGGCGATCCTTGAGCATCTGCCCTACCGCAAGCGCGACGGCACCATCTTTCGCGATCAGCTGACGCATCCGTATTTCGCCGGCCACGGCTATGCCTCGATCCGCGTCGACATGCGCGGCAATGGCGATTCCGAAGGGCTGATGGACGACGAGTATTCAGAGCAGGAATTGCAGGATGCCTGCGACGTCATCGCCTGGGCGGCAAGCCAGCCCTGGTGCAACGGCAATGTCGGCATGATGGGCATTTCCTGGGGCGGCTTCAACTGCCTGCAGGTGGCGGCCAAGCAGCCGCCGGCGCTGAAGGCGGTGATCAGCCTGTGCTCGACCGTCGACCGCTATGCCGACGACATCCATTACAAGGGCGGCTGCCTTTTGATCGAGAATTTCGGCTGGGCCTCGACCATGCTGTCCTACTCGTCGCGGCCTCCGGATCCGCTGCTGGCCGGAGACAATAGATGGCGCGACCTGTGGCTCACCCGGCTGGAAAACCAGTCCTTCCTGGCGCCGCTGTGGCTGAAGCACCAGCACCGCGACGCCTACTGGAAGCGCGGCTCGATCTGCGAGGATTTTTCCGCCGTCAAAGCCGCGGTGCTGTCGATCGGCGGCTGGCATGACGGCTACCGCAACACCGTCTCGCATCTCGCCAGCAACATCGAAGCGCCGGTCAAGGGCATCATCGGGCCGTGGATCCACAAATACCCGCACTACGCCGGGCCCAAGCCCGCCATTGGCTTCCTGCAGGAGGCGTTGCGCTGGTGGGACCGCTGGCTGAAGGATATCGACACGGGCGTCGAGGCCGACCCCGCCTACCGCGCCTATGTCATGGACAGCGTGCGTCCGGCACGCTGGCATCCCGAGCGGCCGGGCCGCTGGGTGGCGGAACAGCAATGGCCTTCGTCCAATATCAAGACGCAATCGATCGAGCTTATCGCCGAGGGCGGCAACCCCGCGATCGTCGCCTCGCCGCAAAGCTGCGGGCTGGCCGGCGGCGAGTATTTTCCGTTCACCTTCGGCCCCGAACTGCCCGGCGACCAGCGCCCCGACGATGCGCTGTCGGTGTGTTTCGACCAGCCGGAACTCCGTGAGGCTATCGATATCGTCGGTGCGCCCGAAGTCCTGGTCCGGGTCGCGTCCGACCGGCGTCAGGCCAACATCGCGGTCCGGCTTTGCGACGTGCATCCCGACGGTGCCACCGAGCTGATCTCTTACGGCGTACTCAACCTGACGCATCGCAACTCGCACGAATTCCCCGAGGCGCTGGTGCCGGGCGAAACCGTGTCGGCGCGCGTGGTGCTCGATCAATGCGCCTACCGCGTGCCGGCTGGCCACCGCCTGCGTATTGCTGTTTCGAACGCCTATTGGCCGATGATCTGGCCGTCGCCGGAGCCGGTCCAACTCGCGCTGTCGACCGCGACGCTGTCCTTGCCGCTGCGGCCGCTGGCAACAGGCGACGAAGCGACGTTTGCCGAGCCGGAAGGCGCCTCCCCCTGGGCGACAGAAACGATCCGCGCCACCAATTCCGAGCGCCATGTCGATCGCGACGAGAAGACCGGAATTGTCACGCTTTCCATCGTTGATGATTTTGGCGAGGTGCGCGATCTCGATCACGGCCTTGCCAATGGCAGCATCGCCCGCGAGACCTGGACGATCCATCCCGACGATCCGCTGTCGGCCTCGGGAAAGACGCATTGGACGCAGACCCTGTCGCGAAATGGATGGTCGGTGCGCACCGAGACATCCGCCGAAATGCGATCCGACGCGCAAAACTTCATCGTCAGCGCCAGAATCGAGGCCTATGAGGGCGAAAGGCTCGTTTTCGAACGCAATTTCGAAGAGAAGGTGCCCCGCGCGCTTCTTTGAACGCCGGTTTCGTTGGTCCAATTGCGACGTACGATTTACGCCACGGCATGTCGCATTCGGTCTTGCTTACCGCTTTCCCTTGCGGTCATTATTCTCCCCACAAGAAACAAGAAAAACGACCCCAGAGTCGAACCAACAGAGTGAGGAACTCAAAATGTCAAACGAACTGGAATATCTTAGCCGGCGTGTCGCGTCGGGCAAACTGAGCCGTCGTGATTTTCTGGGCCGGGCGGCAGCGCTCGGCGTCACCGCCCCCTTCGCCAACTCGCTGCTTTCAAGTGCGGCGCGCGCGGCGGGTCCGGTCAAGGGTGGCACGCTGAAGGCCGGCCTGGTCGGTGGCGAATCCACCAACAGCCTCGATCCGGCGCTGATGATGACGCAGGTGCCGTTCGCCTTCGGCAAGTGCTGGGGCGAAATGATCGTCGAGCTGTCTCCCGACGGCAAGCTCGAGAACCGCATCGCCGAGGAGATCGGCGCCTCGGACGACGCCAAGGTATGGACGCTGAAGATCCGCGACGGCGTTGAATTCCACAACGGCAAGACGGTGACCGCCGAAGACGTCGCGGCCACGCTGGAGCGCCATTCGGACGAGAAGTCGAAATCCGGTGCGCTCGGCTACATGAAGGGCATCGAAACCATCAAGGCCAGCGGCAAGGAAGTCGTGCTGACCCTGAAGGAAGCCAATGCCGACCTTCCCTACCTGCTCAGCGACTATCACCTGATCGTCCAGCCGAACGGCGGCAAGGATAAGCCAGACGCCGGCATCTCGGCCGGCCCTTACATGGTCAAGACCAACGAGCCTGGCGTGCGCCATGGCGCCGAGCGCTTCGCCAATTACTGGCAAGGTGACAAGATGGGCCATGCCGACCAGATCGAGGTCATCGTCATCAACGACGCGACGGCGCGCACAGCGGCCCTGCAGGGTGGCCAGGTCAACATGATCAACCGCGTCGAGCCGAAGATCGTCGATCTGATCAAGCGTCTGCCGGGCGTCACCATCCGCAATCACGCCGGCCCCGGCCACTACGTGTTCATCATGCATTGCAACACCGCGCCGTTCGACAACAACGACCTGCGCATGGCGCTCAAGCTGGCCATCGACCGCGAGGAGATGCTGGACAAGATCCTGCGCGGCTACGGTTCCCTCGGCAACGACTTCCCGATCAATGCGTCCTATCCGCTGTTTACCGAGATCGAGCAGCGCAAGTACGATCCCGACAAGGCGAAGTTCCACTACAAGAAGTCCGGTCACGACGGCGCCGTGCTACTGAGAACCTCGGACGTCGCCTTCCCAGGCGCAGTCGATGCAGCGCAGCTCTTCCAGCAGAGCGCCGCCAAGGCCGGCATCAAGCTCGAGCTCAAGCGCGAGCCGGGCGACGGCTACTGGAACGAAGTCTGGAACAAGCAGCCCTTCTGTGCCTCCTACTGGGGCGGCCGCTCGACCCAGGATCAGATGTATTCCACCGCTTATCTATCGACGGCCGACTGGAACGACACGCGTTTCAAGCGTCCGGATTTCGACAAGATGGTGCTGGCGGCTCGCGCCGAGCTCGACGAGACCAAGCGCAAGCAGATGTACCACGACATGGCTGTCCTGGTGCGCGACGAAGGCGGCCTGATCCTGCCGATGTTCAACCAGTTCATCGACGCGACCGGCGCCAAGGTCGGCGGCTGGATCGACGATCCGCATCAGGAGCTAATGAACGGCTACGCACTGGCGAAGTGCTGGCTCGAAGCCTGAGCCGGCTTTGCGGATATGTCTTCACCCATCCTGAAACTGATTGCCCAGCGCGTTGCGCTGGGCATTCTCCTCTTGTTGGCCGTTTCGGTCCTGATTTTCGCCGGCACACAGATCCTGCCCGGCGACGTCGCGCAAGCCATTCTCGGGCAATCGGCGACGCCGGAGTCGCTCGCCAATCTGCGCGAGCAGCTCGGCCTTAACGATCCGGCCTATATCAGGTATTTCCGCTGGCTCGGCGGGGTAATGACAGGCGACCTGGGTACCGCCATGTCGAGCGGCCAGGACATCGCCACGTCGATCAAGGGCCGGCTGTGGAACACGCTGTTCCTCGCCTTCTGGGCGGCCGTTGTCGCTGTGCCGCTGGCGATCATCCTCGGTCTCATCGCGGTGCGCTACCGCAATGGCTGGGTCGACAAGCTGATCTCAGGACTTGCGCTCGCCTCGACGTCGTTTCCCGAATTCTTCATTGGCTATGTGCTCGTCTATTTCTTCGCCGTGAAGTGGCAAATATTCCCCGGCATCTCAACCGTCTATGACGGCATGCCGTTCGGCGAACGCATGCAGGCGATCGCCCTGCCGGCGACGGCGCTGACGCTGGTCGTGCTGGCGCACATGATGCGCATGACGCGCGCGGCGATCCTCAACGTCATGCAGTCGGCCTATGTCGAGACGGCGGAATTGAAAGGCCTGTCGGCCTTCAACGTCATCCGCAAGCATGCCTTTCCCAATGCCATCGCGCCGATCATCAACGTCGTCATGCTCAACCTCGCCTACCTGATCGTCGGCGTCGTCGTGGTCGAGGTGATCTTCGTCTATCCGGGCATGGGACAGTATCTGGTCGACCACGTCACCAAGCGCGACGTGCCGGTGGTGCAGGCGGTCGGCCTGATCTTCGCCGCCGTCTACATCAGCCTGAACATCATTGCGGACATAGGGGCTATCGTCGCCAATCCGCGTCTCAGACATCCGAAATAGGGGGCGGATATGCTCGATATCAAACGCATCCCCATCCCCGCGCTGATCGGCATCGTGCTGACGGCATTGTTCGTGCTGGCGGCGGTCTTCGCACCGTGGATCGCACCGCACGGCAATGGCGAGATCGTCGGCGATGTCTGGGAGCCAATGTCGGCTACCCATTTGCTAGGCACCGACAATCTTGGCCGCGACCTGCTGTCGCGCATGATCTACGGCGCGCGCATCACCCTGTTCATCGCGGTGCTGGCCACCGCGCTGTCGTTCTCGCTCGGCGCCATACTCGGCTTCTCGGCGGCGGTCTTCGGCGGCTGGTTCGATACGCTGCTGTCGCGCCTTGTCGATCTTTTGATGTCGATCCCGACGCTGATCATGGGTCTTGTCGTGCTGTCCGTGCTGCCTACCAATCTGGTGACGCTGATCCTGGTGATGGGCATTCTCGACTCGACCCGCGTCTATCGCCTGTCGCGCGCGGTCGCCGTCGACATCAACGTCATGGACTATGTCGAGGCGGCGAAACTGCGCGGCGAGGGCAGCGCCTGGATCATCTTCCGCGAGATCCTGCCCAACGCACTGTCGCCGCTGGTTTCGGAACTCGGCCTGCGCTTCATCTATGCCGTGCTGTTCCTGTCGACACTGTCGTTCCTCGGCCTTGGCGTGCAGCCGCCGGACGCCGACTGGGGCGGCATGGTCAAGGAAAACAAGGACGGCATCGTCTTCGGCATCGCGGCCGCACTCATCCCGGCGGCGGCGATCGCCTTGCTGGCGATTTCCGTCAACCTGGTCGCGGACTGGGTGCTCAACCGGACGACAAGCCTGAAGGGAGGACGCGGGTGATGGCCGACAGCAAAGCGAAGCCCGGCGTGCTTCTCGACATCCGCAATCTGCGCATCGAGGCGACCGTCTTCCCGCCCGGCGAACCGCCGAAGAATATCGTGCTGGTGCACGATGTCTCGCTGACGCTCGAGAAGGGCAAGGTGCTTGGCCTGATCGGCGAATCCGGCGCAGGCAAGTCGACCATTGGCCTATCGTCGATGGGCTATGGCCGCGGTGGTGTGCGCATCACCGGCGGCGAGGTCATCCTGAACGGCCGCGACATCCTCAAGGGCGGCAAGGACGGTTTTCGCAAGCTGCGCGGCCGCGAGGTCTGCTATGTCGCGCAGTCGGCGGCCGCCGCGTTCAACCCGGCGCATAGGCTGATGGACCAAGTGGTGGAAGCCACGCTGCTGCACGGCACGGCGACACGCGCCGAGGCCGAAAAGCGCGCCATCGCGCTGTTCAGGAAGCTCAGCCTGCCGAACCCCGAAACCATCGGCGAACGCTTTCCACACCAGGTCTCGGGCGGCCAGCTGCAGCGCGTGATGACGGCGATGGCGCTGTGCTCCGAGCCCGACCTGATCGTCTTCGACGAGCCGACCACGGCGCTCGACGTGACGACGCAGATCGACGTGCTGGCGGCGATCAAGGACGCCATTCGCGATACCCATGTGGCGGCACTCTATATCACGCACGACCTTGCCGTCGTCGCCCAGGTCTCCGACGAGATCATGGTGCTGCGCCATGGCCGACTGGTCGAATGGGGCGGCACAAGGCAGATCATCAAGGAGCCGCGCCAGGAGTACACCAACGCGCTGGTGTCGGTGCACGAGATCGAACACCACGAGCAGAAGCCCGGCATGACGCCGTTCCTGTCGGTGAAGAACGTCACCGCCGCCTATGGCCGCAGCCACATCAAGGTGCTGAAGAACGTCTCGGTCGACATCTATCCGGGCCAGACGCTGGCCGTTGTCGGCGAGTCCGGCTCCGGCAAGTCGACTCTGGCACGCGCCATCACCGGTTTGCTGCCGCCAGAAGAAGGCACTGTCACCTTCGATGGGCGTCCGCTGGCAAACCGGCTGGCCGACCGGCCGAAGGAGGATCTGCGGCAGTTGCAGATGATCTATCAGATGGCCGACGTGGCGATGAACCCGCGTCAGACGGTCGGCACCATCATCGGCCGGCCGCTCGAATTCTATTTCGGCATACGCGGCCGCGAGCGCGACAAACGCGTCGCCGAACTGCTCGACAAGATCGAGATGGGCAAGGGCTTCTCCGACCGCTATCCGGCCGAGCTTTCCGGCGGCCAGAAACAGCGCGTCTGCATCGCCCGTTCGCTTGCCGCCAAGCCCAAGCTGATCATCTGCGACGAGGTAACCTCGGCGCTCGATCCGCTGGTGGCACACGGCATCCTCGAGCTGCTGCTCGAGCTGCAGAAGGAAGAGAACGTCGCCTACTTGTTCATCACCCATGACCTGGCCACGGTGAAGTCGATCGCAGATTCGATCGCGGTGATGTATCGCGGCGAGGTGGTGCGCTACGGCCCGAAGAGCAAGGTTCTGGCGCCGCCCTTCGACGCCTATACCGATCTTCTGCTTTCCTCGGTTCCCGAGATGGAGATCGGCTGGCTGGAAAAGGCGATCAAGGGACGGCGCATGGCCAGCGCGGGGAACTAGGGAATTCGTGGCGCGAAGCCATCCTTCAACGACAAAGCCTTCCGGAGTCGCCCATGGCGCTCGAGACAAAACTGTTGCTGATCATCCTCGATGGCGTTCCCTACAGGAACTGGCGCCGGTTGATGGGCAATCTCGAAGGGTGGGTGCAATCGGGCGAGGCGCGGGTCTGGAAGATGCGCTCCGTGCTGCCGTCGACCTCGGCCTGCTGCTACGCCTCCATCCACACCGGCGTTTCGCCGCAGGTGCATGGCATCCTATCCAACGAGAACCGGTTTCGAATCGCGCAACCCGACATCTTCTCCGAAGTCAGCAAGGCCGGCGGCAAGACCGGCGCCGTGACACATTCCTATTGGTCGGAATTCTTCCGCGCCCATCCGTTCGACCTGGTCGAGGATATGGAATTCGACGAGCCGGGCGGACCGATCACGCATGGCCGCTTCCACACCATGACCGGCTACAACGCCCGCAATCAGATGACGCCGAGCGATGTCGACCTGTTCGCGACACTGACCATGCTGACCAAACGCCACGGCATCGACTACGGCATCCTGCACACCTGCACGCTGGACTCGATGGGTCACCGTTTCGGCCATGACTGCCACGAGATGGACCACGCGGTCTATGCGATGGACGGCATGCTGGCCGCCTTCCTGCCGCGCTGGATCGAAGCCGGCTATGAGGTGATGGTCACCGCCGACCATGGCCAGACCGATCGTGGCCATCATGGCGGCCATGACGACGAGATGCAGGATTTCGCGCTGTATTATTTTGGGCCCGGCAAAGGCCCGCAGGCCGACACGCTGCTCGACCAGTTGCAACTGGCGCCGACGGTGCTGACGCGCCTCGGCGTGCCGGTGCCGGAGACGATGAAGGCTAAGCCGTTCTTGGGGTGACGTTGCCGCGACGTCGGCGCCCCCTTCCCCCGTCCTTTACGGGGAGATGGTAAGGGTGAGGGCAGCGCTAACATCGAATATGAATAGCGAACGCTGGCGCCGCCCCTCATGCGCCTGCCGGTACATTCTCCCCGTATAATGACCGGGAGAAGGGATGCTCTGGCAACCGCCCCGCTCTTCGGTTAGCCTCCAAAAAATTCCTTGGCGGGAGGATGAACCTTTTTGGACCGATCAGCGACAGAGCAGACAGGAGCCAGGCGGCTCGACCGGCCATGACGGCAGCGACGGAAACCGATCGCGTGCTTGTCGACCGGGTCGCGAAGGGCGACCGTGCCGCCGTGCGGCTCCTGTTCATGCGTCACCACGTGCGGGTCTACCGCTTCGTGGCACGCCAGACGGGATCGGAAATGATGGCCGACGATATCGCCAACGAAGTGTTCCTCGAGCTATGGCGCCAGGCGCCATGCTTCGAAGGGCGCTCCGAAGTCTCCACATGGCTGCTCGGCATCGCCCGTTTCAAGGCGCTGTCCTTGCTGCGCAAGAAGAAGGAAGACTGGATCGACGACGAGGCCGCCGCCGCGGTGGCCGACAGCGCCGACACGCCGGAAGTCGTCACCATGAAGGGAGACAAGGCTGCCGCCTTGCGCCGGTTCGTCGACGCCTTGCCGGAAGAGCATCGCGTGGTGATCGATCTTGCCTATTATCATGGCCAGTCGGTGAGCGAGATCGGCGAAGTGCTCGACATTCCGGTCGCGACCGTCAAGACTCGAATGTTTTACGCCCGCAAGAAACTCGGTGAGGCCCTCAAGGCCGCCGGTTACGACAGGGGGTGGCCATGAGCGCCGCTGAAAAGATGTCGCGCCGCGACGAAATGGAAACGCTGCTGCCGTTCTATCTGAACGGCTCGCTGGAAGGTTCGGACCTGGAAGCCGTCGAGGAATGGCTGGCCAGCGATCCGGCGGCACTTGCCGCCCTTGGCGAGGCGGAAGCCGAATTCTCCGGCACCACGGCCGCCAACGAAGCGATCCGTCCGCCGGCCGATGCGCTCGGCCGCTTCGCCAGGGCGCTCGATGCCGAGGCCGGACCTGTCCGCCAGCCGGCGGGCTCGTCCTGGCTGGCGCAGGCCTGGGGCCGCTTCATGGCGGTGCCGGTCGGCGTCGCCTGGGCCGCGGCCGCGGTTCTGCTGGCCCTGGTCATGGTGCAGTCATTTGTCGAGCCCAGCGGCAAGGGCAGTGATTTCGAGATAGCCGGCGCGCAAGACGATCTGGCGAAAATGCCGTTCGCCCTGGTCAAGTTCAAGCCGGATGCGAAGATGTCGGATATTTCTGGCTTTCTCGGCAGCAACGGGCTGAAGATCATCGGCGGACCGACCACCGACGGCGTCTTCCGGCTTGGCATTCCCGCGACCACCACCGCCGACTACACAAGGCAAATCGGCCTTGTTGCCGCCCAGCCTTTCACGGAGACTGTGATCGAGGGAAGGAGGCCGGTTGATGGCGGCTGAGGCGGTCATTCGATTTGCGGCAATGCTTGCGGCGACGATGACAATCGCCGCCGTGCCCGCGTCGGCGCAGACCAGCGCGAAGCCTGATCCCGCGAAAATCGACTGCCGCGACGGGGCCAATGCGGCGGGAGCCGACTGCGCCAAGGACGACAGTGACAGTGCAGTCGGTGCGGGTCCTGCAGCGGCAGGGGCCGTCTTTCTGCCCGCCTTGATCGTCGACCTGTTTCCAAACCCGGCCGCGCCTCCGGCACCGGTGCCGACGCCACGGCCGGCTCCGGCGACACCGCCGGCCGATAGTCAAGCCGGCCCTCCGCCTGGCGGCCCGATCGTCTCTCCGACCGATCTCATCGCCGTTCAGCCGCCGCGCGCGGTGGTCGGCGATTTCGTGCCCGACGAGGTGCTGGTGACCGTCGACGGCGACGCCGGCGCGGTGCAGCAGATCGCCGCGTCCTTCGGCCTCCAGGTGCGCTCGCAGCGCCAGTCGCGGCTGCTTGGCACCACGCTGGTGCGCTTCGGCATTCCCGATGGCCGGCCCGTCGGCGTCGTGCTTGCGCAGCTGGCGGCCGACGGCCGCACCCAGCGGCGCGAGCCCAACCATGTCTATTCGCTGCAGCAGGCCGCCGGCATCGTCAACTATGCCTTCGACCGCATCGCGCTCGATTCCAAGCAGGCCAGCGGCGAAAACGTTCGCATCGCGGTGATCGACACAGGCATCGACGACACCAACCCGGCGCTGGCTGGCGTCATCGCCGAACAGTTCGACGCCATGCCGGGGGTGCCGATCGAAAAGCGCGATCACGGCACGTCGATCGACGGCCTGATCGCCGGCGTCGGCGCGCTGGAGGGCATGGCACCGGGCGCCAGGATCTACCACGCCCGGGCCTTCGAGGGCGGCAAGTCGACCATGGATGTCATCCTGTCGGCGCTCGACTGGGCGGCGGAGCAGGACGTGCGCATCATCAACATGAGCTTCGTTGGGCCGAAGAACGACCTGCTCGGCGTCGCCTGCCGCAATGCCCGGGCGCTCGGCATGGTGCTGGTCGCCGCCGCCGGTAACAACGGGCCGAAAGCACCCTATGGTTATCCGGCCGCCTTCGACGACGTCATCGCCGTGACCGCCACCGATGCCAAGGACGGGCTGATGCCGCAGGCCAATCGCGGCGCCTATGTCTTCATCTCGGCGCCCGGCGTCGAGATGGTGGCGCCGAGCGGCGCCGGCTCGGATGTGGTCACCGGCACCTCGTTCGCGGCGGCGATCGTCAGCGGCGCCATCGCCAATCTCATCCACGCCGCGCCCGATCGCTCGGCCGACGACATCGAAAAGGCGCTCGGGGCTACGGCCAGGGATCTCGGCCCCAAGGGGCGCGACAATGATTTCGGCTACGGGCTGCTGGACATCAAGGCGGCCGAGGCGGCGAAGGAGTAGGCTTTCGTCGAGATGGATGGGTCAAACTTAATCAGTTGACTTACTGCCAATTCAATTACCGGGACGGGCCGGTAGTGGACGACGTTCGGCGACACGTCCTTACAAGGGGAGCGAGCGACGTTCTAAATGCGATCACGCCACTTGGTCGAGAAATTGAGGTCTCGAACGAGCAAGAAGCTGTCGCCCCATCTGACGTGCATTTGGTTGCAGACATCCGGAATCCTGCGGTTTGCACGTTGGGTTGCCGGCTTTGATACTTCGGTCGTAATAACCTTCCGGACATCCGGCGCAAACATGGCATACGATATCAGGAAAGGATCACGTCCTATCTTGATGATTTCGGCGTCGGTAAGGTCATTTCCATAACCATTCGCTAAGACATCCTGAACTCGCCCCACATCGGCTTCTTCCTCGAGGCAAAGCGCATTCCTATTGTCTTTGTCGCCAAGCCATTGAGCCAGGTCATCGGTCCCCCAACGATTTCCTCGAGGATTTCGAGGGGAATCTTGACCGCACCGCGTTCGGCCCAATGCAGTAACCACTCCCAGAACTCGGGCACGCGATCGAATGCGTAATACGAATTCTTGGCGGTGATTAAGACGTTCGCATCGAGGAGATAAATCGTCGCCCCCTCAGGCTGCGCGACCAGAGGCGCCGGCAGCCGACGCCCCCGTCAAAGCGTAGACGTTGGTCGGCTTAACTCCCAAGATCCTGCCTGCCATAGATGGCGAGAGAGCGCCTTCGGCAAGCATTCGCCCGGAAAGGCTTACCAGCCGATTGCCCAGCCTATGCCTACGGACAACGTAGTAGTCGGGGCCGTTTTCGTTCTCCTTATTTCGCTCTCTCGCCGCCGCTCGGCTTTGAAGCCAAAAGCGACGAAAGATACCGCTGATCTCGGCCCACACTTCACGCGAGATAACCCCCTGTCTAAACAACTTATAATTAACTGCGGAATGGCTCACGCGCCAGGCGTCAGCGAGTTGCCTTATTCTCGCGATGACTTGGTCGGTTGGTGCGCCTCGTAGAGCGTCTTCACGTGCAGATTCACCTTCAGGCATGAGGATTTGACCAGCAACGTCGTTGCAAAACACCTCTATCGCGGAGGAAGGATTTGCCCCGCTGATTCCCGTGCGACCGATCCAAATATGCGCCAGTTCGTGGAGCAGGGTAAAAGACCATGCTGCTTCACTGTCCTGATCATTAATGACTACGAAAGGAGCGACAGAATCCGCCAAGGCAACCCCGCGGAAAAGCTCGACGTCAAGAGTGCTATGGTGACTCCCAAGATTCCCAATCAGCAGCACGAAGACACCGACTTGTTCGGCAAGATCCCTCAGATAGGCGAAGGCATCATTTCGGCTACCGCGCCTGAATTGAGCGAGGTTGAAACTGAGAGTGCCCTCAATTTCTTTTGCGAGTGCCTTGGTGCCACCATTGATATCGAAGCCACCAACGAAAAGGAGCTTCTTTGCCTCATCTTCAACTTCGAGAAGCGAGCGGACCATCTCTTGCCTTGCCCTGACTTCGCGCAACAAAGCATCAACCAAGGCCTCGTCGCGCCGAGCGTAGTCTACCGGCAAGGTACGGAAATCTTCGCCACGTTCCGCACGCTTCGGAGGCGCTGGCAGATAGAACGCAAGCAATGGACGCCGGTAGTTTTTTGCCATCTTCAGGAGCAATGGCCTGGACGGTTCGCCGTCACCATTTTCCAACGCTGCAAGACGATCCGCACCAACGACGGAACGCGTGTCCTTGAGGCCCAGCCTTTTTGCGGCGCCTTCAAGGTCAAGCCCTGCCGTTTCACGGGCCCACTTCAGCACATCGGGATTGACGCTTGGCATTCCTCACCTTCGTTGGGCCGGCAATATCGCCCAGCGCCATCGTATAACCCGTAAGCGAACGCTTCGTTACGAAGGTGGCCATATATTTATGAAGAGGTCAACGGCTTCGCCCGTGGAGAAAGTTGCCCAAAAATATACTGACGACGACGATTGTTGGCGGCATCTCGCCTCGGTCAACCTCCGCTTCCGTGACAAGACGGACGTCCGCCTTCTTCGTCACTTAGAGCAGTTGAGGTCTTGCCGCTATGCCGGCGCGCCGGCGACCGATCCCCTGACCACCAGGTCGACGGGCCAGACTTCGCCGCGAGCGCCCTCTTCCAGCCCCGAAATCCGGGCCGCCAGCCGCTCGGCGACGCGGGCGCCGGCGAGACGGATGGATGAGCGCGTCGTCGACAGCGGCACCGAAAAATTCTCCGGCCTCAGCCAGGGGAAGACATCGTCATGGGCAATCAGCGACACGTCGCCCGGAATGCTCAGGCCGAGGTCGCGAACCGCGCGCACGACGCCCAGCGCCATGATCAGGCTGGAGCAGGCGATCGCCGTCGGTGCGTCGCCCTCTTCCAGCAAACGCCTGGTGGCGCGATAGCCATTCTCTTCGGTCATGACCACCGAGCAGACGTGTCGTTCGCCCAAAGTCAGCCCGCTCGTGGCGAGCGCCCGGCGCACGCCGCGCTCGCGATGGATGGCAAAGGTCTCGCGGTCGTCGCCGTTGATCAGCGCCAGCCGCCGGTGGCCGAGCTGGATCAGCAGCCTGGCCGCCTCGTGGAAGGCGCCCTCATTGTCGATGTCGGTGAAGGCATAGTCGAAATCGAAGCCTTCGCTACGGCCATGGACGATGAAGGGAATGCCGAGCGTGTTGACCAGCGCCACGCGCCGGTCGGCGGGCCTTGGCGAGGAAATGTAGACGGCGTCGACCTGCCGGTTGGCGACGATGCGCCGGTAGGTCGTCTCCTGGTCGTCGGCGTCGGCCGGCGACAGCACCAGGTCGAGTTCGTGCGAGCGGGCGTAGTCGCCTAGGCCAGACAAGAATTCGACGAAATGCGGATCGATGTCGACGGACGCACCGGTCGGCAGGACATAGCCGATCATACCGGTCTTGCCGGTCGCCAGGCGGCGCGCGCTCGGATTGGGACGGTAACCATGGCGCTTGGCGGCATCCATGACACGCCTGCGCGTTTCCTCGTTGACCTCGGGATAGCCGTTCAGCGCGCGGCTCACCGTAGTCTGCGACAGCGCCAGCATATGGGCAAGCTGCTTGAGGTTCACGAAAACTCTCCATCTCCCTCAAAGCGCTTTTAACTTGAATCGACCCAAGTGCCCTCGGGGTTGAGCCGTTCGACAACGAACCATAAGCGTGCTTCAGACGTGTTTGAAACAAAAAATGCTGCTGCATTGCCATAAAAGCATGTTGCAGCGCACTTTTTAGGCCGCAGACGCGCCGGATTAAATCGACTAGCCCACCTGCCTCTTGACTTCCGGCCGATTCAATGGCGAGATCAAAAAGGCCAAAGCGCTTTGGAAGACTCTCCGAAAGGTTGCGGTTCCTTTCCGAGTGAGTCACAGTCCTGCGGCGTCGGCGGGCGGAATGGAGGTTCCGTCCGGTGTGTTTGATCCACTGGGAGGAATACCGATGAAGAAAATGCTTTTGCTGGGTGCCGCGTTTGCCACGCTCGCCCTGAGCGCGCCGGCTCATGCCGAACTGAAGTTCAAGCCAGGTGAGGACAAGCGCTTCAACTGGGCCAACTACGAAGAGCTCAAGAAAGTCGACCTCAAGGGGGAGACGCTGTCGATCTTCGGACCGTGGCGCGGTGAGGACGAAGGCCTGGTGCGCGGCGTTCTCGACTATTTCTCGGAAGCCACCGGCGTCGAGATCAAATACTCCTCCTCGGAAAATTACGAACAGCAGATCGTCATCGACACGCAGGCCGGCAGCCCGCCGAACATCGCCGTGCTGCCGCAGCCGGGGCTGATCCAGGATCTGGCATCGAAGGGCCTGTTGACGCCGCTCGGCGACGACACCGCCAAATGGGTCAAGGACAATTACGGCGCCGGCCAGTCATGGGTCGATCTCGGCACCTTCAAGGACAAGGACGGCAAGCCGGGCTTCTTCGCCTTCCCCTACAAGGCCGACGTGAAATCGCTGGTCTGGTACTCGCCGGACAATTTCGAGGAAGCCGGCTACAAGGTGCCGAAGACGCAGGAAGAACTCGCCGATCTCGAAAAGAAGATCATCGCCGATGGCGGCAAGCCGTGGTGCATCGGCCTCGGCTCCGGCGGCGCCACCGGCTGGCCGGCGACCGACTGGGTCGAAGACCTGATGCTGCGTACCCAGTCTCCGGAAGTCTACGACAAATGGGTGAAGAACGAGATCCCGTTCAACGACCCGGCGGTGGTCAGCGCCATCGACATCTTCGGCAAGATCGCGACCGACGACAAGATGGTCGACGGCGGCGCAAAGGCGGTTGCGGCGACCGATTTCCGCGACAGCCCGAAGGGCCTCTTCTCTGTGCCGCCGAAATGCTACCTGCACCATCAGGCGTCGTTCATCCCGACCTTCTTCCCGGAAGGCACCAAGGTCGGCCAGGACGCGGACTTCTTCTACTTCCCTCCCTATGCCTCCAAGCCTGAACTGGGCACGCCCGTGCTCGGCGCCGGCACGCTGGCGATGATCACCAAGGACTCCAAGGCCGCCCGCGCGTTCATCGACTTTCTGAAGATGCCGCTCGCCCATGAGATCTGGATGGCCGAGGGTGGTTTCGTGACGCCGCTCAAGTCGGTCAACAAGGAGGCCTATGCCAGCGACGCGCTGAGGAAGCAGGGCGAAATCCTCGCCAACGCCTCGACCTTCCGCTTCGACGGTTCCGACCTGATGCCGGGCAAGATCGGCGCCGGCGCCTTCTGGACCGGCATGATCGACCTGGTCGGCGGCAAGTCCGCGCAGGATGTCGCCACCGACATTCAGAAAAGCTGGGACGCGATCAAGTAGGCGTCCGACAGTAAGCAGCCGATTGTTCGGCTATCCGATCCCGACTGGATCCGGGCCCTGGAGGCCCGGATCCGACCGGCGGCCCGTGCCGCGGCGATTATCATGAGCACACAAACATCCGGCATGAAGCGCGATCAGCAAAGGGAAAGCCTGTCTTGCCTGGCGATCGCGCTCTGAACAACTGAATCGGCGCATCTCACCGCCCGGACCGTTCGGCCTTGGCTGATGATACGCAGGGGGAGGGACCCATGGCGGCTCAGATTTTCTCGGCCATATTCGTAATCATCGTCGGAGTCGGCGGTTGCGTCGCCTATTTCTGGGGCGCCAACAAACTGGTCGACCTGATATTCCCGTCGCGCGGCGTCGCCGGCGCCGCGGCCATCGACAATCTGCGCCGGCAAGGGCTGGTCCGACCATGGCTGTTCGTCGGTCCGGCGATGATCATCCTCACCATCTACCTGATCTACCCGGTGGTCGAGACGCTGCGGCTGTCGTTCCTCGATCGCGGCGGCATCAATTTTGTCGGCTTGGCCAACTATGAATGGGCCTTCGGCGACCGCGAGTTCCGCAACTCGATCCTCAACAACATCATCTGGCTGGCGGTGGTGCCCGCCGCCTGCACCTTCCTCGGGCTGATCATCGCCGTGCTCACCGACAAGATCTGGTGGGGCACGATCGCCAAGAGTCTGATCTTCCTGCCGCTGGCGATCTCCTTCGTCGGCGCCAGCGTGATCTGGAAATTCATCTACGAGTATCGTGGCGAGGGCCAGACCCAGATCGGCATCCTCAACGCCGTCATCCAGCATTTCGGGGGCCAGCCGCAGGTCTGGATATCGCTGCCGTTCTGGAACAGTTTCTTCCTGATGGTGATCCTGATCTGGATCCAGACCGGATTTGCCATGGTGATACTGTCTTCCGCACTGCGCGGCATTCCCGAAGAAACGCTGGAAGCCGCCGTCATCGACGGCGCCAATCCATTCCAGATCTTCTGGAAGATCATGGTGCCGCAGATATGGGGCACCATCGCCGTCGTCTGGACCACCATCACCATCCTGGTGCTCAAGGTGTTCGACATCGTTCTGACCATGACCAACGGCCAGTGGAACAGCCAGGTGCTGGCCAATCTGATGTTCGACTGGATGTTCCGTGGCGGCGGCGATTTCGGCCGTGGCGCCACCATCGCCATCATCATCATGATCGCTGTCATTCCGATCATGATCTGGAACATCCGCCAGGCGAACAAAGAGACGGGAGGACATTGAGATGGCCGTTGCGACCGGAAAGTCCTTCGCCAGCCGCTTTGGCGTCCACATCGCCGTGCTTGTCTTCGTCGCGATCTGGACCATACCGACGCTCGGCATCCTGGTCTCGTCGCTGCGCGACAAGAACCAGATCATCGCCTCTGGCTGGTGGAACTCGTTCGCCAGTTCCACCCAGACCGAGGCCGGCCGACTGCCGGCCGCCTCGACGCAAGTCGAAAAGGACGGCAAGTTCGTTCTCGAGGGCAACATCTTCGGCGACGGCGCCAAGCGCAACATCAGCGCCTTCGGTGTCAAATCGGCGGCACCGACGCAATATCCCGCCGACACTTCGGCCGATCTCGGCGACGGCGTGACCCTGCGGCTCAACGCCGACGGCAGCTTCGTCATGGCCTCGCCCAAGGCGTTCGAAGGCGATCGCGGCCAGCGCGTCTACTATGCCTCGTCGGCGCCGCCGAAATTCACCACCGACAACTACAGAACCGTGCTGTTTTCCGAGGGCATCGGACGGTCGTTCATGAACTCGCTGACCGTCACCATCCCGGCGACAGTCATCCCGATCCTGATCGCGGCGTTTGCCGCCTATGCGCTGGCCTGGATGCGGTTTCCCGGCCGGGCGCTGCTGATCGCGGTGATCATCGGCCTGCTGGTGGTGCCGCTGCAAATGTCGCTGATCCCGCTTTTGAAGCTCTACAACGGCGTCGGCGCTTTCTTCGGCATGCCGTCGAAAACCTATCTCGGCATCTGGCTGGCGCATACCGGCTTCGGCTTGCCCTTCGCCATCTACCTGCTGCGCAGCTACATTGCCGGCCTGCCGCGCGAGATCATGGAATCGGCGCGTATCGACGGCGCCAGCGATTTCGAGATCTTCGTCAAGATCGTCTTGCCGCTGTCGTTCCCCGTGCTGGCCTCGTTTGCCATCTTCCAGTTCCTATGGGTATGGAACGATCTGCTGGTGGCGATGGTTTTCCTCGGTACAGAGGCAGACCAGATCGTGCTGACCGCCAAGCTCAACGCGCTGTTGGGCTCACGCGGCGGCGACTGGGAGATTCTGACGACATCGGCCTTCGTGACCATAATCGTGCCGCTGATCGTCTTCTTCTCGCTGCAGCGCTATTTTGTCCGCGGGCTGCTTGCCGGCTCGGTGAAAGGAGGCTGAGACGATGCAATCCGCTTTGAAGGCCAGCTCGAAACCTGACCTCGCCCTCGATCGCGACTGGTGGCGGGGTGCTGTGATCTATCAGATCTATCCGCGCAGCTACCAGGACTCGAACGGCGACGGCATAGGCGACCTCAAGGGGATCATCGGCCGCCTCCCCTACATCGCCGCACTCGGTGCGGACGCCATCTGGATTTCGCCGTTCTTCAAATCGCCTATGAAGGATTTCGGCTATGACGTCACCGACTACCGCGACGTCGATCCGATGTTCGGCACGCTGGCCGACTTCGACGCGCTGACCGCCGAGGCGCACAGGCTGGGCTTGAAGGTGATGATCGACGAGGTGCTGTCGCACACCGCCGACAACCACCCGTGGTTCAGGGAAAGCCGGTCGAGCCGCACCAACCCGAAGGCCGACTGGTATGTCTGGGCGGACGCCAGGCCGGACGGCACGCCGCCCAACAACTGGCTGTCGATCTTCGGCGGCTCGGCCTGGCAATGGGACACCAGCCGCCAGCAATATTACCTGCATAATTTCCTGGCCGAGCAGCCCGACCTCAACTTCCACAACCGCCAAGTCCAGGATGCGCTGCTCGACGTCACCCGTTTCTGGCTGGAGCGCGGCGTCGACGGCTTCCGGCTCGACACCATCAATTTCTACTTCCACAGCCAGGGCCTGGAAGACAATCCGCCGCTGCCGCCGGAAGAGCGCAACGACCAGACCGCACCGGCGGTCAACCCCTACAACTACCAGGATCATCTCTACGACAAGAGCCGCCCGGAGAACCTCGGCTTCCTCGAGCGCTTCCGCGCCCTGCTCGATGAATATCCGGCAACCGCCGCGGTCGGGGAGGTCGGCGATTCGCAGCGCGGACTGGACGTGGTGGCTGCCTACACCGCCGGCGGCAAGCGCGTACACATGTGCTATTCCTTCGACTTCCTGGCGCCGGAAAAGATCAGTGCGGCCAAGGTCCGCTCGGTGCTGGAATCCTTCGGCAAGGTCGCCAGCGACGGCTGGTCATGCTGGGCCTTTTCCAATCACGACGTGATGCGCCCGGCCTCGCGCTGGGCGGCCAGCGAAGCCGATCCGACCGCCTATCTCAAGGTCATCTCGGCGCTGCTGATGTCGCTGCGCGGTTCGGTCTGCATCTACCAGGGTGAGGAGCTTGGGCTCGGCGAAGCCGACCTTCGGTTCGAGGATTTACAGGACCCCTATGGCATCCGCTTCTGGCCGGAATTCAAGGGCCGCGACGGCTGCCGCACGCCGATGGTGTGGGACGGCAGCGCCAGCAATGGCGGCTTCTCATCGGCAAAGCCCTGGCTGCCGGTGCCGGCCAAGCATCTGTCGCAAGCGGTCAATGTCCAGCAGGGCGACGAGAACTCGCTGCTTGAGCACTACCGGCGCTTTCTGACCTTCCGGCGTGCCCATCCGGCACTGGCCAAGGGTGACATCACCTTCATCGAAAGCGAGGGCGACACCGTCGCCTTCACCCGCCGCTCAGGCAATGAGCAGATCGTCTGCGTCTTCAATCTGGGAGCCGGGCCAACCGAGGTTGACCTCGGCGGCCGATCGCTGCAACCTTTGCCCGGGCACGGATTTTCGGGGCAGGCGAGCACCGGTTCCATCGAGCTTGGCGGCTACGGCGCCTGGTTCGGGCGCGCCGACTGAATTTCAAATCACTTGAATTTCAAATTACTGGAGGGAAACCAATGGCCGATGTCACGCTAAGACAAGTGAAGAAGTCCTACGGCAATCTGAACATTCTCCACGGCATCGACCTCGATATCAAGTCGGGCGAATTCATCGTCTTCGTCGGTCCGTCGGGCTGCGGCAAGTCGACATTGCTGAGGTCGATCGCCGGGCTCGAGGAAATCACCTCCGGCGAGCTCAGAATAGCTGGCGAGGTCGTGAACGACGTGCCGCCGTCGAAGCGGGGGATCGCCATGGTGTTCCAGTCCTACGCGCTGTATCCGCACATGACCGTCTACGACAACATGGCGTTCTCGATGAAGATCGGGAAGGAGAACAAGGCCGAGATCGATCGGCGCGTGCGCCAGGCGGCGGAAATCCTGCAGCTGACGAAATATCTCGACCGCTTGCCCAAGGCGATGTCGGGCGGACAGCGCCAGCGCGTCGCCATTGGCCGCGCCATCGTGCGCAATCCAAAGGTGTTCCTGTTCGACGAGCCGCTGTCGAACCTTGACGCCGCACTTCGCGTCGCCACACGCATCGAGATCGCCAAGCTCAAGGAATCGATGCCCGCCACGACCATGATCTATGTCACCCACGACCAGGTCGAGGCAATGACGCTGGCCGACCGCATCGTGGTGCTCAAGGACGGCCATATCGAACAGGTCGGCACGCCGATGGACCTCTACAAGAAGCCCGGCAATCTGTTCGTTGCCCAGTTCATCGGCTCGCCGGCCATGAACATCCTGCCGGCGACCATCGACAAGACCGGAAATCCGACTGTCGTCAGCCATGTCGGCGGGCGCAAGGCGACCGTGCCGATCACGACGCCTGCTTCGGCAAAGGGTGCCGCGGTGAGCTTTGGCGTGCGACCGGAGGACCTGATCATCGCCAGCGGTGCGGACTATCTGTTCGAAGGGACGGTCGACTATGTCGAGCAGCTCGGCGAAGTCCAGCTTGTCTACATCGACATCGGCCGCGCCGACCTGCCGCTGGTGACCAAGCTGCCTGGCAATGTCGAAGTCAAGCGTGGCTCGACATTGCGCCTGAGCGCCAATGGCGAAGATCTGCATATCTTCGACACGGATGGGCGGTCCTTCGCTCTTCACGAAGCGGAGGCGAAGGCGGCCTGAGAGGTCGCACGACGATACTGCCCTGTTACAAAAACAAGAGCGGCGGGCAAGGTCCGCCGCTCTCGTTTGGAGATCAGCTTCGGCTGTTAGCGGCCGAAGAGGTTTCGGTCACTGCCCTGAGGGGCGGACTTCGGTGCATCGCCCGACGAATTGAGCAGCTTGTAGACGGGCGATTCGCTCTTGCGGATCGAGCCCGTATGCGAGGTGTCGACGTTGACGGTCGACTGCTTGTTGATGTCGGTGCCGCCAGCGTTGTCGTTGCGGGCATAGGCGCTGCCGGCGGCAATCAGAAGAGCGGCGGCAGTAAGAACAATCTTTTTCATTTTGATACTCCGTATTCTCGAATTCGATACGGCGGGTTAACCCGCCGCATCGCTGTCGGATGTTGGTTTTGGTCGGGTTAGTTGTTGCCGAACAGGTTGCGGTCGCTGCCATGGTCGACAGGCGCCTGCGTGGCCGGCTCCGACTTCTTGACGGAAGCCGTGTACGAGCTGTCGACCGCGGCGGCAGGCTGGTCGGCGCCCTTGGAGCCAAAGTTGTCGCTGCCGGCGAAGGCACTGCCGGTGACGGCCAGAACGGCGGCGGCGGCAAGAAGGATCTTGTTCATTTTAGTCTCCTGGATTTCTGGATTTCGCCAGGACGGCGGGCAGACCCGCCGTCAACTGGGAATTGGTTGTTAGCGGCCGAAGAGGTTACGGTCGCTGCCCTGAGCGGGCGTCTGGGCAACCGGTTCCGAGGTCTTGGTGGAAGCCGTGTACGACTTGTCGACCGCGGCAGCAGGCTGATTGGCGCCGTTCGAACCGTAGTGGTCGCTACCATTAGCGAAGGCGCTGCCGGAAATGGCCAGAACGGCGGCGGCAGTGAGAATGATCTTTTTCATTTTTTTGTACTCCAGTATCTTCTTTTCCGTCCGTCCAGCGGCGTGTCTTGGAAGGGAAATCGCGTCGTTCGGACAGCCCCGATGTGGGAGGGCATCCTCGCCTTTTCCAATCACGAAGTTGTTCCGTGTGGACCATGAATCCGCCACTTGAAATTGTGCCACGGGATTCTACACGCTACTTTTTATTTATGTTTTTCAACACTTAAGCAAAATCGCCCGCTGGATCACCAACTGTTTCCAAGGCCCGGCGTTCACACCGTCCTGCACGCACCGTCAACAGAAACGAACCGTTCGGTTCGATTTTAGAACCAGCTAATAGTCACTTTTCGAAACCGTTAACCTTTTTGGTCGCCGGCAAGGGGCCGGCTTCGAGGAGATTGCAGTTGGGAATGGCCGCCGCGGAGATAGGATTTCGGCTCAACAATCGCCAACCGGAACGTTTCGCATGCGTGTCGCGCCGCATGGATACGATGTCGTTTTCATGCCGATGACGCGCCCGCGATCGTGGTTAGATCATACCATCTCAGGTGCCGCTTCGTGACGACGAGGCGGAGAATTGGGAAGCCGGTCAGAATCCGGCGCTGCCCCCGCAACGGTGGTGGAGTTCAAGTCGCAACGGGAGACCACTGGGCAGTTGCCTGGGAAGGTGTCGCGATGGTCCGTAAGGACAACTCCAGAGCCCGGAAACCAGCCCGAGATTTCTAGACTCGACTGATCGCGGTGGGCGGTCAAGAGGTGGATAGTGCATGTCCGGCGCATCGCCGGCCTGCGTCCGATCCTTCCTCCGTCACCACCATTTCAGTCCTTAAGAAACGAGGACAGGACATGGATATTCGCAACGACATGCTGAGGCTCTTGAACAGCCGCCGGCAAGGCTTTTCGCTGGAGCAGCCCTTCTACACCGATCCAGACTTTTTCAAGCTCGACATGGAGCTGATCTGGTATCGTGATTGGCTGTTCATCGGCCACGATTGCGAGCTGCCTAAGCCGGGCAGCTACATCACAGTGCAGATCGGCGACTATCCGGTCGTTCTTGTCCGCGACCAGCAAGGCAAGATCAACGCCTTCCACAATTCCTGCCGCCATCGCGGCAGCCGCGTCTGCAACACAGAGAGGGGTACGGCGGCAAAGCTGGTCTGCCCCTATCACCAGTGGACCTATGAGCTCGACGGCCGCCTGCTGTTTGCCCGCCAGATGGCCGACGGTTTCGACAAAAGTGAGTTCAGCCTGAAGCCGGTCGCCTGCGAGAGCGTCGGCGGCTACATCTTCATCTGCCTGGGCAAGGAGCCCGCCGATTTCGCGCCGATGCGGGCGATGATCGAACCTTATCTTTTGCCGCACCGGTTGCGGGAAGCAAAGATCGCCTTCGAGAGCACGATCATAGAGAAGGGCAACTGGAAGCTGGTCTGGGAAAACAATCGCGAGTGCTATCACTGCGTCGCCAATCATCCCGAGCTGTGCAAGACCTTCCCGGAAGCGCCTACCGTGACCGGCGTCAACGGCGCCGACAGCGACCCCGAAATGGTCGCGCATTGGGCCAAATGCGAGGCATCAGGCCTGCCGAGCAAGTTCCGCATCGATCCGGCCGGGCAGTACCGCGCCACCCGCGCGCCGCTGTTGCGCGATGCCGTCAGCTACACCATGACCGGCAAGCTGGCGGTGAAGAAGAACCTCTCCGACACTGTCTCCGCCGACAGGATCGGAACCTTGATGCACTATCACTATCCGACGACCTGGAACCACATCCTCATCGATCACGCGGTGACGTTCCGGGTGCTGCCGATCAGCGCCACGGAAACGGCGGTGACGACGAAGTGGCTGGTGCACAAGGACGCGGTCGAGGGGGTCGATTACACCATCGAAGACCTCACCCATGTCTGGACCGAAACCAACGACCAGGATCGCCGCATCGTCGAGGAAAACGCCTTTGGCATCCTGTCGCCCGCCTACGAGCCCGGCCCCTATTCGGAGTTGCATGAGGGCGGCGTGATCCAGTTCGTCGAATGGTATGCGTCGTTCATCGGCCCGCGCCTCGCCGAAGGCGGCCGGCCGGCCCTGCGCAGCGTCGCCTAGTGCATGTCGCCCAAAATGCGCAGCGGCTTTGGGATCATGCACAAAACAAAAGGGACAAGAGGATGAATGCGATGACGGATCTTGGCCTCTATCGCCATCTCGACCAGATGACGCCCTGGAACGACAGGCTGCAGGTGCTGGAAGTGATCGGCGTCAGCGACGAAGCACCTGACGTAAAGACCTTCACCTTCCGCTCCGACAACCAGACCTGGTTTCGCTACAAGCCGGGCCAGTTCGTGACGCTGGAACTGCCGACAGCCGACGGGCCGCTGATGCGCACCTACACGCTGTCGTCCTCGCCATCGCGGCCGTTCTCTATCGCGGTGACAGTGAAGGCGCAGGCGGGCAGCACAGGCACGCGCTGGATGTTCGACCATCTGGCGCCGGGCTCGCACGTCAAGGCCTATGGGCCGACAGGTGACTTTTCGCTGCACAGCCACCCGGCGGCCAAGTATCTGTTCATCTCCGCCGGTTCCGGTGTGACGCCGATGATGTCGATGCTGCGCTGGCTGAACGACTGCGCGCCATGGACCGATGTCGGCTTCGTCAACTGCGCGCGCCGTCCGGAAGAGATCATCTTCCGCAAGGAACTCGAACTGCTCGGCAGCCGTATGCCCGGCCTGTCGCTCGGCTTCATGATCGAGGAGCGGTCGAGCCGCGAGGGCTGGTTCGGCCATATGGGCCGCATCGACGCCATTCGGCTGCCATTGCTGGCGCCCGATTTCCGCGATCGCGAAATCTTCTGCTGCGGCCCCGATCCCTTCATGCGCGCCGTGCGCGGCATGCTGGAGGCAACGGGCTTCGACATGACGAAATACCATCAGGAGAGCTTTGCGGCGCCTGTGGTGGAAGAAATCCTGGCGCCGTTCACGTCGCCTGCGGAAGACGGCGCCGCCGTTGTCGTCGAAGCCGTGACACCGATCCGGTTCGCGCTTTCGGATATCGACGCCGAATGCGTCGCCGGCCAAACCGTGCTGCAGACCGCGCGGGCTTCAGGTGTGCGGATTCCCGCCGCATGCGAGTTCGGCCTGTGCGGCACCTGCAAGGTGAAGAAGGTCGCGGGCGACGTCGAGATGAGCCACAATGGCGGCATCCTCGACCACGAGATCGACGACGGGTTTATCCTCGCCTGTTGCTCAAAACCGCTTTCGGCGCTCGAAATCGAGGCGTGACCGGCGGTTGGTGCCATCAGGGGCCCTGAGTGATCAGCCTCAAGGATGGGAAATAAGTCCGGTAGCGGCCGACATCACGGGTCAGGAGCGGAAGCCGAGCGACAGCGGCATGGGCGCCAATGAAGACGTCGGGCAACACGCCAGTCCTGGATCCTCCTGATCGGCGGTACTGTGTAAATACCTTCCCGGCCAGGAAAAGGGCGGCTCTCGGCATCGGAGCCATTTCGAGACCGGCCGCGTCCAGAAACGTCTCGAGATCCTCGATGCGAGTGTACCGAACAGCAAGTTCGGCGTAGACCGCATCATTGATCAACAATGGCCCATTAAGGCTTACTGCCTCTAGCTGTGCAACCGACCAGTCCGCCCAGGTCGGATCATCCGTAACGAGGTCGAGCAGAACGTTGGTGTCGACCAGCGTCACGCTTCGCCACGCGTCAGCGCCATGATCGCGTCGGTCGTTAGCCCCTCGCCGGCATGGCCGCGCAACTTGGCGAAGCGGCTCGCAGGCGGCTTTTTGTCAACGCGAGCCAGCACCACGCTGCCATCGGCGGCGCGTCGGAAATCGACCCTGCTGCCCGGGACGATTCCCAGGAGATCGCGGACCGGTTTCGGGATGGTCACTTGTCCCTTTGCCGTAACGGTGGTGGCCATCTTCGTCCTCTGGTAATACCATGTTTCGATAAGGTATTACCTTGCAGGTCGGATTTCAATGCTTGAAGCATCGAGTCCTCGGCCGAACTGTCAGTGCCAAGACGACACGCGTTGGGAACGCAACGTCCGTTCAAACTCCGTAGCGTTCGGTGCGAATGTTTCCCGCTGCAACGCCGGCATCAATCAGCGCCTGGGCGGCGGCCGACGCGAAAGCGTTGGAGCCGCAGACAAAGGCGAGACCGGGCGGCTCGGGCAGCCGCGCCATTGCTTGCGCCATCATCGCGACGTCCACCCGCCGCGCATAATCGGCCGGGCGCCGCGCGGCTTCGCGCGTCAGCGTCAGCACAAGGTCGAAGCCGTCCCTGCGGTCGTCGAGGCCGATCAGTTCGTCGCGAAAGATCACTTCGTCCCAGATCCGGGCTGAAAAGACCAGGATGACGGGCATCGTCGAATTGCGCGCGGCGCGATGGCGGACCATCGACATCAAGGGTACGACGCCCGAACCGCCGCCGACAAGCACAAGCGGTCCGCTCTCATCTTCCGGCCAGACGAAATGCCCGCCGAGCGGCCCGCGCAGTTCGATTTCGTCACCAATCGCCGCGACCTCGTGGAAGAAGGGCGAAACCTCGCCATCGTCGAGCTTCTCGATCGCCAGTTCGATCACGCTGCCAATCTCGGGCGCGGAGGCGATGGAATAGGAGCGGCGCGCCTGGTAGCCGTCCGGCGCCGTCAGCCTGATATCGACATGCTGCCCGGCGCGATAGGCAAACGGCCGCGATGGCCGGAAAAAGAAGCTGGTGACCCGCGGCGTGCGCTTTTCGATACGGACGATCCCGGCCGTCTGCCAGGGCGATTGCACTGCTGCCGCATCGCTCATGGATCGCCCGTATAGCGCTGTTCGCGCCATGGATCGCCATGGATGTGATAGCCGCGCAATTCCCAGAAACCGGGTTCGTCGCGCGTCGTGAACTGCAGGCCGTTCAGCCATTTGGCCGACTTCCAGAAATAGAGATGCGGAACGAGCAGTCTTGCCGGGCCGCCGTGATCCGGCGTGATTGGCTTGCCTTCATAGAGCAGCGCCACCATGGCCTTGCCGGCGGTGAGATCCTTTACCGGCACATTGGTGGTGTAACCATCGAACGCGTGCGCCAGCGTGAAGCCGGTCGGCGGCTCCAAACCCGCGTCTGCAAGGATATCGTCGACCAGCACGCCCTGCCACGGCGTGTCGAACTTGGTCCATGCGGTCACGCAATGGATGTCGCGTGTCATCTTGGTCAGCGGCAGCACGTTGAATTCGGCCCAGTTCCATTTCTTGATCGGCCGTGGCCCATGCTTCAGCGTGAAAGACCAATCCTCGGTGCGCACACGTGGCGTCGGACCGGCCGACAAGACCGGAAAACCCTGTTCGAGATATTGGCCGGGCGGTATGCGCGCATCGCCATCGGCTGGCGGGCGCCGTCCTGAAGAGAAACCTCGGGTGACCATCGCGGCAATTCCTCTGCACCAGGCATCCGTCAGCCTGCCGCAGTTTTCTCGATGATGCCGCCGCGGGCAACCGAAATCTTGAGAGCGGAAGCGGCAGGCTCGACGAGCCTACCGCCTTTGCATTCAGTTCAGCGCCTCGCGTCAGCCATTGGCGAGCGGCACCGCGACATAGATCTGGCCTCCATCGCGCTCGACCAGCAACAGCACCGACTTCCTGCCGGACTTGCCGGCCTGGGCGATCGCCTGGGTGACCTGCCTGGCGCTCTTCACCGGCATCTGATTGACGGCGACGATGATGTCGCCGGCCTGGATTCCGGAAGCCGCGGCAGCCTTGTCGGGATTGACGCTGGCAACGACCGCACCGCGCTGATTGTGGGCGAGATTCATCTGCTCGCGAATGTCAGGGGTGATGTCCATCAGGCCAAGCTCGATCGCCGGGGAACCTTGCCCGACGCCAGGCGCGCCGGACCCGTCGTCCAGCGACGCGGTCTTCACGTCGTCGGTGTTGCGCCCGATATCGACGGAAATATCCACGGCCTTGCCCTTGCGCCAGATGTTCAGGGTCTCCCTGGCGCCAGGCGTGACATCGGCGACCGCCCGCGACAGGTCCTTGGGATCCTTGACATCCTGCCCGGCAAAGCTGGTGATGACGTCGCCGGCCTCGACTCCGGCCCTGGCGGCCGGCGAGCCGTCATTGACCCGCGAAACCAGCGCGCCGGCGGGATGATCGAGGCCGATTGCGCTCGCCACATCCGCCGTCACCGGCTGGATCTCGACGCCGAGGTAGCCATACTGGATCGAGCCGTCCTTCATCAGCTTGGCGACAACCTTCTGGGCCTGGTCGGACGGGATGGCGAAGCCAACGCCGACGCTGCCGCCATTGGGCGAATAGATCGCCGCGTTGATACCGACGACATTGCCGTTCACATCCACCAGCGGACCGCCGGAATTTCCATGATTGATCGGGGCGTCGATCTGGATGAAGTCGTCGAACGGGCCACTGTGCAAATCCCGGCCGCGGGCCGAAACGATGCCTGCGGTGACGGTGGTGCCGATGCCGAACGGGTTGCCGAAGGCCAATACCTGGTCGCCTGGCATGAGCTTGTCGGAATCACCCCATTTGACAGTCGGCAGGGGTTTGACCGACTTGACCTTGAGGACGGCGAGATCGTTCTTGGCATCGCGGCCGACCAGCTTGGCGGGGAGTTCGGTGCCGTCATCGAGCGCAACCTTGATCAAGGAGGCACCATCGATGACGTGATTGTTGGTGACGATGATACCATCCGCGCCCACGATGAAGCCGGAACCCAGCGCTTCGGCACGCTGCGGTTGCTGCTGTGGCGGTGTCTTGGGCATCGGCATGCCCTGGTCACCGAAGAACTGACGAAAATAGTCGTCGAAAGGCGAGCCGCCGTCGAAGGGAGAGGCATCGCTCGTCGTTCCAGGCTCTGCCTTCATGACGGTGGTGATCGTTACCGCTGCCGGCTTGTCGGCCGCCACGATGGGGGCGAACGAGCCGTTGGGAGCGGTGAGGCCGGCGACAGGTGTCTGGGTCGTCGGAACAGTGTTACCTTCGCTTTGAGCGAAAGACATGACGAAAGGAGATATGATCAGCGCAGCGCCCAGCAAGGCCGCGACGCGATGTCTGCGAATTATGTCTGACATGGTCGTTTGTCCGGGCGAGAGTTGATCGGTCGCCGTGGAGGTCTCCTTGTGGGGAAACCGGCCATTCGGCGTGTCGAACGTCGCGAATGCCCGTCTCGCCTGGCATGGCAGCCGACCGGATCGACAGCTCTGCATCTAGGACGTGGATTGGCCCGATTTAGGGTTTTCGGGCAACCTTACGAAGATTTAATTTCCGTATGACGGCTGGTCACGATGTCGTCAGGCGCCGCGCCAGTCCGGTGTTCCCTGTCCCGCCGGGGCATCAGATCCCGCCGGTTCGCCCTAGATACGCGGTGGCGATGTCGTGCATGCGCTTGCTGTCGACGCTCGGACCGTGGCCGCCATGGCCGATGCGGATCGGCAGGTCGAGCAGGCGCTGCATCGTACTGATATAGGCCGTTCGGTCCGAATCGGGCAGATCGTCGATCAGCGTGTCGTCGTAGATGGCGTCGCCGCTGAAGAACAGACCGTCGGCCTCGTCGAACAGCGCGATCGAATCCGGCGAATGGCCAGGCAGATGCAGCACACGGAATTGCCGGTCGCCGAGATCGACGATGTCGCCCTCGTCCAGGGTTCGCGTCAGCGGCGCGGGCGGGATCTTGTAGTCGGCGGCCTTCCAGCCCGGCGCCGGCACTTTCGAAACGGCGCCTTCGAGATCACGGAACATGTAGGCGTAGGTCGCCGCCTCATCCATGCTCTCGAACTGTTCCGCGCTTGTCCTTGGCCCTGCTCGCCACGGAAATTCGTGCAGCGAGCCGACATGGTCGAGATGGATGTGGGTGGCGACGACCAGCAGCGGCTTGCCGTCGGGCGTCTCGATCTCAGGCGCCAGCGGACGGATGCCCATGCCGGTATCGACCAGAAGGTCGGCGTCGCGGCCGCGCAGATACCAGATGTTGGCACGCAGGTACTCATGCACGAACGGTTCGGTCAGCATCGTCGTCTTATCGTCGATGATGCTTTTGCTGAACCACTCCGGCATCAGCTGTGAGCCCGGCATCAGCTGTGACCCAGCATCAGACGAAGGGCTTTCCGACCTTGTATTTTTCCGGAACCAGCCGCTTGAGATAAGCCATACCGGCATCGGACAGTTGATTGACATCGGGCTTCATGAAATCGTCCGGCATGTGGCGGGTCTTGCCGGCGACGTTCTTCAGTGGCACCTTCTTCAGCACCGTTTTGGTGCCGTCATACTGCAGCGCCACCGAGCCGCCGCCCTGTTCGGCGACGGCAACCGCGAAGGCGCCGGCATCGAAAGCCTCCCGCGCGTCAACCGCGCTAATGGCGCCGATATAGCCGCGCGGCATGTAGCCGAGCGCGTCGACGCGGGCGCGCTTGCCGGGCAGGCCTTCGGCCAGTGCGCGCTCGAGTGCGGCCGGCAGATCGCTGCCCGACAGCTTGACGTTGCCATGCGCGTCGCGCTCGAGCTTGTCCGGCGGCACCAGGCTTTCGACCAGCGCCTTGCCATCGGCGGTGCCGACACCTTCCGAAACGGCGACGATGCAGCGTTTGTGGCGATCGAGCGTGGCGCGCACGTCGTCGATGAAACCGGCGGCCGAGAAGGGGCGCTCGGGCACATAGACCAGGTGCGGGCCGCTGTCGGGGTCGAGCTGCCATGCGGCGGCGGCCGCGGTCAGGAAGCCGGCATGCCGACCCATGACGATGCCGACATAGATGCCGGGCAGGGCGCGAAAATCGAGGTCGACGGACAGGAAGGCGCCAGCGACGAACTCGGCCGCCGAAATGAAGCCCGGCGTGTGGTCGTTCTCCTCGAGGTCATTGTCGATGGTCTTCGGCGCGTGGACGAAGGCGATCGTGCCGCCTGCGGCATCGGTCAGGATCTGCTGCGTGCCCGACGTGTCGTTGCCGCCGATATAGATGAAGGCGTCGGCGCCCACCTTCTTCAATCCGTTGAGGATGACGTCACAATAGGCGGCATCCGGCTTGTCGCGCGTCGAGCCAAGGGCTGCACTCGGCGTTCCGGCAATCAGCCGCAGCCGGTCCTCGGGAATCGCGGAAAGGTCGACATAGTTGCCGTCACGGATACCGCGCACGCCGTGGATGGAACCGAGGACCTTGGCACCGGGATGCCGCTTGCGGATCTCCAGCGTCGCCCCGACCACCGTCTGGTTGATGACGGCGGTTGGGCCGCCGCCCTGCGCGATGACAAAAGTTCCGGCCATTCCTGACGTCTCCCGAGCGATGAATTCGCAGGCACATTCGCCTGTCTTTTGCTATCGCGCAACGGAAGAGTGGAGCGGATGACGTGTCAGACGACCACCACCGGGTTTTTCTTGGAGACGCGGCTGTAGAGGTCGATGATGTCCTGGTTGATCAGGCGCACGCAACCCGACGACATCGCCTGGCCGATGCTCGCCCATTCGGGCGAACCGTGGATGCGATAGCCGGTGTCCTTGCCGTCCTGGTAGATGTAGAGGGCGCGCGCGCCGAGCGGGTTGGTCAGGCCGCCGGGCTGGCCGGCCTGCCATTTCACCAGTTCCGGCTTGCGGACGATCATTTCGGGCGGCGGCGTCCAGGTCGGCCATTCCCTGCCGTACTGGATGTTGGCGCGGCCGGACCAGCGGAAGCCGTCCTTGCCGATGCCGACGCCGTAGCGGATGGCATCGCCACCCGGCTGGACGAGATAGAGCATGCGCTCCTGCAGGTGGACGACGATGGTGCCGGGCGCCTCGCCTGTCGTGTCGACGACGATCTGGCGGCGGAATTCCGGCTTGACCTTCAAATAGGGCACTTCCGGCACGTTAAAGCCGCCGTCGGTCAGCGCCGCATACATGACGCCGGGGCTGGTGATGTTCTTGTCGACGCTGATCGCGGGCCGCATCGGCGGCACCGAACCGGTGGTGACGCCGTCGAGCTCGAGCGCCGGCAGGCCGCCACCCGAGGTCGAGCAACCGGCGGCGCCGAGCAGTGCGAGCGCCCCTGCCCCCGACAGGATGGCGCGGCGGGAAAGATGATGATCGATTTCGATTGCGTCGCCATTTCGCGGCGGCGTCAGACCCTGCGGCAACTCACCCATATACCCAAACCCTACGCTGTCGGCGGGAAGCACGGTCCGACCGGATAGCAGGCATTTTCATCATTCATGGTTGATAAAGCGTGAAGACACCTTGCTCAGCCTGCGTTTGCGGCGCGAACTGACACCGGTCCGCCGTTGGCGAATTAGGGAATCGCCTCTTTACATTCTTCCGGACCCAAGGATTTATCCTCTTCTTTACGCTCAACGGAGACGAGCATGTCCTTCGAAAACTGGGCCGCCTTCGCCGCCGCATCGACGATCCTTCTCATCATTCCGGGTCCGACCATCCTTCTGGTGGTGTCCTACGCGCTGGGCCAGGGCTGGCGCACCGCATTGCCGATGGCCGTCGGGGTGGCGCTTGGTGACTTCACCGCGATGACCTTGTCGATGCTGGGCATCGGCGCGCTGCTGGCCGCTTCGGCGACCGTCTTCACCATCCTGAAGCTGATCGGCGCCGGCTATCTGATCTATCTCGGCGTGAAACTGTTTCGTGCCGGCGGCGCGCTGAAAGCCGAACCGCTCACCGATGCGGTGTCGTCGGCCAAGATGATGGCGCATGCCTGGCTGGTCACCGCGCTCAACCCGAAAAGCATCACCTTTTCGTCGCCTTCCTGCCGCAGTTCCTCGACCGGCACGCCGATTTCTGGACGCAGATGCTGATCTTCGAGACGACCTTCCTGGCGCTCGCCTTCGCCAATGCCTTCGGCTATGCGCTGATCGCGGCACGCGCACGCAACGTCGTGCGCAATCCCAAGGCGATCCGCATCTTCAATCGCACCGGCGGCACGCTGCTGGTCGGCGCCGGCATCGCCACGGTGGCGATGCGTTCGGGTAACTGAGGTAGGGGGTTGGATTCGTTCGTCGGGCAGCGCCAACTTCGGCGGTCAGCGAAAACAGCCGTGGCAAACCGGCATCACCTGAATATCAGCACACCTTCGCCTCACTATTTCACGCTGAAGCCGAAATTGCCTTCGAGGATGCGGCGTTTGTCGCCGCCAGGATTGGTGGTGTAGTCGCCGGTGGCGAAGATGCTGACCTTGTCCGTCACCTTGGCGATCACGCCTCGGTCTGCCGCCCGAGTCGCCGCTATCGCAGGTGTAAACGGTGTTCCCGGCGGATGGATCCAGCACGCATGCGGCAAACGCAGCGCGCATGGTTGGCGTGTCGGTGGCTCATGCTTTAGGATCGCCTTGGGCCGAAGGATCGAGGGCCTGTCACGGGTCGATGAAAGGACATCGCATGGCAATCAGGGACGTATTCGGCCTGACGCTTTCGGGTGCAACGGAGGCGGGAGTCACGCCCTACAGCCAGGCAGTGCGTCAACTGCAGTGCTTCATCGGCGATCCCGTGGCGTCCATCGACCGCGCCATCGCGGAAGATCCGGGCTTTGTCATGGCGCATGTCTTCAAGGGCTATCTGTTCGGCCTTGCGACCGAGCGGGAGGCGACGGCCGTGGCCAAGGCGTGCCATGAGACGGCACTGCCGCTTGCCGCGACCGCGCGCGAGCAGGCGCATGTCTCGGCTCTCGGTCATCTCGCCAACGGGCGTTGGCATCAAGCCAGCCGCGTTCTTGAGGATATCACCATCGAGACCCCGCGCGACGGGTTGGCGCTGCAGGTCGGCCACCAGATCGATTTCTTCACCGGCAATGCCCGCATGCTGCGCGACCGCATCGCCCGTGCCCTGCCGTCCTGGCAAAGCGGCATGCCCGGCTATCACGCCATGCTCGGCATGCAGGCCTTCGGGCTGGAGGAAATGGGTGACTATATCAGGGCCGAACAGCTTGGCCGCTCGGCAGTCGACATGGAGCCGCGCGACGGCTGGGCGCAGCATGCCGTCGCCCATGTCATGGAAATGCAAAGCCGGCAAAGGGATGGCATCGCCTGGATGCGCGCCAACCCTGAGGCGTGGACAAGGGAGAGCTTCCTGCAGGTGCACAATTGGTGGCACCTGGCGCTGTTCCATTATGATCTCGGTGAAACGGACGAAGTGCTGGCGCTCTATGACGGCCCCATCTACAGCGTGCAATCGACGATGGCGCTCAACATGGTCGATGCGTCGGCAATCCTGTGGCGGCTTTATCTTGGCTGCATCGATGTCGGCGACCGCTGGACGGCAATCGCCGCAAACTGGCGCAACGCCGGCGCCGGCAATTATGCCTTCAACGATGCCCACGCGATGATGGCGTTTGTCGGCGCCGGGCTCGAAGCCCCGGCTCGGACCCTGCTCGACACGCAGCGCGAGGCCATGCATGGCAACGACGACAATGCGGATTTCACCAGGGATGTCGGCCATCCCCTCACGCTCGCCATCAAGGCATTCGGTGAGGGCAGCTATGCCGAGACCGTACGCCTGATCCGGCCGATCCGGGCGATCGCCCACCGTTTCGGCGGCAGCCACGCCCAACGCGACGTCATCGACCTGACACTGATCGAGGCGGCCCTGCGCGCCGGTGAGGGTGCGCTTGCCCGGGCGCTGACGGCAGAACGGTCGATGGCGCGACCCGACAGTCCGGTGTCGGCGCTGCTTTCCCGGCGTGCCGCCGATTTGTCAGAGAATTGACCCGCGACCGATCTTGTCTTAGAAACTGACCAAGCCATATTATTTCGGGACCCGAAAAAATTAATGGCAAGGGGAGGAAACCATGTATCTCGGCCTCGATCTCGGGACATCGGGCGTCAAGGCGCTGCTCATCGATGCCGGGCAAACCGTCATCGGTTCCGGCCATGCGTCGATCGACGTGTCGCGGCCGCATCCAGGCTGGTCGGAACAGAACCCCAACGACTGGATCCGCGCTTGCGAAGAGGCGATTGCCGATCTCAAGGCCAGGCATCCCGGGGAGTTCGCCGCGGTCAAGGGTATCGGCCTGTCCGGCCACATGCATGGCGCAACGCTGCTCGATGCCTCCGACAAGGTGCTGCGCCCCTGCATCCTGTGGAACGATACACGCAGCCATGCCGAGGCCGCCGTCCTCGACGCCGATCCGCGCTTCCGCGCGCTGACCGGCAACATCGTATTTCCCGGTTTCACGGCGCCCAAGCTTGCCTGGGTTAAGAACAACGAGCCCGCAGTCTTCGCCAAGGTCGCGAAAGTGCTGCTGCCCAAGGATTTCCTGCGGCTCTGGCTTACGGGCGAACACATTTCGGAAATGTCGGATTCCGCCGGCACGTCCTGGCTCGATGTCGGCAAGCGCCGCTGGAGTGCGGAACTGCTCGCTGCGACATCGCTCGATGAAAAGCAGATGCCGTCGCTGGTCGAGGGTACGGAGAAGGCAGGCGCGCTGCGTATCGAACTGGCCTCGAAATGGGGCGTCCAGGCCGGCATTCCGATCGCCGGCGGTGCCGGTGACAATGCGGCCTCTGCCTGCGGCATGGGCACGGTCGGCGCCGGCCACGCCTTCGTCTCGCTCGGCACATCGGGCGTGCTGTTTGCCGCCAACGCGTCCTACCTGCCCAACCCGGCAAGTGCAGTGCATACCTTCTGCCACGCGCTTCCGAACACCTGGCACCAGATGGGCGTCATCCTGTCGGCAACCGATTCGCTGAACTGGCTGTCCGAAATCACCGGCAAAGGCGCCGGCGAATTGACCGCCGAACTCGGCGACTCATTGAAGACACCCAGCGGCGTGTCCTTCCTGCCTTATCTCTCGGGTGAGCGTACACCCCACAATGATTCCGCCATTCGCGGCGCGTTCACCGGGCTGGCGCATGAATCGAGCCGTGCCGTGCTGACGCAGGCCGTGCTGGAGGGCGTCGCCTTTGCCTTCCGCGACAGCCTCGAAGCCCTGGCCAAGGCCGGCACGACCTTGACGCGGGTGACAGCGATCGGCGGCGGTTCGCGCTCGCGCTACTGGCTGAAGGCGATTGCCACCGCGCTTCAACTGCCCGTCGACATTCCCGCCGACGGCGACTTCGGCGCCGCCTTTGGCGCCGCACGGCTCGGCCTGATCGCGGCGACGGGTGCCGATCCGCTGGCTGTGTGCACGGCGCCCAGCACGGATGCTACCGTTGAACCGGACGCTGCGCTCGCTGGGGCGTATGCGGATGCGTATCAGCGCTACCGGTCGCTCTACCCGGCAATCAGGGGCGTGACCGCGTGAATGAGCGCGAGGCACCCCCCTCTGCCCTGCCGGGCATCTCCCCCGCAAGGGGGGAGATTAGCAGCGTTGGCGGGTATGCCAGTCCTGCAAGGTGGATGATTGGCGATGGCGCGGACGCCAACCAATCTCCCCCCTTGCGGGGGAGATGGCCGGCAGGCCAGAGGGGGGTGCTTCACGCCCGCCTCCCCCAGAAGTCCTCACTGCGCCGGGACCTTGTCGAGAAAACCGGTGACGCTCTTCAGGCGGCCGTTCTCGATGACGCCGATATCGGTGCCTTCGATCACCGAAGGCGTCCCCTCGGGTCCGAGATTCCACGAGAAGCGTATCTTGTCGGCAAAACCGTCCGGCGTGCCCTTCAGCGAAAAGCGAAACCCGGCAAAGCGCTGCTGCACGCCGCCGATCAGAGCCGCGATGCCCTCATGGCCGTCGCCTTGCATGAGCGGATCGCGATAGCTGACGTCTTCGGTGAAGGTCGCCTTGAGCAAGTCGGCCCGGCGCTCGGCATCGCTTTCGTTCCAGGCGGTGATGTAGTTTTGGGCGATCTTGTTGAGGTCGGTCATGGTCTGTCTCCTTTGTTTGACGGTTCTGACACGAGCCTTTTCGACCAGCGGACGAACGAAACCAATTACGCCTGAGGTAATCAAGGCGAATTACCTGACGTAATCAGGGCGAACTATTCGAGAGAGGACAGAAATCATGAGCAGCGGATTTTTCGGCGACATCAAGAAGATCAAATACGAGGGACCGGATTCGACCAATCCGCTGGCCTACCGGTTCTACAATCCCGACGAGGTCGTCGCCGGCAAGCGGCTGGAAGACCATCTGCGCTTCGCCGTCGCCTACTGGCATTCCTTTGCCTGGCCGGGCGGCGATCCATTCGGCGGCCAGACCTTCGACCGGCCGTGGTTTCCCAAGGCCGGCGGCACCGACACGATGGAACTGGCGAAACTGAAAGCAGATGTCGCCTTCGAGATGTTCTCGCTGCTCGGTGCGCCTTATTTCTGCTTCCACGACGCCGATGTACGGCCGGAAGGCAAGGATTTTTCCGAAAGTGCGGCCCGCCTCGACGAGATCGCCGACTACTTCGCGGGAAAGATGAAGCAGACCGGCGTCAAGCTTTTGTGGGGCACGGCCAATTTGTTCTCCAATCGCCGCTTCATGTCGGGCGCCGCCACCAATCCCGATCCGGATGTCTTTGCCTATGCGGCGGCGACGGTGAAAAGCTGCATTGACGTCACCAAGCGTCTGAAGGGCGAGAACTACGTGCTGTGGGGCGGGCGCGAGGGCTATGAGACGCTGCTCAACACCGACCTTGCCCGCGAGCAGGAGCAGGCCGGCCGCTTCCTCAGCCTCGTCGTCGACTACAAGCACAAGATCGGCTTCAAGGGCACGATCCTGATCGAGCCGAAGCCGCAGGAGCCGACCAAGCACCAGTACGATTACGATGTCGCGACCGTCTACGGCTTCCTCAAGCGCTTCGGATTGGAGAAGGAGGTCAAGCTCAACATCGAGCAGGGCCACGCCATTCTGGCCGGTCATTCCTTCGAGCACGAGCTGGCGCTGGCCAATGCGCTCGGCGTCTTCGGCTCGATCGACATGAACCGCAACGACTATCAGTCGGGCTGGGACACCGACCAGTTCCCCAACAACGTGCCTGAAATGGCACTGGCCTACTACCAGGTCCTGCAGGCCGGCGGTTTCAAGACCGGCGGCACCAATTTCGACGCCAAGCTGCGCCGCCAGTCGCTCGACCCACAGGATCTGCTGATCGGTCATATCGGCGGCATGGATTCCTGCGCACGCGGCCTCAAGGCGGCGGCCCGGATGGTCGAGGACAAGGCGCTGTCCGCACCGCTGGCCGAACGCTATGCCGGCTGGAACACGGCCGAGGGCAAGGCGATGCTGTCCGGCAAGCGCACGCTGGAAGATATCGCCGAGCGCGTCGTCAAGAAGAAGATCGAGCCGCACCCAAGGTCGGGCCGCCAGGAACTGCTGGAAAACATCGTCAACCGGTACGTGTGAAGTCCGACCTCTGGACCGATATCCACCACGTCTGACTGAAAGCCGCGGCAATCGCTTCCTGCTAGAGAAATTCCAGGAAAAGTGTGAAGCGGTTTTCCGTCCGGAATTGCGTCAAAACAAAGCGTTAGAGCGGTAATGCTCTAGTCAGCCCTTTTCGCGACAGGCAGCCGAGGACCACATAGATCCTCGGCTGCCTGCTGTTCGAAAAGCGGCTTTAGATCTCTCCTTGACCTGGCCTGCCCGGACGCGGGAACAAACTTTGCGCAAGGACGGGTGCGACGACACGGTTTTGCCCTTTGGCGCCCTTCAATGACCTCGCTCTTGCCTTCAAACTGCCGTCACGTATCTCGTATAAGACCGGCTCGTGGCGGGTGAGGAAGAAGGAGGCGACCCGATATGCAGAACGAACGTGAAATCGACGCCCTGCTCTCAGCGGGCGAGGCCGGATCGATCATCGATAGGCTGATGGCAATGCCGCATCCGAAGGATGGCACACACCGCTCGAACGAATGGGACCGCGCCGTGGCCAGCCGCTTCGAGACCCATCTTGCCAGACAGATGCGCTCGCAAATCGACAGCGGCAGCGATCACCAGGACGCTGCCTGATCTTTCCGATTTTGTGCATGTCATTGTCCCAAAACCGAAATACACTTTTGGGTGACATGCACTCAGCCCCGGCGCAGCCTGACCGGCGCTTCGCCGAAAGCCCGTGAAAAAGCCCTCGAAAATGCCGCGGCGGACGAAAATCCGGTCCGCCCGGCAATATCGGCCATCGCCACCCTGGTGTCGACCACCAGCCTGCGGGCAGCACCGAGGCGCAGCCTGAGATAATAGGCGCCTGGCGTCTCGCCGATCGATTTGCGAAAGATGCTTTCCAGCGTCCGTGCCGTCACCCCGGCACGTTTTGCCACCGCTTCTATGGTGAGCGGCTGGTCGACATGCGATTCCATCAGCCGAATGGCTTGCGCCAGCCGCGGATCGTAGCCGTCGAGCCGGCCGAGCGAGACCAGCGGCTGCGCGTCGGTCGCGGCACGCGCCTGGTCGTAGATGAAGACGCTGGCGACATCGAGCGCGACGGCCATGCCGAGCCGCGTGCGAATCAAATGCAGCATCAGGTCGAAGGTCGGCGACGCGCCGCCCGACGTGAACACCGGCCCGTCAATGACATAGCGGTCCGGGCGCACGTCGACGCCGGGAAAGGCCGAGGAAAAGTCCTCCATGTCCTCCCAGTGGGTGGTGGCGCTGCGCCCTTCCAGCAGGCCGGCGCGCGCCACCAGCCAGGTGCCGGCTTCGACACCGCCGCACGCGCGTGCTGTCCGCGCCGCCCTGCGCAGGCCTGACAACAGAGCCGACGTCGCATAATTCTGGGTGCCGAAGCCGGCGACGACGACAAGAACGTCGGTCGGCTCGCCCGCATCGAAGCGGCCACTGACCGCCACCGGCAGGCCGCAGGTGGTGACCGGAGCCTCGCCGGTCACCGAGACCAGCCTGAAATCGAACAGGGTCTCGCCGGAGATGCGGTTGGCGGCGCGCAAGGGATCGACGGCCGAGGCCACGCACATGATAGACGAGCCGGAAAACACCAGCAGCGTTACCTTGAGCGGAGAGCGCTCGGCGCAAAAGATCGTCGGTTTTTCGCCTTTCGTCATGGAAGCTTCGTAAAACGCAAAACAGTTTCCGGCAAGTCGGGCATTGTGGTCAGCTCTTGTGCATGTCGTCATCCCAAAACCGGTTCCCACTTTTGGGCGACATGCATGGCTTGTTCTATTCGGAGGAGAGTTCCATGCCGCTTGCGATGAACCGTGAGGTTTTCATTACCTGTGCCGTGACCGGGTCCGGCGGCTCGCAGGATCGCAGCCCGCACGTGCCGCGCTCCCCCAAGCAGATCGCCGATTCGGCCATCGATGCGGCCAAGGCGGGCGCTGCGATCGTCCACTGTCATGTGCGCGACCCCGAAACCGGCAAGCCCAGGCGCGACGTGCATCTCTATCGCGAAGTGACCGAGCGTATTCGCGCGGCGGAAGTCGACGTCATCTTGAACCTGACCGCCGGCATGGGCGGCGACATGGTGTTCGGCTCGCCGGAAGCGCCGCTGCCGCTCAACGAAAAAGGCACCGATATGGGCGGCGCCACCAACCGCATGGAACACGTGCGTCAGTGCCTGCCGGAAATCTGCACGCTCGACTGCGGCACCATGAATTTCGCCGAGGCCGACTATGTGATGACCAATACGCCCGGCATGCTGCGCGCCATGGGCGGCATGATGACGGCGCTCGGCGTCAAGCCGGAGATCGAGGCCTTCGACACCGGCCATTTGTGGTTCGCCAAGCAGCTGGTCGAGGAAAAGGTGCTCAATCCCGACGCGCTCGTACAGCTCTGCATGGGCGTGCCCTGGGGCGCGCCCGACGATCTCAACACCTTCATGGCCATGGTCAACAATGTGCCGTCGACCTGGAACTGGTCGGCCTTCGCCATCGGCCGCAACCAGATGGCCTATGCCGCCGCCGCCGTGCTGGCCGGCGGCAATGTCCGGGTCGGCCTGGAAGACAACCTGTGGCTCGACAAGGGCGTGCTGGCGACCAATGCACAACTGGTCGAACGCGCCGCCAGCATCGTCACCAATCTCGGCGCCAGGATTCTTGGGCCGGAAGAGGTCCGGCAGAAGCTCAACCTCACCAAGCGGGCGCCGATCGCGGCATAAGCATGATCCCGAAAAGTGGGAACCGGTTTTCGGATAAGATCATGCTCAAACAGGAAGGTTCATTCGCCGGGAGGGTCGGCATGACTACCGTCAAATTCACCGCGATGAAGGATGGCGACCGGGACGACTACGATTTCCTGACCGCGCATGAGATCGACTATGCGGCCAGGACCGGCGAGCGGCTGCTCGACGCGCTGGTCCAGCTCGATGAGGGCCTGTCGGGTTACAAGATCACGCGGCTCGGCCATTCGCTGCAGGCGGCGACGCGCGCCTGGCGTGACGGCGCCGACACCGACTGGATCGCCTGCGCTTTGCTGCACGACATCGGCGACATCTACGCGCCCTACAATCACGATGAATATGCCGCTTCGATCCTGAAACCCTTCGTGCGCGAACAATGCACCTGGGTGGTGGAGAAGCATGGCGACTTCCAGCGGCTCTACTATGCCCATCATCTGGGCGGCAACCGCCATGCGCGCGATCGCTTCGCCGGCCACGCCTATTTCGACGATTGCGATCAGTTTTGCGAACGCTGGGACCAGTCGAGCTTCGACCCCGACTATGACACCCTACCGATCGACTTCTTCCGGCCCTTCGTGCTCGAGGTGTTTGCCCGCAAGGCCTACGACGCCTCCGTGGTCCGCGCCGGCGAGCGCGTGCCTCTCATCGACCTTACAACAGCCAAGACAAGAACCGGAGCCTCCGCATGAGCATTATCAACAAGGCAGCCGCCATCGGTGGCGGCGTCATCGGCGCCGGCTGGGTGGCGCGCCTGCTGCTCAACGGCATCGACGTGTCGATCTTCGATCCCGATCCCGAGGCATCGCGTAAGGTCGGCGAAGTGATGAAGGGCGCGCGCCGCGCCTACAAGCAGATGGTGCCCGGCGGACTGCCCAAGGAGGGCAAGCTGACCTTCGCCAAGACCATCGCCGAGGCGGTTGCCGATGCCGATTTCATTCAGGAAAGCGTGCCCGAGCGGCTCGACCTGAAACACCGCGTGCTGGCCGAGATCGACGCCCACGCGCCGGCCAACGCCATTGTCGGCTCCTCGACCTCCGGCATCAAGCCGACCGACATGCAGGTGGCGATGAAGAAGCATCCGGAGCGACTGGTCGTCGGCCATCCGTTCAACCCGGTCTATCTCCTGCCGCTGGTCGAGATCGTCGGCGGCGAGCAGACCTTTCCCGAGGCGATCGAGGTTGCCAAGGGAATGTATGCTTCGATCGGCATGAAGCCTGTCGTCATCCGCAAGGAGATCGAGGCTTTCGTCGGCGACCGCCTGCTCGAAGCGGCATGGCGCGAGGCGTTGTGGCTGATCAAGGACGGCATCTGCACCGTCGAGGAACTCGACGACATCATGCGCTACGGCTTTGGCCTGCGCTGGGCGCAGATGGGCATGTTCCAGGTCTATCGCGTCGCCGGCGGCGAGGCCGGCATGCGCCACTTCATGGCGCAGTTCGGGCCGTGCCTGAAATGGCCATGGACCAAGCTGATGGACGTGCCAGAATTCAACGACGAGCTGGTCGAGCTGATCGCCACGCAGTCGGACGACCAGGCGCATGGGCTGTCGATCCGCGAGCTCGAAAAGATCCGCGACGACAATCTGGTCGCCATCATGGACGCGCTGTCGAAGCAGAACAAAGGCAAGGGCTGGGGCGCCGGCGCCCTGCACAAGGACTATACCAAACAACTGGCCAAGCTGGCGGCGAAGAAGCCTACGGCCTCCAAGGCCGCCGAGAAGGCCAAGGCGTTGAAGCCGGTGAAGAAAGCCGAAAAGCCGAAGAAAAAGACCGGCAAGAAGAAAGGCTGAGAGCATGGATTTCGGGCTGTCGGAGGAACAGAGGCTCATCGTCGAGACGACGAAGGCGTTCGTCGAGAACGAGCTTTACCCGCATGAGCGCGAGGTCGAGCGCACCGGCGTGCTGCGCCGCGAGCTGATCGAGGAAATCAAGGCCAAGGCGATCGAGGCCGGACTCTATGCCGCCAACATGCCGGCCGATGTCGGCGGCGCGGGCCTGGATACGGTGACATGGCTGCTCTACGAGAAGGAACTCGGCCGCGCCAATTATGCGCTGCACTGGACCTGCGTGGCGCGGCCCTCCAACATCCTCCTGGCCGGTACGCCCGAGCAGCGCGAGAAGTACCTGTTCCCTTGTATCCGTGGCGAGAAATGGGACTGCCTGGCGATGACCGAGCCGGGCGCCGGCTCCGATCTGCGCGGCATGAAGGCGACCGCCGTGCGGGATGGCGACGACTGGGTGCTGAACGGCACCAAGCATTTCATCAGCCACGCCGATCTGGCTGACTTCGCCATCGTCTTCATGGCCTCGGGCGAGGAAGAGTCGGCGCGCGGCAAACGCAAGAAGATCACCGCGTTCTTCGTCGACAAGGGCACCAAAGGCTTCACCGTTCGTGACGGCTATCGCAACGTCTCGCATCGCGGCTACACCAACGCCATCCTCGAATTCGATGATTGCCGGCTTCCCGCAAGCCAGGTGTTGGGCGAAGTCCACAAAGGGTTCGACGTCGCCAATTCATGGCTCGGCGCCACGCGCCTGCAGGTCGGCGCCACCTGTCTCGGCCGTGCCGAGCGGGCGCTTGGCCATGCCGTCGAATACGCCGCGCAGCGCCAGCAGTTCGGCCAGCAGATCGGCAAGTTCCAGGGCGTGTCGTTCAAGCTCGCCGACATGGCGACCGAACTGAAGGCCGCCGACCTGATGGTGTTCGAAGCCGGCTGGAAGTACGATCAAGGCACCGTCACCGATCAGGACATGGCCATGGCCAAGCTGAAGGCCACCGAGATGCTCGCCTTCGTCGCCGATGAGGCGATCCAGATCCATGGCGGCATGGGGCTGATGGACGACCTGCCGCTGGAGCGCATCTGGCGCGACGCCCGCGTCGAGCGCATCTGGGAAGGCACTTCGGAGATACAGCGACATATTATTTCGCGGGCGCTGCTGCGTCCGTTCGGGGCTTAGAGCATGATCCCCAAAGCCGGAGTTCGGCATGGGAGAAGATGATGCTCAAACGAAAAGATGACCATGCATAAACTCGAACGTCTTTTGCGCCCCAGATCGATTGCCGTCTTCGGCGGCGCGCAGGCCGCGGCCGTCGTCGCGCAATCGATCAAGATGGGCTTTTCCGGCGAGATCTGGCCGGTGCATCCGACCAAGGATGAGGTCGCCGGCCGCAAGGCCTACCGTTCGGTGGCCGACCTGCCGGGCGCGCCGGATGCCGCCTTTGTCGGCGTCAACCGGCATTTGACGATCGAAGTGGTCAAGGCGCTGGCCGAGCGCGGTGCCGGCGGCGCCGTCTGCTTTGCCGCCGGCTTCCTCGAGACCGAAGCCTACGACGACGACGGCGAGCGGCTGCAGGCCGAGCTGGTCGCGGCGGCGGGCCAAATGCCGATCATCGGGCCGAATTGCTACGGCCTGATCAACTATGCCGACGGCGCGCTTCTGTGGCCCGACCAGCATGGCGGCATCCGACTGGCCGAGGGCGGCAAGGGCGTCGCCATCATCACCCAGTCGTCCAACATCGCCATCAACATGACGATGCAGAAGCGCGGCCTGCCGATCGCCTTTCTGATGACCGCCGGCAACCAGGCGCAGACGGGCCTGTCGGAAATGGCGCTCGGCCTGATCGAGGACGAGCGGGTCACTTCGCTTGGCCTGCACATCGAGGCCTTCGATTCCGTAGCCGGCTTCGAACGGCTGGCGGCGAGGGCCCGCGAGCTGAGGAAGCCGATCATCGCCATGAAGGTCGGCCGTTCCGAACAGGCGCGGCAGGCGACCGTCTCGCACACCGCCTCGCTCGCCGGCTCGGACGCGGCATCGGGCGCCTTCCTGAGGCGGCTCGGCATTGCGCGGGTCGATTCGATCCCCGCCTTCATCGAGGCGCTGAAGCTGCTGCACATCACCGGACCTTTGCCCGGTTATAGGCTGTCGTCGATGAGCTGCTCGGGCGGCGAGGCCTCCGTCATGGCCGACAGTGCCGAAGGCCGCTGGGTCAATTTCCCGATGCTCAGCGACACCCACCGCGCCCATGTCAAATCGACACTCGGGCCGCTCGTCGCGGTGGCCAATCCGCTCGACTATCACACCTTCATCTGGAACAACGAGCCGGCGATGACCGCCACCTTCACCGCCATGGTGTCGGGCGGCTTCGACCTCAACATGCTGGTGCTCGACTTCCCGCGCCCCGACCGCTGCTCGGTCACCGACTGGTGGGCGACGCTGCGCGCCTTCGAATCGGCGCTGAAGACCAACAAGGCGCACGGCGCGATCGTCTCTTCGCTGCCGGAGAACCTGCCGGAGGAATACACCGCCGAGTTGATGTCACGCGGCATGGTGCCGTTGTTCGGCATTTCCGAAGCCATGGACGCCGCCCAGGCGGCGGCCTTCATCGGCTGGGCGTGGCACGAGCCGCAGGCGCAGCCGATCGACACGTCCGCCTCCGGCGCGCCTGCCGGCGACCACGTCACCCCCGATGAGGCCGAGGCGAAATCCCGCCTCATCGAGGCCGGCCTGCCGGTGCCGAAAGGCGAACGCGCCGCCAATGCGGTCGAGGCGGTGATCTCGTCGATGGCGCTCGGCTTCCCGGTGGCGCTGAAGGCGCTGGGCGTCACCCACAAATCCGAGGTCGGCGCGGTGCGGCTCAATCTCAAAGACGCCGAGTCCGTCAGCACCGCGGCGCATGACCTCTTGCCGCTCGGCACCGGGCTCTATGTCGAGCGTATGGTGCGCGATGGTGTCGCCGAACTGATCGTCGGCTTCACCCGCGATCCGATGTTCGGCGCGGTGATGACGCTGGGCACCGGCGGCGTGCTGGTCGAGCTGCTGCGCGACAGCGTCACGCTGATGCTGCCGGCGACCCGCGACGACATCGAGGCGGCGTTGCGCGGCCTGAAGCTGTATCCTTTGCTCGAAGGCTATCGCGGCCGGCCGAAGGCCGATGTCCAGGCTGCCATCGACGCCATCTCGGGCATTGCCGCCTTCGTGCAGGAGAATGCCGGCGAGATCGAGGAACTCGACATCAACCCGCTGATCGTCTGCGCCGAGGGCAAGGGCGCCTGGATCGCCGACGCACTGCTGGTGCTGGGAGACAAGAAGAATGTCTGACGTCATTTCGACCCGCCGCGAGGGCGCGATCCTGGAAGTCACGCTCGACCGGCCCAAGGCAAACGCGATCGACCTCAAGACCTCGCGGCTGATGGGCGAAACCTTCAAGGCGTTCCGTGACGATCCCAGCTTGCGGGTCGCCATCGTCAAGACCGCCGGCGACAAGTTCTTCTGCGCCGGCTGGGATCTCAAGGCCGCCGCCGGCGGCGACGCGGTCGACGGCGATTATGGCGTCGGCGGCTTTGCCGGGTTGCAGGAACTGCGCGATCTCAACAAGCCAGTCATCGCCTGCGTCAACGGCATGGCGGTGGGCGGCGGTTTCGAGCTGGCGCTGTCCTGCGACCTCATCTACGCCTCCGACCATTCCTCCTTCGCACTGCCCGAGATCCGTGCCGGCACGCTGGCGGACGCGGCGACGATCAAGCTGCCGAAGCGCATCCCCTACCATGTCGCCATGGACCTGCTGCTCACGGGGCGCTGGATGGATGTCGCCGAGGCGCATCGCTGGGGCCTGGTCAACGAAGTGCTGCCCAAGGAGAAACTCGAGGACCGCGTCTGGGAGATCGCCCGGCTGCTGGCCGGCGGCCCGCCGCTGGTGTTCGCCGCGATCAAGGAAACGGCGCGGGTCGCCGAGGCGCTCGCTTTCCAGGACGCGATGAACAAGGTGACGCGCCGGCAGCTGCCGACCGTCGATGCGCTCTACGGCTCCGAGGACAATATGGAAGGCTTTCGAGCGTTTGCGGAAAAGCGAGAGCCTGTATGGAAGGGGAAGTAGTGGTTTTTGCCGAGATGATGGCGTTCCGTCACACCCCCCTCTGTCCTGCCGGACATCTCCCCCGCAAGGGGGGAGATTGGATGTCGTTTCTGCTTTCGCCAACCGTCAACGCTGTAGGACGAGCGCCGCGATCAACGCTGCCGATCTCCCCCCTTGCGGGGGAGATGTCCGGCAGGACAGAGGGGGGTGCCTGGGCTCAACCTTTGCAGTCGGCGCGGCCAGCATGACCGACTACAAAACCCTCATCGACGCCGAGACCTGGGCCTTCATCGAGCGGACCAATTCCTATTACCCGCCCGATACGATCGATCTCACGATCGCGCAGCAGCGCGAGATTTATGACCGCATGTGCCGCGAGTTCTTTGCCGGCTATCCCGACGGCGTCACGGTCGAAACGTCCGCCATTGCAACGCCCACCCACGACATTCCGATCCGCATCTACCGAAGCGCACGCCAAGCAGCGGTGACGGTGCTGTATTTCCATGGCGGCGGCTTCATCCTCGGCGGGCTGGACAGCCATGACGATGTCTGCGCCGAACTCTGCGCCCGCACCGGCTATGAGGTGATCTCGGTCGACTACCGGCTGGCGCCGGAACACCTGCATCCAGCGGCCTTCGACGATGTGATGAGCGCCTTCGAATGGGCCGCCTCCACCCGCAACCACCCAATTCTGCTTTGCGGCGACAGTGCCGGCGGCAATCTTGCCGCTGCCGTCAGCCACGCGACACGCGGCCACGCGAAACGGCCGATCGGCCAGGTGCTGATCTATCCCGGCCTCGGCGGCGACCGGTCGAAGGGATCCTATCTCAGGCATGCCGAAGCGCCGATGCTGACCATGCGCGATCTTGAATTCTACAAGAACATCCGCACCGGCGGGCGAGACGGCACCGGCGATATCACGCAGTCGCCGCTTGCCGACGCCGATTTCGCCAACCTGCCGCCGACGGTGCTGATCACCGCGCAATGCGACCCCCTGTCGTCTGACGGCGAAGCCTATCGCGACCGCATCGTCGCGGCCGGCGGACGGGCTTACTGGTTCGAGGAACAGGGCCTGGTGCACGGCTATCTCAGAGCCCGGCACACGGTCGGTCGTGCCCGCGCGAGTTTTACCCGGATCGTCGATGCGGCGGCCGCCCTCGGACAAGGCGCCTGGCTCTGGTGAGCGGATTTATCGTCTCGCGGTTTAGGCTTTATCGCACGGCCGCGGCCGCCGCCCGGCCGGCGCCGCGGCCGGAAAAGATGCAGCCACCCAGGAACGTGCCTTCCAGCGCCGCATAACCGTGCACGCCGCCGCCGCCGAACCCGGCGGCCTCGCCGACTGCGTAGAGCCCCGCGACCGGCTGGCCATCGGCACCCAGCACGCGGCTGTCGAGGTCCGTCTGCAGGCCACCCAGCGTCTTGCGGGTCAGGATATTTAGGCGCACCGCGATCAGCGGGCCGTTTGCCGGGTCGAGCATCTTGTGCGGCTTGGCCGTACGGATCAGCCGGTCACCAAGATAAGCACGCGCACCGCGTAACGCGGTGATCTGCATGTCCTTGGAGAACGGATTGTCGAGCTGCCGGTCGCGGGCGCGGATTTCGCGCTCGACCTGGGCCAGCTCCAGCAGCGGCTCGCCGCCGGCGAGCGCGTTCATGCGCGCGACCAGCGTCGGCAGATCCGCCTCGACAATAAAGTCCTCGCCCTTCTCCATGAAGGCTTTCACCGGATCCGGGATGCCCGAGGTGGCGCGGCCGAGCACCTGGCGCCAGCTCTTGCCGGTCAGATCGGGGTTCTGCTCGGAGCCCGACAGCGCGAACTCTTTCTGGATGATCTTCCTGGTCAGGATGAACCAGGAATAGTCGAAGCCGGTGCTCATGATGTGGCTGAGCGTGCCGAGTGTGTCGAAGCCAGGATAGAGCGGCACCGGCAGCCGCTTGCCGCGCGCATCGAGCCACAGCGATGACGGGCCGGGCAATATCCGAATGGCATGGTCGGTCCAGATCGGCGCCCAGTTCTTGATGCCCTCGACATAATGCCACATGCGGTCGCGGTTGATGATCGAGCCGCCGGCCTGCTCCGTAATCGCCAGCATGCGGCCATCGACATGGTCGGGCACGCCGGTGATCATGCGCTTTGGTGGCGCGCCCAATCGCTGCGGCCAGTTTTCCCGGACAAGCTGATGGTTGGCGCCAATGCCGCCGGAGGCGACGATCACAGCCTGCGCTCGGAATGCAAAATCGCCTGATATTTCACGCGAACTCTTGTGACCGCGCTCGACGGCGCTCGGCTGCAGGAGGTCGCCGCGCACACCGTTGACGGTGGCACCCGTGCGGGTCAACTCGTTGACGCGGTGGCGGAATTTGAAGCTGATCAACCCTTGCTTCTGAGCTTCTCGCACGCGCTGGACGAAGGGTTCGAGCACACCGGGACCAGTACCCCAGGTGATATGGAAGCGCGGCACCGAATTGCCGTGGCCGATGGCATTGCCGCCGCCGCGCTCGGCCCAGCCGACGACGGGGAAGAATTTCAGGCCACGCTGCAGGAGCCACGAGCGCTTCTCGCCGGCGGCGAAGCCGACATAGGCTTCCGCCCATTTGCGCGGCCAGAAATCCTCCGGGCGATCGAAAGCGGCGGTGCCCAGCCAGTCCTCCAGCGCCAGATCATGCGAATCGCGGATGCGCATGCGCCGCTGCTCGGGCGAATCGACGAGGAAAAGCCCGCCGAACGACCAGAACGCCTGGCCGCCCAGCGACTGCTCCGGCTCCTGGTCGACGATGATGATTTTCTTGCCGGCCTCGGCAAGTTCGGCGGCGGCAACCAGCCCGGCAAGGCCGGCGCCGACAATGATCACGTCCGCATCGTCAGACATTTTCCCCTCCCCATTAGCCGGCTAAAGCAATGCGTTAGACGGTCTCCCAGCTATCCTTGCCGCCGGCGCGGAAGATGGCGTCGATGACCTTCTGGTTGAGCACGGATTCCTCCAGTGTGAAGACGCGCTCCTTGCTGCCCTGTGCCGCTCGCGCGAAGGTCTCGACCTCCAGCCGGTACTGCTGCGTGCCGGGAAAGCGGAACACCTGCGCCTCGGTGTGGTTCTGGTTGTGCAGTTCGACGCGGTGATGATCGTAGAGCCCGGCATTGAAGGGCGAGAACACCTCGATGAAACCCTTCTCGCCGTGGAACACCATGAACTGGCGCGCCGCCATCTGCGTCGACAGGTAGAACGACAGTTCGAAGTCGCCGAAATCGGCACGGATCGAGGAATAGATGTCGGTGCCGAATTTCTTGTCGCGCTCGATCGTCGCCTGCACGCGCAGCGGCTCCTTGCCGGTGGAAAAGCGCGTCGACACGGTCGGATAGACGCCGATGTCGGGCAGCGCGCCACCGCCGAGATCGAGCTTGTTGCGCATATTGTTGGGGTCGACATTGTAATAGGAGAACGCGCCCTGCACATGGCGCAGCCGGCCGATGGTGCCGCTGGCGATGAGATCGCGCACCTTGATCCATTGCGGGTGGTAGATGACCATGAAGGCTTCGCAGACCAGCACTTTTTTGGCGTCGCGCAGCTTGATCAGTGGGGCAATATCCTTGGCGTCGAGCGCCAGTGGTTTTTCGACCAGCACATGCTTGCCGGCTTCGATGGCCTTGGCCGTCCATTCGACATGCTGCGAGGTCGGCAGCGGGATGTAGACGCCGTCGATTTCGTTGGAGGCGAGCAGGTCCTCATAGGAGCCGAAGGCATGGCGGGCGCCGAAGCGCTCGGCCAGTGCCTTAGCCTTCGACAGGTCGCGGCTGGCGATCGCCGACAGCGCGCCGTTCTCCGCCTCGACCATTGCAGGCAACAAATGCTCGCGGCCGATCTTGGCCGTGGACAACACACCCCATCGGAACATCAGGCTTCTCCATCACGATTACAGGCCACGAGGTTTGCCCGAAATCGCCGGAAAAGCCAATTGGAGACTGTCCATCGAAGCGCGCCTTCGTCATCCTCGGGCTTGACCCGAGGATCCATGCCGCGACATCAGCCGAGAAATGCAGCGGAACGGATTCTGGACCGTCGCAACGCCTTGATGTCGCGGCATGGATCCTGGGGTCTGCGCCGCGTCGCTTCGCTCCTTGCTGCGCCCCAGGATGACGATGCGCGAGGTGTGTCTGCCAGTCGCAAAGGTGCTGGCAGAGAGCTAACCCCTGTTCCCCGTCAACGTCATGTCGAAGTCGACGATGTTGGAATAGATCGGCGTGCCGACATCCATGCCGTAGCGCGACCGCAGCACCTTGCCGGTGACATGGAATTTTATGGTGCCGGCCTTGAGACCGCCAAGCTCGGCCGTGAATTTTTCCGGGAACGTCTTGCCGCGCGCCGTCAGCCGGCCGGTGACCAGGGCCGTGGTGTCGCTGGTGCGGGTCACGCTGGTCGAACGGAACTGGATTTCCGGGCTGTTGGCGGTGTCGAACACCGCGTCGGAGCGCAGAAAGGCATCGATGCGGCCCTGGCCGGTGCCGACGCTTTCGGGAAAGATGGTGAAATTGACCTGCGAGCGGCCGACATCGGAATTGTCGATGCGGATCGTGCCCTTGAAGCGGGCGAAGGCGCCGTTGAGGCCGCCGCCGCCGACCTTGCCGATGGAAAAGCGGATGCTGGAGCTGGCCGGGCTGACCGAATAGCTGCCGGCGGCGGCGCCAAGCGCGACGGCAGCGGAAACAGGCATGGCAAGGCAAGCGGCGACCGCCGCAAATCCGAGGATGCGCGTGTACATGGAGGTGTTCCTTTTTTTGGGGCAACGCATTTTCCGCGCCCTCTCCCATGAACGAGCGAGCCGGCCGCTCTATTCCCCACTGTCATCCGACGAAGGCGTGATCATGCGCGTGAGCATGCCATCCCTGAGCTGGAAATGGTGCCGCAGCGCCGCCGCGACATGGAGAGCGACCAGCGCCATGCCGGCATAGGCGAGATACCAATGCGTTGCCGCCCAGAAACTCTCGGCCGCGTCCGATTCGGCCAGCGGCAGGTTCGGCATGACGAACAGATTGAACGGCAGGCTGGGGATCTCCAGCATCGAGACCGACACCAGCGCCCAGCCGGACAAGGGCAAGGCAAGCTGAAAGGCATAGAGCGCAAGATGAGCCAGCGGTGCGGCCCGACGCTCCAGGATCCCGACCGAGCGCGGCAGCGGCGGCCATATATTGCCAAGGCGCCAAGCGATGCGCAGGATGATCAGGCCGAGCAGCAGAAAGCCGAAGGATTTGTGCAGCTGGATCAGTTCGAAAGCGGTACGCTGACTGGTCAGCCGCACCATGACGAAGCCCAGCCCGAACTGGCCGATGAAGACCAGCGCAATCAGCCAGTGGAGAATGATGGTCGCCCAGCCGTAGCGGGTTGGAGTGTTGGTGATCGATGTTTGCATGATTGGCAAACGCCGCCGAACTACGCTTTCTTCCCGACGGCAGCGCTGCCCCCTTCATTGCCCTGCCGGGCATTTCTCCCCGTAAACGGCAGGGCTGTCCGGGGAAATCTATTCATATATGAAGGCCATCTGATTGAGGGAGGATCGGTCTCTTGGTCGGCTCGGATTGACCGGCGGCGGCTTGTCGATGGCGT
>NZ_JAMYKV010000018.1:0-108124 GCF_040317535.1 Mesorhizobium sp. M1409
ATGATGTCGGATTCCTTCATGATCAGAAGGTCTTCGCCATTGAGCTTGACTTCGGTGCCCGACCACTTGCCGAACAGGATGCGGTCGCCAGTCTTGACGTCCAGCGGGACCAGCTTGCCAGCTTCGTCACGAGCGCCGGAGCCGACAGCGATGATCTCGCCTTCCTGCGGCTTTTCCTTTGCCGTGTCGGGGATGATGATCCCGCCAGCGGTCTTGGATTCGGATTCGACCCGGCGAACGACCACGCGGTCATGAAGCGGGCGGAACTTCGACTTTGCCATTTTTTCTTCCTCGATGAGAACGGTGAGAACAGTTCCTCCGTCCGGCGGCGCCGGACATATGAGTTAGCACTCACCAATGGCGAGTGCTAACGTGGCGCTGAAATAGGCCGCCGCCCTGCCAGAGTCAAGGCGGTCGGAGCGCCTCTTGGCACCTCGATGACGAACTTATCGGGGCTTGGCCGAACCGAACACCAGCAGCGGGCAACGCTCCGCCAGGGGATAGCTGCCGCTCGGCACGACGCGCACGTCGTCGAACCAGTTGCTCGCTTCCTCGATCAGCATTGCCAGCGTCGCGAAGCTGTAGCTTATGTCCGAGCCCGCATAGACGTCTATCGTGTTGATCGACACCATGGTCCAACCCGTCCTCGCGGCAAGAGCTTCGCGGTTGGGGAACAGGCTGTCGAAGGTGTCGCGGATCGTTCGCACCTTGATTGCGAAATCGCGGTCGTCGGTCGTGCACGCCATCGCGATCCGCCATTTGAGCGCGTGGAAATTCTCGACCCCGCCGGCCAGAACCAGAGCTTCGATGCCGCGCGGATCATCCGCCGTTTCCGGCCGAGCAAAAACGCGGATCGCCGCACGCCTGCCAGGCTTCAGCACCCTCGCGATTTCGCCAAACAGCGAACCGCGCGCGGCTTTGGAATCGACCGCCGACAGGCATCCGTCGCCGATGACGGCGTCGAAACTTGCCCGATCCACTGGCAGGTCAAGCCAGTTGCCGGCTATCGCCTTTCGCGATCCGTCGTCGCCGGCCCATACGCCGGAAATCATGGTGGCCGATTGATCGACCGCCAACATCGATCTGCCCAGGATTGCCAGTTCCGGCGTCACTCCAAGGAGCAGGACGTCGGCATTTTTCAGATCGAATTCGCGATCGAATATGCCGATGGTTTCCGCTGTTGGCCGGAGCGGCGCATCCAGAAGTTTCCAATGGCGGTGATAATTGTCCCAGTGATTTGTCATGCAATTTATTGGGCCATGGACGTCTAGATTTAGATACCCATCGGGGCTTAATAGAGGTTGTTGTATAAGCCAAGAGGTCGATGATTGGCGCGTATTCTCGTGGTCACCCATGAGCATGACCGATTCCTGGGCAGGCGCGACATCCTGCTGCGCAGGAGCAGCCCATACATGCTTTTCGACATTCTCGCCGAATTGAAAAGGCGCGGCCATTCGGTTCGGGTTCAGCAAGGTCTGTCGACGCCATTCAGCGCCGATATAGCGGTGTTGCATGTCGACGCCACGGTGACGCCCACGGACTATGTCGACTATGCATCAAGTTTTGCATTCTGCCTCAATATCGGGGCGGTCGACATATCCAAGCGTCGGATCAGCGGTGCATTGGTCGACAGAGCTGACAGCTGGCAAGGTCAGGTGATCGTCAAAAGCAATCTCAACAATCAGGGTATTCCGGAGACGTTCCTCAATCGGCAATCGCAACGCGCGGGCAAGCCTCAGCTATTTCCGGACATGCCTGTTCAGGAACCTTACGCGATCCATGAGTCGATCGGCGATATTCCACAAAGTATCTTTGACCGCGCCGATCTGGTCGTGGAAAAGTTCATTCCGGAAAGAGAGCGCGATGGCTTCGCGGCGCGCTTCTGGGTGTTCTGCGGAGACCGCGAGCGCTGCACGCGTTATGTATCGCCCAAGCCGTTGATCAAGGCATCCGAAACGATCCGACGTGAGCCTGTTCCGGTCCCCGATGAACTGCGTTCGCTGCGGCGCGCGCTCGGCTTCGATTATGGAAAATTCGATTTTGTGGTGCATGACGGCAGGGCGGTGCTGCTGGATGCGAACAAGACCCCCGGCCGTCCCAGCAATTTGAGGAGGATGTTCGCGGCAGGCGCTTCCGATCTGGCCGATGGGTTTGAGAGCCTGATCCGCGGTGTGCGATAGATCAATGATGGGTGTTCTACAAAAACAACCGCAGCTGCGTGTGAATGATCGAACGATAATCTTCGATCGTGCGGCGGCTTTCCGCTTCGCCCTCGGCAAGCGCCAGGCGCACGACACCGCCGGCGAGCTGGAAGATCAGGATGACCATGCGTTCGAACTGCTCGCGCTTCCCGGGCTCGAGCAGGGTGATGACATGGTCGCAGAACATCCTGGCTTGATGTCGGGTTTCGGCGATGTCGAGATTCTTGAGCGCCTTGTCGGCCTGGATGGCGTTCTGCAGATCCTGGATGGCCGGATCGCCGGCGACGCGGCTGAGATAATCGTCAAGCAGCCGGTCGGCGGCCACGATCACGTCCTTCGCCTCGCGGACGTCGGCGATGATCGCCGTCAGCCGGGCACGGCTGACTTCTGAAAACCGCTCGTAGAGCATCGCCAGGATCGCCGATTTGTTGGGAAAGTAATGGTAGACGGTGGCGATCGGCCCGCCCGCCAGCATGCCGACTTCCTTCATGGTGACGGCGTCGATGCCCTTCTCGCCGATCAGCCGCATGGTCGTCGACAGGATCGCGTCGATGCGCTCGCGGCTGCGTTCCTGCTTGGGCCTGCGCCGGGGCTCGGTGGCTGTTCTGTTCACTTCCGTCATGCACCGATCTTTCGCACGGGTTTTTCAAAATCCGGTTGACAAGAAATATGATCAAGTATCAGTTTCTAGAAATGCTGACAGGTTGTCAGTTTTTTTGCCGCGCGGCAAGGACGTTGGGAGGCGCCTTTGGCTTCGACAAATACCGGGCACTCGGGCAATGGCGACTGGCTGGTCGGCAATCCGACCGGCGCACAGCTTGCCTCGGCACTGTGGATCGGTTCGGTCGGCCTGCTCATCCTCGGGCTGCAGCCCGTGTTGCTCGGCGCGCTCTACACCGAGGGCCATGTCAGCGGCGATGAACTGGCGCTGGTCGCGACCGCCGAGATGATCGCCATTGCCATCGGTTCTGCTGTCGTGGCGATGCTGCTTTCGGCCCACAACATGCGCCGGAAAAGTGCCGTCCTTTTGCTGTTGCTGGCGCTGGCCAATGTGTGGACGGCCTATGCCGCAACCGCCAACACGCTGATCGGGGCCCGCGCCCTGGCCGGTCTTGCCGAGGGCGGTCTGGTGGCGGTCGCCACGGAGTTGATCGCCCGTTCGCGGCGCGCCGAGCGCATCGGCGGCTATTTCGTCACCATGCAGACACTGGCGCAATGCGCGCTTGCCCTGTTGCTGGCGCTTTATGTCATCCCGGCAGCCGGATCGGCGGGCGGCTTCCTCGTTCTTGCCGTCGTCTGCATCGCGTCGCTGGCGGTCGCCTTCACCGTCCCCGGGGACTACGCCGATCTGCCCAAGGAAGAGAATCTGGCCAATGTGCTGACGATTCCTTCGCTCACCGCGCTGCTGTCGGTGTTCTGCTACTTCATGTTCTTCGGTGCGGTCTGGGCCTTTCTGGAACCGCTTGGCGCGCAATACGGCATCGATGGCCGCACCGTCGGCCTGATCGTCTCCGCCAGCCTCGCGGCGCAGGTCCTGGGTGCGATGACGGCAACCGTTTTCGAGGCGCGCATCGATTATCGCTTGGCCATCGCCGCGATCGGTGCCATCGCGCTTGTCAGCTCGCTGGTTCTCGCCAGCGGACCTGGCCCCGCCACATTCTGGATCGCCGCCCTGGTCATGGGCTTCATCCTCTTGTTCATCGTGCCCTATCAGATCCGGCTGGCGATCACCGCCGACGAGACGCGCACCGCCGTGCTGCTGGTGCCCGCGGCCCAGCTGTTCGGCCTGGCGATCGGACCGATCGCCGCGTCGCTGCTCATCGACGGCAAGGACTTCCGGCCGGTGCCGGAATTCGCCGCCGCCAGTGCTGTGGCCAGCGTGGTGCTGCTCGGTCTGTTTATCCTCGTGACGCGGCGCCGCCGCGCCGTTGCCTGAGCGGGGAGCGCCATGTCGAACAGATGGAGCAACTGGTCGGGCATTGTCACCGCCGAACCGCGGTTGATCGCCAGTCCCGCCGATGCCGGCGAACTGGGCGATCTGGTGCGCACAGCGCCGGGTCCGATCCGCGTCGTCGGCGCCGGTCATTCCTTCACCCCGCTGGTGAAATCCAAGGGCACCATCCTGTCCTTGGAGAAATTGGAAGGGCTGGTCTCGCACGACGCCGAGAAACATCAGGCGCGGGTGCGGGCAGGGACCCGGCTCGGGCCGCTCATGCACATGCTGCAAGGCATCGGCCAGGGCCTGCCCAATATGGGCGATATCGACCGCCAGGCCATCGGCGGCGCGCTGGGCACGGCCACCCATGGCTCGGGACCGACGCTCGGTGCCTATCACACGCAGCTGGAGACGGTGCGGATTGTCGACGGGTTGGGCAAGCTGCGCGACTTCAAGCGGGCAGGGGACCAGGAGATGATCCATGCCATTGGTGTCGCGCTCGGCGCCTTCGGCGTGATGACCGAAGTAACGTTGAACAACATTGCCACCTACCGGCTGCGCCGCCGCAAATGGGTGCTGCCGATCACTGAGATGCTGCGGGACTTCGAGACGATGATGGCCGCCCATCGCTCGGCCGAATTCTACTACATTCCGTTTTCCGGTTACGCGCAGTTCATCGCCAGCGATCTCAGCGACGCGGCACCGACCCCGCGACCGCCGGAAGCGGATGAGGCCGGGTTGAGGACGCTGCGCCGGCTGCGCACCGCGCTCGCCTGGCTGCCGTCGCTGCGCGGCCGCCTCATCCGCTCGGCGGTCGCCAAATTTCCGGCCGAGGACTACGTGCAGGACTGGCTCAACGTCTATGCCAGCGACCGGCAGACCAAGTTCAACGAGATGGAATACCATTTGCCGTTCGAGGAGGGGCCGAAGGCGCTGGCCGAAATCATCGAGCTGACGGAGAAGCGCTTTCCCGAGGTCTATTTCCCGATGGAGGTGCGCAGCGTTGCGCCCGACGAATTCTGGCTGTCGCCATTCTATAGGAGGCCGACCTGCTCGATCGCCATCCACCATGACGCAGCGAACGATCCGCTGCCGTTCATGCGCGCAGTCGAGCCGATCTTCCGCAGATATGGCGGCAGGCCGCATTGGGGCAAGATGCACAGCCTGACAGCGGCGGAGCTGAAAAAGCTCTACCCGCGCTGGGAAGACGCCATGGCGGTGCGCCGCGACATCGATCCGCAAAACCGCTTCGTCTCGCCCTACATGGCCGGCCTGTTCGGCATCGAGCCCAGTCCTTTTGGCATCGAACGATGAGCGCCTATTTTTCCGCCCTGTCGGACGCACTGAAGACCGCCGGCATCTTCCAGCCCTGCCTGGTGCTGGATATCGGCCGGCTGGACCGCAATATCGCACTGGTGAAAGAGCGGCTTGACCCCGCTCTTGCTGTGCGGCTGGTCGACAAATCGCTCGCCTGCCTGCCGCTGCTTGCTCATATCGGCAAGGCTCTTGGCACCAATCACGTCATGACCTTCCATCCGCCGATCAGCGGGGCGGTGGTGAAGGCGTTTCCGGATGCCGATCTGCTGTATGGCAAACCGATGCCGGTCGATGCGGCAAGGGCTGCGCTTTCGAAAGGCGCGGCTGACTGGTCGCGTGTCTGCTGGTTGATCGATACACAGGAGCGGCTGGCGGAATATGGCGCACTCGCTGACGAACTCGACATCGAGCTGCGCATCGCCTTCGAGATCGATGTCGGGCTGCATCGCGGCGGCTTTGCCAGCCCGGAGGCGTTGTCGTTGGCTTTGAGCGCAATGCCGGCCCGGCTGCGTTGCCAAGGTGTCATGGCCTATGAGGCGCATGCGCCGCACATTCCCGGCCTGTTCGGCGGGCCGGTGAAAGCGTTGGCAAAGGCGTCGGCGCAGGCCACGGCGTTCGTCGCTTGCCTCGGCGCGGACCAGCGCCGCATCTTGAACATCGGCGGCAGCAAGACCGCACTGCTCCACCATGGCGGCGTGGCCAACGAAGTGTCGATGGGCTCGGCCTTCGTGCTGCCCAGCGATTTCGATACGCCCGGCCTCGAAGGCTTCCTGCCGGCGGCCTTTATCGCGACGCCGATGCTGAAAGTGGTCGAGCCGATGCTGCCCGGCCCGCCTGCCGTCACGCGCCTGCTGCAGGCACTCGGCCGGTTTCCGCGCAAGGGGTGCTACCTCTATGGCGGCAAGTGGATGGCCGAGCCCGTGTTCCCCGAAGGCATGAAGACGAACGCCCTGCTCGGCCTGTCCTCCAACCAGCAATTCATGGGCTTGCCGGCCGATGCGACCGCAAGGCCAGGCGACCATGCCTTCCTGCGCCCGACGCAGAGCGAGGCCGTGCTGCAGCAATTCGGATCGATCGCGGTGTTTTCCGGCGGCAGGATCGCCGATCGCTGGCCGGCGCTGCCGATGGGGTGATCGCCTACGCTTTCACCGGGATCCAGATCTCCAAACCGCCATTGCCGCCGCGTGGATCGAATTCGGGGCCGTAGCGTTCGAATTCCGGCGCTGTGCTTTTGATGGCCAGCGATCTTCTGGCACGAACGCTGCTGCCGCCGCGGGAACTGCCGGTCGGCATCAGCTCGGTCGGTGCGTTCTTCGTCGTCGCCATGCTCATCCGCAACCGGCTTTGAGCGCGGTCGGAAACGGCCTGCTCAGACCGTCCAGAAATAGCGCACGATGTGAAAGAACACCGGGGCGGCGAAGACCAGGCTGTCGGTGCGGTCCATCATGCCTCCATGGCCCTCGATCAGATGGCCCCAATCCTTGACGCCCTGGTCGCGCTTGATGGCCGAGGCGACCAGACCACCCAGAAATCCCATCGAGCAGGCGACGAAGGCCACGGCCGCTGCCTGCAACGGCGAAAAGGGCGTCACGAACGACAACAGCGCGCCGAGCAGGCTCGCCGACACCAGTCCGCCGATCAGGCCTTCCCAGGTTTTCGACGGCGAGACGTTCGGCGAAAAACGGTGTTTTCCAAACAGCTTGCCGAAGATGTATTGCAGCACGTCGCTGCCTTGCACGACGATGATCAGGAAGGCGATCAGCAGCAGGGTGCGGCCTTCGAAGCCCGGCACGTCGAGTGTCAGCAGCGCTGGAACATGGCTGACGCAATAGACCGAAATCATCACCGCCCATTGCTGCGCGGCGATCCGCTCGAGGAAGCGTTCGGTGTCGCCATGCAGCGCCGTGATGGCCGGCATCAACAGGAAGCAATAGACCGGAATGAAGATGACGAAGAGCCCGTACCAGGCGGTCCACACCAGCCAGTATTGAAACGGTATGATGATGCCGAACATGCCAAGCAGCACCCAGTGGTCGCTGCGGCGGGTGTGCGTCAGCGTCACGAATTCGCGCAGCGCGGCGAAGGAAATCAGCGCGAACAGGATGGTCATGCCGTAGCGGCCGAAGAAGAAGGCGACCGTCATCATCGCCACCATCACCCACCAGGCGTTGATGCGCTGGGTGAGATTGACCAGGGTCGAGCTTAGCGGCTTCGGCGCCCGCGCCGAAAGTATGGCGGCGACGATGCTGGCGGTGGTCAAAACCGCCAGCAGGCCGATGATCAGGATGGAGATCTCGTGGCGCATCAATCGTCTCGCTCGGGACGCGGGTTGAGCGCCAGAAGCGTGGCGTGGGCACGCTCGAGAAAGGCGCGGCGCTCTTCGCTAGGCGCCACGGCGACCGGTGCGCCGAAGACGACGCGGCACAGCAGCGGCACCGGCAGGAACTGGCCCTTGGGCAGCACGCGTGACATGTTCTCGATCCAGCACGGGATCAGCTCGACCTGTGGCCGCGCCATCGACAGATTGTAGAGCCCGGAGCGGAAGGCCAGCAGCGGCTCCTCGGTCATGTTGCGGGTGCCCTCGGGAAACAGGATCAGCGAGTGGCCCTGGTCGAGAACCGACAGCATGATCTCGATCGGGTTTTCCTCAGGCTTCGTCCATTGCCGGTTGATCAGCACCGACGAAAGCATGTCCTCGGCAATGAAGCGGCGCAGCCGCGACTTTCCCCAATATTCGCCGGCAGCAACCGCATGCGTGATCGCGCGTTCCCTTTCGCTGAGGCACGCCGACAGCAGGATGAAGTCGCCATGGCTGGTGTGATTGGCGAAATAGATGCGCTGCCGGTCGGACGGCAGGCTGCCGCTCCATATCGGACGCACGCCGGTCACCATCCAGGCCAGCGCCGAGAGGCCGACGGAGGTTACCGTCTGCAGCAAGGTGAAGGTTTTCAGCGAAAGCTTGTTCATCGCGGCGCCCAAAACCCCGCCGCCAGAAGTGCTACGGCAAACAGGGCGAGGGCCGCACGCTGCTTGAACAGCAAGCGGCTTGTGCCAGCCATGCGGTCATCGAGCGTGCGTGTCGTGGACGCGGCGGGTTTCAGGCGCATGCGCGCCAGCATGTCATCCACCGCGGCGCCGCCGGAAACCTCGTCGTCGTGGCTCGCCATCAGCCGGAAGAGCAGCGCATCGAACGCCAGCAATGCCGACAGCGTCAGCACGGCGACAGCGCTTGCGGCGGTGATGGACAGGGCGATCGCCGCAGGCAAGGTCTCGAAGGCTCCGCGCGCCGACGCGGCCAGGGGCCCAAGGATATTTGCAGCCACCACGACTGCGGCCGGCCATGCGGCCTGCTGCATCAGCATGCGGGCGAAGCGGTCGGCGCGTTCCTGGTAAGCATTGCCGGTCATGACGCCGCCTGCTCCGTGGTCTCGGCAAGATGAACCGGCCGGCCGGCTGCTATCAGCATCTCGCGGGCAAGCGTCGGCGCCTGGGCTCTGCCGGTCGCAACCAGCCATTCGGCGACGACGCCGGCGCTCCGCTGGAAGCCGAGCGCACAGCACACCAGCACGGTGCCGTCGCGGCGCGCACTTTCCAGCGCACTGGCGGCCTGTTGCTGTATCGCCGTCGGCGGCGGCAACAGGTCGATCATCGGAAAGCTGATCCAGCGGCAATCGGCTCCTGCCGGCTTTTCAAATTCGGCGGCGAGGTCGATGATCGTGCCGAAGCTGTTGGCCTCGCTTGCCGTGGGAAAGCGCCCGAGAAAAACGCCGTCGGCAATCGCCACCTGGGGAGCAAGATTACGCGTCCAGGCCCACATGTTTGCCCTGGCGCCGAGCCGGTAGGGCAAGAGCAGAATACGGCTTGCAAGGGTGATGCTGCCATCGGCGGATTTCTGGAACACCTTCGAGCCGGACCCGGCATAGGCGAAGGCGACGATGGCCAGCGCCAGCGCCGGCCAAAGCAGGAAGAGCGCGACGGCGCAGAAGAAGGTGCCGAGCGCGGCACCGGCCAGGGCGAGGACGGCGCCCAGCGCATAGAACCGCGCCAGCCGCCGCGCCTTCGCATCGCTGGTCAGCCGGATGCCTGAAAACGGCAACGCGCCGCTGCGGGGAAACAGCCACAGCGCGAAAAACCCGAGCAGCGCGCCGGTCGGGATGTCGATGAAATGATGCTGCCAGGTCGTCAGCACCGAAGCACCGATGAGGAAGCACCAGCCATGCCAGACCGGCAGGAGAAAGCCGCCGAGCCGGTTGCGCCAGTGATCCCAGATGATCACCAACAGGGCGATGTGCAGCGAGGGCGCCTGGTTGAACGGCTTGTCGAAACCGCCGAGCACGGCAAACAGGAAGCCCGGCAGTCCGGTCGTTGCCGTCCGCACGAACGTCGCGGTCAGTGGGAACAGGATGAAGCAGGCAACGGCGACGATCTGCGCCGTGAGATAGCGCCCGGCCAGGCGGTCGACCCCTTGCCTGTTGTCGTTGAGCAGCAGCGACAGGCCGTAGAACAGGTTGATCGACCAATAGGGCACGATGGTCCAGGCGAGGAAGGGGATGCTGTGTTCCCAGGCGAATACGATGCTGCCGACGTCATCGCGCCGCGACGCCAGCCAGTTGGCGAAGCCGTAGCTGAGGTAGAAGAACGGCGCCAGGAAGGCCAGCCAAAGGGCTGCCCTGACGACCACCCTGCCATAGGGCTCGGTGCGCGCGGTGGATGCAAGCGATGACACCATCCTGTTCAGCGTCGCCGCGCGACCGAGACGGTGAAGATGCCCCACTGGTCGATGCGCTGGTCGAGCTTGTCGAAACCGGCGGCCTCGACGAGCTGGTCCATCTCGCCTTGCGTGCGCCGGCGCATCACCCAGGCCTCGCCGCCGCGATGCGAGGTCAGGCTGCGGGCGATCATCTCGAGCTGCGGATGCCAGGGCTGGTTGGTGTAGAGCAAAAGACCCCCCGGCTGCATGGCGCTGGCCAACCCACCGAGCGAGCGGGCGATCATCGCATTGTCGGAGAACAGCTCGTAGAGGCCGGAGACGATGGCGAGGCCGGGCGCCGGATCGATCGAGCCGAGCATATCGGCATCGAAGGCGTCCGCACGCTGGAACGAGACATCAGCCGGCAATTGCCGTTCGGCGATCAACTTGCGGCCAAGCTGCACGTTGAGGTCGGAATAATCCTGCAGGCGCACGCTCGCCGGCTGGTCGGGGCTCTTGACGATGGCATCGAGAACATAGCGGCCGTGGCCGGCGGCGATGTCGAGAATGTGCGCCGGGCGGCCTGCGGCCTTGAGCGTCGTCAGGCAAGAGCCGATCAGTTCTTCGAGATGCAGCTTGCGCTGGCGGATGCCGCGCCAGCCTATGGCTTCCAGGAAGATGCGGTCGATGACACGGCCAAGGGGTGTGAGACCCCGCGCGTCGTTCTCATAGACATAGTCCAGCGTCGAGCCGGAATCGAAGCCGGTGGCGATGCCGGTTTTCATGCCCTGCGAGATCCAGGCGCCCATGCGGATGGAGGCACGGCTGAATGCCCAGTAGAGGCCTTTGGGCGACAACGGATCGAGCGGCGAGGCAAGCCTGTCGGCCTCGTCGCGGGTGTAGCCGGCAATATCCGCCTGCTTCAGGTCGACCGGCGCGTCCGGCGTGGCGAACTGCCTGGCCAGGAACGGCCGGATCAGGTCGAGGGCCCGCGCCCGGTCGCGCTCGCCCAGCGTGTCGTGGAAGAAGCCCGGCAACACATGGCGTTCCTTGGCGCGACTGCCGAGATTGACGAAGAACTCATGCTGCGGACCGTGACGCACCACCCAGTCGCTGCCCGAAAGCAGAAGCTGCGTCGGCACGGTGATGGCGCGGGCGTCAGCGACGATCCGCGCGGCATACTGGTACAGTTCGACCAGGATGTTGGAGGCGATCGGCCGCGTGATCAGCGGATCGCTCTCGAAGGAGGCGATGCGCACGAGATCATGGGTCAGGAATTTCGCCTTGACGTAGGAATTGACGAAGAAGCGGCCCTTGATCTTCTGCCACAACGCAATGCCTTCCCTGGCGAAGGGCACGTAGAGTTTCACCGAAAAGGCCGGTGAGGCCAGCACCATGGCGCGCAGCTTCGGCGCATAATCATGCACCCAGGCTGCGGCGAGCACGGCGCCGAAGGATTGCGCGATCAGCGCGATATCCCGCGTGGCGAAGCCATCCCTGGCGGCGATCTCGCGCATGAAGCAGTCGATGTCGCGCACCAGGGCCGAGAAGGACGGGGCATAGCCGCGCTCGCCGGACGAACGACCATTGCCACGGGCATCCCAGGCATAGAAGGCGTGGTCGGGCATCCGCAATTCATCGACGAGGTGGGCCATGCGGCCGCCATGTTCATGGCCGCGATGGAAGAGCACCACCGCGCCCTTGGTATCGGCGGACGCCGCCGGCCAGAACCGGTAGAAGATCTCCGTCCCGTCATGGCTGCGGAAGACCCGCTCCTGCGCTTGCCGCTCAAGGCTTTCCGTGGCCGCGGCGGCGATCGGCTCGTGCATCATGGTCTTTCCCTCTGGCGGCATGGCGAGCCTCGATGCTCAGCTGGCGCTGCCAATAAGGCCGGCGCGTATCCGGTTTATGGCGGTCAGCAGCGAAAGCGTTGCCATGGCCGGAAACACAAACGGCGCGATGGATGCCGGCCAGAGCCCGGCGGCGCACAGCACGGCGACCACGCCGAGCGCCATTGCCCTGTCGCTCTTGCCGAACGGCCCGGCATAGTTGCGTCCGACCTTGGCGGCGATGCCGAGCACGCCGGCGAACTCGGTCAGCACCGCCGATATCGCGAAGGCGATGACGCCCCATGCGCCAAATTCCGGAAAGACGGCAAAAGGGAGAATTAGCGCGAAGTCCGAAACGACGTCGCAAAACTCGTTCAGATACATGCCGAGCGTCGAGGCCTGCCCATGTTCCCGCGCCAGCATGCCATCCACGGCATTCAGCGCCATGCGCACGAACATAACCGCTGGGACAAGCAGCAGCAGCCAGCGCCATTCATGCAGAACCGCGATGGCCGCTCCTGCCGCCATCGACATCAACGCCGCCAGGATGGTTATGCTGTTTGCAGTGACCCCGATTGCCGCCAGCCGATTGACCAGCGGCCGCAGCCTTCCCTGGAAAGCCGGCTTGAGAGCGTAAAGCGTCGGCATTTTCGTGATCCCCCGATCCTGACCAACGGCTGTACATCAATATGTCAGACACGACCAGCATGACGTGGCGGAGCGGCTATGCCGACTGGCATGGAGACCAGGCGCTCACCAATCGCTAACCATGACTGCAGCGCATGGCTGTCATGCGCATTTGCCGGCTTCTTGTGCAACGCGGCATCTTGAATAGTAAGCACGCTTATTATATATCCCGCTCATGGTTTCCGATGGCATCGACAGATTGGGCTTCTTGATCCACGACGTGCAGCGCCTTATGCGCAAGCGCTTCGAGGCGAGGGCCAGTGGCTTGGGGCTTTCTTCGGCGCAATGGCGGCTTCTGGTGCGCGTTGCCAAGGAAGACGGCGTCGCGCAGGCGCGGCTGGCCGAACTTCTCGAAATCGAGCCGATCAGCGTTTCTCGCCTGGTCGATCGCATGGAGGAGGGCGGCTGGATTGAGCGTCGTCCCGACGCCACCGATCGCCGGGTGCGCATGATCTTCCTGACGCCCAAGGCGAGCGAAGCCTACGCCGTGATCAAGAGCATTGCCGGGGAAGTCTACGAGGAATCACTGGTCGGCGTGAAGCCGGAAGCCCGCCGTGTCCTCATTGAGGGGCTTGAAGCGATGGTCCGGAACCTGACCGACGACGAGACGCCGTCCATTGAAAAAGTAAAGACAGAAGGCGCAGCAGCATGAACGCGGTAGCCAAGATAGACGAGAAAGTGACCGAGCTGGAAATGGAAGCGCCGGAGAAGCCGGCCGCCGCCCCGGTGACGGTTGCTCCCCCGGTGCAGCCAGCCCTGACCCCTGTGAAGAAGAAGCGCCGGCTGGGTCGCTTTCTGCTGATGGTCGCACTGCCTGCCGCACTGGCTGCCGGCGGCGGCTATGTCTGGGTCACCGGCGGCCGCTACCAGGAGACGGAGAACGCCAATCTGCAGCAGGCCAAGGTCTCGATCGCTTCCGACACGGCCGGGCGTATCGTTCAGGTCGACATCGCCGACAACCAGCTGGTCAAGCAGGGTGATGTGCTGTTTGCCATCGACCCTGAGCCATACCGGATCGCGCTGGCTCAGGCCGACGCGGCGGTTGCGGGAGCGCGTCTCAATGTCGAGCAGTTGCGCGCGGCTTATGGCCAGTCCATGGCTCAGCAAAAATCCGACACCAGTCAGGTCGCCTTCGCCCAGTCGCAGTTCGACCGCGCCGCCGACCTTGCCCAGAAGGGCATCAACGCCAAGTCGTCACTGGACGAGGCCAAGAACGATCTCGACAAGGCCAAGCAGCAATTGGCCGTTGCCGAGCAAGGCATCATCAGCGCCAAGGCAGCGCTTGGCGGCAATCCCGACATCGAGACCGACAAGCACCCGACCGTGATGGCCGCGCTCGCCGCGCGCGACAAGGCGGCCTACGACCTGGCGCGGACCACGGTCAAGGCGCCGGCCGACGGCGTCGTCAGCCAGGCTTCCTCATTCAAGGTCGGCCAGTATGTCGGTTCCGGCACGCCGCTGTTCTCGCTGGTCGAGACCGGCGACACCTGGATCGCCGCCAATTTCAAGGAAACGCAGCTCACCCACATGAAGCCCGGGCAGAAGGCTGATATCGTGGTCGACACCTATCCGGGGCGCACCTTCGAAGCGACGGTCAAGGCGATCGGCGCCGGCACGGGAGCGGAATTCTCGCTCCTGCCGGCCCAGAATGCCACCGGCAACTGGGTCAAGGTCACGCAGCGCATTCCGGTGCGTCTCGAACTGACCGATGCCGACGCCAAGATGGCGTTGCGCACCGGCATGAGCGCCACCGTTACCGTCGACACCGGCGTGGCGCGTGGCCTGCCGTCGATCTTCGGTCACGCCACGGCTGGCGAGACCGCGCAGTAAAGTCAGCGGAATCCCGCGGGGACCTGCGGGTGGAAGCGAGTAGCAGGATTGGTCTGATGGAGGAGTGGGAAGGATCAGCGTCTGGGCGAAGCCGCCGCGCGGCTTGACCGGAATCTGAAATCTTCGGCACGGACCCGTCGGTCCTCATGTTTCCGGGCGGCAGGCATCCGCTCATCAGAGACTTTCGGTCGATGTAACCCCCACATCGATAATCGCGTCCCACCGCGATGAAGGTCTCTCAACGGAAGGCTTTGCCGCCCGGAAACCCGTTGTACACGTTTTTGTTACCTGCTGGAAGTTTCACGTCATGAGCACGCCCGAACCCTTCAAAGAAGTGCCGCATCGCGGCCTGATCACGGTCGCCCTCATGCTGGCGACGATCATGCAGGCGCTCGACACGACGATCGCCAACGTCGCGCTGCCGACCATGACCGGCGATCTCGGCGCCTCGCCGGACAACATCAACTGGGTGCTGACCTCCTACATCGTCGCCGCCGCCATCATGACGCCGGTGACCGGCTGGCTGGCCGATCGCTTCGGCCGCAAGGAACTGTTCCTGGGGGCGGTTGTCGGCTTCACCGTGTTCTCGATGCTGTGCGGTATTGCCTGGAGCCTGGAGAGCATAGTGTTCTTCCGGCTGATGCAGGGCGTGTTCGGCGCCGCCATCGTGCCACTGTCGCAAACCTTCCTGCTCGACATCAACCCCAGGGAACGCCACGGCCAGGCAATGGCCATCTGGGGCGCCGGCATCATGCTGGGGCCAATCCTGGGCCCGACGCTCGGCGGCTGGCTGACCGAGAATTTCAACTGGCGCTGGGTGTTCTTCATCAATTTGCCGGTCGGCATCATCGCCTTCCTCGGCATGGCCGCCTATCTGCCGGCGGTTGCCCGGCGGGTGCGCGGTTTCGATTTCTTCGGCTTCGCCATGTTATCGCTCGGTGTCGGTGCGCTGCAGCTGCTGCTCGACCGCGGCGGCGAGGTCGACTGGTTTTCCTCGATCGAGATCTGGATCGAGCTTGCTCTTTCCCTCACCGGCTTTTGGGTGTTCATCATCCACACGATGACGGCGGAACACCCCTTCATCGATCCCAAGATCTTCCTCGATCGCAATTTCGTCACTGGGCTGGCGTTCATCTTCGTCATGGGTGTGCTCATCCTGGCCTCGATGTCGCTGCTGCCGCCGATGCTGTCGACCATCTTCGGCTATCCAACCGTCACCATCGGTGTCGTCTTGGGGCCGCGCGGTGTCGGCACGATGATTTCGATGCTTGTCGTCGGGCGGCTCATGAGCAGGATCGACGCCAGGATTCTTGTCGTCATCGGCTTTCTGCTGACAGCGCAGTCGCTCTACACCATGTCCACCTTCACGCCGCAGATGGACAATTGGCTGATCCTCAGCTCCGGCGTCATCCAGGGCCTGGGCATGGGCATGGTGTTCGTGCCGCTGTCGACGGTCGCCTTCGCCACGCTGGATGTGCGCTTCCGCACCGACGCCACGGCTCTGTTCAGCCTGGTGCGTAACCTTGGCTCGTCCATTGGCGTGTCGGTCGTAACCGTTCTGATGGTGCGCAACACGCAGGTCAATCATTCCGAGCTTTCGGCCTTCATCAATCCGTTCAACCCAAATCTGTGGGCGGTCTCCCCAGCGGCCGCAAGCGGCGATCCAATGGCGCTGTCGCAAGTCGACCGCATGGTCAATCTCCAGGCGATGATGATCTCCTACGTCAATGACTTCAAAATACTCATGGTGATGACGCTGCTTGCCATCCCGTTTGTTTTCCTGCTGCGCAAGCCAAAGCAGGCGCCTGCCGCTGGCGGACCAGCCGCGCACATGGACTAGATGCCGTTGCGCTGGAGGTTGTATGTCTCCGTGGCAGCCAGTCTGGAGATCATGATCATACAGCCTGCATTCTCAACTATCCCAGTAGCGGATGGCGCAGTGGCGATCGCCTCGGGCGGTTGTCGGCCGAATCATCCTGATGTCGAAGAATACTGAGTCTGGAAGCTCAAAAGAGGTTCGAGAACAGCCCTTGGCTTCAGGTATCGAGGCTCCGCAGCCTCGATCTCGATCCAGTTCATCTGTCATTAGTATATACGTAACACTATGGGGACTTCCGTCTGCAAGTGAGCGGTATTTTCCCATGCGCCAAATCGGAGGAACTCTGTTTGGTCACGAAATCATCCAGGCTAGCCACCGAGGTGCCCGAGTCGAGCGGCCTGGCCGCACTAGCAAAACTGGCTACGGCTTCCTACGAAACCCTTGAGCACGAGCTTCGAGCTACGATCGTCGGGCTCGAAGGCCAGGCACTCCGTTTCAAGACGGTGATCGACAACATATCGCAAGGCATTTGCTTTTTCGACGCCGATGAACGTCTGATCTTGTCTAACCGTCGCTATGCGGAGATCTACCGCATTGCGGTGGAGCAATTGCAGCCGGGCCTGACACTGGGTGAAATCGTCGAGCGACGCGTCGCTGCCGGAACATCCGCTATGGCTGCCGACGCCTATCTAGCATTGGCCCGGTCGGTCAATTCGAGTGTCACTTCAAGAATCTGGACCGCCAACCTCACCGATGGCCGGACAATCCAGGTCTGCCACCAACCTATGCCCGACGGCGGCTGGGTTTCCACGCATTCGGACGTTACGGAACTCGCGGCCAATCGCCAGATTGTCAATGAACGCATCTCGCTGCAGACGCTGATCGACTGGGTGCCGGGCTATCTATGGGTCAAGGACACCGAAAGCCGCTTCGTGATGGTCAACAGGGCCCTTGCGTCCGACAATGGCCGGGACAAGACAAGCGACATGATCGGCTTGACCGACTTTGATCTCCATGCTCCCGAACTTGCGCAGAAATTTCGCGTGATCGAACAGAACGTCCTCACCGGCGGACAGCCGATGATCGACGAGGAGGAGTTTGTTGTCGATGCGTCCGGCGCCGGCAAGTGGTTCTCGTCGACGAAGGTTCCGCTGCGCAATGTTAAAAATGAGATATTCGGTCTAATTGGCATCGCCCACGACATCACTGCCCGCAAGCAAGCCGACGTCCTCCGTGACGGGCAAGCGCAAATCCTGGAAATGATCGCGATGAGTGCTCCGCTCGAGGACGTGCTCGACCGCCTCATGCGTCTCGTGGAATCCCAGCTGACAGGCATATTCGGTTCCGTCTTGCTCCTCGACAAGGACGGCAGCCATTTGCGGCACGGTGCGGCGCCGAGCCTGGTGAAAGGCTATACGAACGCCATCGATGGCATCGCCATCGGTCCCAAGGTCGGATCGTGCGGGACCGCGGTCTATCGGCGGGAGCCGGTCATTGTCGCCGACGTCATACAAGATCCGCTGTGGGAGGATTACCGCGAACTGGTGGCGGTATACGGTTATCGTTCTTGCTGGTCGACCCCGATCCTGTCGCATCAGGGCGCGGTTTTGGGTGTCTTTGCAATGTATTCGATGACGGTGCGTGAACCGGTCGAGGCCGAGACCCGGCTGATTGATTTCACGACCCGCATCGCCGGTATAGCGATCGAGCGCAAACTGGCTGAAGACCAAATCCACTTCATGGCAAATCATGACGTGCTTACCGGGCTTCCTAATCGCGCCTTGCTGGAGGACCGGCTTTCTCAAGCCATCTTGTACGCGCAGCGATACGATCGCTGGGTGACGCTGGTGTTCATCGATCTGGACAATTTCAAGCTCGTCAACGACACGCTTGGCCACAATGCCGGAGACGAGCTCCTGAAGACCGTCGCCAGCCGTATGGTCGAATGCGTAAGGGCGACCGACACCGTTGTGCGACTTGGCGGCGATGAATTTGTGATCGTCCTGTTCGACCAGCCCACGGATGTCGATCTCATCTCCCAGAGCTTGCAGAAGATCCGGGCCGCGATCGCGGAGCCGGTTCATCTCGGAGAGCATCAGCTACGAACGACCGCCAGCATCGGCATCGCGAACTATCCCAAGGATGGAGCGAGCCCGGAAACACTCCTGGCCAATGCCGATGCAGCCATGTATCGCGCGAAAGAGTTCGGCCGCGACAATTTCCAATTCTACGCTCCCGAATTCAACTCAAGGGCTCATGAAAAATTCGTGCTTCAAGAGGAATTGCGAAACGCCTTGGCCGCCTCGGAATTCGCGCTGGTCTACCAGCCGCAAGTTGATCTTCGCTCGGGGCGTGTCTTTGCGGTGGAAGCGTTGATACGCTGGAACCACCCAACACTGGGCCTGGTAGCGCCGACCAGCTTCATTCCTGCGGCCGAGGAGACCGGTCTGATCGTGCCGATCGGCGATTGGGTCCTGCACGAAGCCTGTCGACAGAACAAGGCCTGGCAGGATGCGGGTCTGCCGCCGATGACGGTTTGCGTGAATGTGTCGGCTCGGCAATTCAGGGAAAGGAACCTGATCGGACGTGTCGTCAATGCACTCCAGGAGAGCGGCCTTGAGGCAAGCTATCTGGAGCTGGAGTTGACCGAAAGCCTCATCATGCAGGACACCGATTTGGCGGTCGCGACGATGAACGAACTGCAACATCTTGGCGTTCAGATATCGATCGACGATTTCGGGACGGGCTATTCCAGCCTCAGCGCACTCAAGACGTTTCCAGTTGCGCGGCTGAAGATCGACAAATCTTTCATCAACGACGTCGCCGATGACGAAAACGATCAGGCTGTTGCGAGCGCCGTAATTTCGTTGGGTCAAAAGCTGAACATGAGAGTTATCGCCGAAGGCGTCGAAACCGACGATCAAATCGCCTTCCTGCGCAAGAACAATTGCGATGAAATGCAGGGATATCACTTCAGCAAACCGGTCTCCGCACGGGACATCGAGACCTTGCTCAACCCCAAGGATTGACGGATCAGCCATTGGTCCGCCGCGCAGCTTGACGAAGAAGCCGGCGGCCGACGGCGATACGCCTGCTGCTATTTCCCGAGCACGAGGCTCCAGTAACGGAGGTTGCTATCGCTGCCATCGCGCACATAGGCAAGGCCGAAGCGGGTGAAGCGCGGATCGAGCATATTGCGGCGATGGCCGGCTGAATGCACCCAGATATCGAACAGCTTCTGTAGGTCGAAACGGCCCTCGGCGATGTTCTCAGCGGCCGCACCCGCAATGCCATTGCCTTTGACGCGCGAGGCAAAATCCTTGCCCCATCCGGTGGTGTGGCTCATGCGACGGCGTTGCGCCATGTAGCCGGCCTGCTGCAGGGCGGCCTGTTCGAGCTGCCGGTCGGGTACCAGCGCCGCGAGCCCGGCCGAAGCGCGGATGCCGGCCAGCGTGCCAGTGGCGGATGAGGAAACCCTGGCGCCTTCGCCGGCCGGCAGCGAAACGGTGCCGCAGGCGGCGAGCCCGGCCAAGGCTGCGAGGCCGACGCCCTTCAGCAGCATGCGCCTGTTCAGATTCGGGATCGGGTGGTTTTCGATTTTCGCAACGGTCATGCCCACCTGAAATAGTGGCGATCATGGCTTTTGCCGGGCAGGGCGGCGAAAAACGGGGTCGAATCGACGATCCTAGGCTGCTGTATCGAGATTTGTGTCCGAGGTTGGATTACCGCCCATCCGATCGTCTTCCGTATGCACCCACCAGGCGCCGAGCGCATCGATCAGCGGCACAAGCCCGCGACCCGGCGCGGTAAGATCGTATTCAACGCGCAACGGATAGCCCGAATACACCGTTCGCCGCACGATACCGGCGTCCTCCAGCTTGCGCAGTTCCAGCGCCAGAATGCGGTGCGAGACCGTTGGGTTGTCGAGGTGATCGATCGGTTCGCCGCCTGACGCGCTTCAGGTATTTTCAACCGCGCGGCGCCGACATGCCTGGCGCCCCGCCACTGCAAACCCGCTTGCTGATCCGAGGAGAGAACCGGAAATCAACTCAACCGATCAATGGACTTGGCGACAAGCGGCCCTAAATCGACTAGAATTGCGCTTGAACGAAAAGTGGCAGCTCCGGGCGGCCATCCTGGCGGTGACCGCCCCGACACACGGGAGGATGGTTATGGCCGGCTTTCATGTCATGGCGGACGCACGTGGGATGCATGTGCAGCCAGCAGTGCGTCGCATTACCACGTCGGACCTTTGGGATGCACTGCGCCTCGGCGCCGAGGATTTCTGGGCAAAGCCATCGCACTACGTGTTCCTGTGCCTGATCTATCCCATCGTCGGCCTGATCCTGACGCGGTGGACGTCGTCTGGCGCCAATGCCATCCAGCTTATCTATCCCTTGATGTCGGGGTTCGCACTTGTCGGCCCGTTCGCCGCGCTCGGTCTGTACGAGATCAGCCGCCGGCGCGAGCTCGGTATGAACACCTCCTGGTGGCATGCCCTTGACGTGCGCCGCTCGCCGGCGATTCCGTCGATCGCGGTGATCGGCATCATGCTGGTCGCGCTGTTCCTGTTGTGGCTGTACACCGCCCAGTCGATCTACACCGGCCTGTTCGGCGACCGGCCTCCGGCATCGATCGGCGGCTTCGTCCGCGAGGTGTTGACGACCGGCAAGGGCTGGACGCTGATCCTTGCCGGCAATGCCGCGGGCTTTGTCTTCGCCGCGGTCGTGCTGGCCACCACCGTGGTTGCCTTCCCGTTGCTGCTCGACCGCGATGTCGGCGCCGTTTCGGCCATCGAAACCTCAGCGCGGGCGGTCATGACCAATCCGCTGCAGATGGCGCTATGGGGGCTGATGGTCGCCGTGCTTCTGGTGATCGGCTCGATCCCGCTGTTTGCCGGGCTCGCGGTGGTCATGCCGGTGCTCGGCCATGCCACCTGGCACCTCTACCGCAAGGTGGTCGAGCCGGAGCGGGAGCAGCAGATAAGGCGACCGATGTAACGAAGCGCTCTCAGCGCTGCGCGTCGGTCGCCATCTTCAGCGCCAATGCCGCCAGCACGGTGCCCATCATCCAGCGCTGGATGACCAGCCACAAGGGCCGTCCGGCGAGGAAAGTTGCGATCGAACCGGCCGTCACCGCGATGATGGCATTGACGGTAAGGCTGATCGTGATCTGCGTGGCGCCCAGCACCAGAAGCTGCGACAGGACATGGCCTTTGCCCAGGCTGATGAACTGCGGCAACAGCGACAGATAGAGCACGGCCACCTTCGGATTGAGCAGATTGGTCATCAGGCCCATCGCGAACAGCTTGCGTGGCCGGTCCCTTGGCAGTTCGCGCACCTGGAATGGCGAACGCCCGCCCGGCTTCACCGCCTGCCAGGCAAGCCACAGGAGATAGAGCACACCGGCAAAGCGCAGCGCGTCATAGGCATAGGGCACGGCGAGCAGCAGCGCGGTGATGCCGAAGGCCGCCGCCAGCACATAGAAGAGAAAGCCGAGCGCCACGCCACCGAGCGAGATCAGCCCGGCCTTCGGTCCTTGCGACAGGGATCGCGAGATCAGGTAGATCATGTTGGGGCCTGGCGTCAGCACCATGCCGAGGCAGACCAGGGCGAAGGCGAGATGATTGGCGGTTTCGGGCATCGGTTCGTTTCCCTAGCGGGCTGCCGTGGGTACGTGATCCCGCGAGCGGTCAACATGTGCCTGTCCCGGCAGGCACGCGCAAGCGCATGACGACGCCAGCCGTTGCGCCAGTTGGTTGCCCGTGCCTCTGGATCAGCCGACGATGCGCAGGTTCGTTGCCGATTTCCTTGCTCGGATCCGTCGGATCCTCGCGGAAGCGTGAAACGGGTGTGCAACCCGCGCCTCACTATCGGCGGCCGCCCTAAATGTGGGCCAAACGTTCGGAGGCGTCTCTCATTTCGCGAGAGTAATGCGGCGGCTGGCATACATCTCGCGATTTCCAAGAGCGGCCGTGCAATCCGTTCTGACGGATGAGTTTCCCGTCATCTGCACGGTCTTGCCAACAAGCCTCAGGCAGTCGCCTTGGCTGCTCATATCTGAGTTGCCGGCGTAGGAAATGGGAGCGTCAGGCGCATAGATGAAACCGCTGATCACGGAATTCGCGCCGCCATTCAGCGTCAAGGCGGACGTGTTCCCGCGATCCTCGAAAATGGTGATGCCGGCATAGGGGCCGCTGGTGGGCGGGGAAAGGTTAACCTGCTCATTGGCATTTATGTAGATCTGTGCGCCTTCCGTGAGGAATATGGTCACGCCCTGGCCGGTCAGGCTACCGTTGCCTCCGGGCTTGATGGCGGTGCCGCGCAGGATGTAGACGCCCGGATCAAGTGTTATGTCTCCCGACAATGTTTTGTCGCAATAAGTGCCAGGTGACAGCGTGTAGGTTTTGCCGTTCGGGACCGGCAGACACAATGTGAAGGCGGGAGGGATGACGTCGGCCAAAGGATCAAACGACGCATATTGATGCTCGATCGGCGTTCCACAGGTGAGATTGGCGCTGGGTGGCGAAAGCCCGGAAGTGCCGCCGACAGTCGAGACGCAGCCCGCTGAAACCAGCGCGGAACCGCCTCTGCTCACGGCATCGGACGCATCGGAGTTTGCCGCGATTACGCAGTTGGCCATCGAGACATTGGTCGAGCCCTGCAGGCTCACGGCGGCCGATGCCTGCGGATCGAGCGCCAGCACGCAGGCTTGCGCGCCGGGCTCCAGTTTGACTGAGGCTGAGCGGTGAGCCTGCCAGGAGGGCGCGCCGCGGATGAAGCTTGCACGGCTGATGCTGGACGAAACCGAGATGTAGTAGGCGCTCGCGTCCCCACTTGCCGCGGCCGAAAAGGTGGAGACGCTGCCCGAATATTCTTGCTGGTCGGCGGCGCTCATGTTGGCCGAGAAAAATGTCAGCCCGAGCGCCCGGACATCACCTGCCGTCATGCCGGGTGAGTACTTCGTGGCGACGGCAAGCCCAGCCGCGTCCAGTGAGTTCTGCAATTGCGCGGCGTCGTCGCTCGTGCCCACCAGATCCATGATGCCGGCCATGCTAACCATTATCGGCAGCATCGCCATGGCGGTCGCCAAAGCAAAGTTGCCGCGCCTGTCGCGCGCGAATCTGAGGATCATCGCCTTCAGCATCCCTGCCCAGAAACCAGTTTTCGGCATGACAATGCTGACAAAATGCTAAATTTCATGTTGCTGGATGCCTCAAAGACCGGCCAGCTCTTTGATGGCTCGTTAACTATGCCGGCTCCGACGGCACAATACGCCGCGTGACAACCCGCTGAAGCTTGGAAGACACTAGCGCCGCGGTCCTTTGCGCGAGGCATCCACTACCGCTCTCACGGCCACGCCGAAAGCTGGTGACAGGCCGGAGCGGTTCGGCTAATCCGAACCGGCCGCGGCGACCGTCGGCCGTGGTGCTCGTATGATCATGACTGAAGGAAATGGCATGGCGGATTCGCCTGAAATCATCGGCTCGCTCGAAGACGTGTCGAAGGCCTATTCGGCAATCCTGTGCGATGTCTGGGGCGTGGTCCACAATGGCGAGAGGCATTTCCCGGTGGCGGCCTCGGCGCTTGCGAGGGTTAGAGAGGCGGAAATCCCCGTCGTCCTGATCACCAATTCGCCGCGCAGAAGTGCTGATGTCGTGGCGCAGATGAACGCGATCGGTGTTCCACCCTCAGCCTACGACAGGGTGGTCACGTCAGGCGACGTGACCCGGGATTTGATCGCCGAGGGCCCGCGCAAGATTTTCCATATCGGCGCCGACCGTGACTTCACCCTCTATGAAGGTCTCGACGTCGAGCTTGTCGAGGAGTTCGAGGCGTCCGGCGTCGTCTGCACCGGTCTGTTCGATGACGAGGTCGAGAAGCCCGAGGATTACACCGAGCTTCTGCGGCGATTGCGCGCCAGGAACCTGCCTTTCATTTGTGCAAATCCCGACATCGTGGTCGAGCGTGGCGAACGCCTCATCTGGTGTGCCGGCGCGCTGGCACGCGATTATGCCCAACTCGGCGGCCGCACATTGATCGCCGGAAAACCCTACGCGCCGATCTACGACGTCGCCATGAAGGAGATTGTGGAGCTACTCGGCCGGCCGGTCGAACGCGGCCAGGTGCTGGCCATCGGCGACGGCATGATGACCGATGTGAAGGGCGCCGCCGACAATGGCTTCGACGTTCTCTATGTCTCCGGCGGTATCCATGCCCGCGACTATGGCGATGCACTGCAACCGGATCCGGCAAGGCTGGCGACCTTCCTGGAAAAGCATGGATATCGTCCGGTGGCCGTCATTCCCAGACTGCGGTAGGTGACGATGGCAGCCTTCCAGCACGTTCTGGCAACAACTCCGCTGCCCGCCGACCTGCGCGGCGGCGTCGTGGCGATCGGCAATTTCGATGGTGTCCATCGTGGCCATCAGGCGGTGCTCGAGCGGGCATTGACCGAGGCCGGGCGGCGTGATGTGCCGGCCCTGGTGCTGACGTTCGAACCGCATCCGCGCAAGATATTCAGGCCTGATATACCCTTGTTCGTGCTGACGCCGCCGCCCATGAAGGCGCGCCTCCTGTCGCTACTGGGTTTTGCCGCGCTCGTCGAACAGCCGTTCACGCGCGACTTCGCCTCGCTGTCGGCGGAAGCGTTCGTGACCGATGTGCTGGAAAAGAACCTTGGCATTACCCACGCCGTGACCGGGTTCGATTTCCATTTCGGCAAGGATCGTCAAGGCGGTCCGGCCTACCTGATGGCGGCCGGTGAGCGTCACGGCTTCGGCGTCACGCTCGTCGACGCCTTCCGTGACGAGGGCGCCGAGGTGGTCTCATCCAGCCGCATCCGCGGGTTGCTGAGCGGGGGCGAGGTGGCCGAGGCCGCTGGACTGCTCGGCTATCGCTTCACCGTCGAAAGCGAGGTGGTCGGCGGACAGCAGCTCGGCCGCACGCTTGGCTTTCCCACCGCGAATATGAGGCTTTCAGCCGAAGCCGCTCTGAAGGAGGGCATCTATGCCGTCCGCTTTCGCCGCGCCGACGGCACACTTCACGACGGTGTCGCCAGCTTCGGCCGTCGCCCGACGGTCGACGACAACGGCGCGCAGCTGCTGGAAACCTTCGTCTTCGATTTCTTCGGCGACCTCTATGGCGAGATCTGCCAGGTCTCCTTCTTCGGTTTCCTGCGCCCGGAGGTGAAGTTCGAAGGGCTCGATGCGCTGGTCGCGCAGATGAAGCGCGATGAAGCCGAGGCACGCGCGCTGCTTGCCGGCGTCAAGCCGCTCTCCGACCTCGACGCGGCCATGGCTTTTTGAGCCAGGCGTGATCCCGGCTACTTCTTCAGTGCCAAACCAACGGCGATGAAGGTCCAGCCCTGGAAGATCAGGTCGATCGCCAGGAACAGCCCGAGCACCCACAGGCTGTTGACCGGCCAGCCCATGGCGATGACCAGGCCGGCAAGCGCGCTGATGACACCGGCCGCGACGACCCAGCCCCAGCCGCGCTGCGGCCGGTGGCTGTAGCCGACCCAAGCCCTGAGCACGCCTGACGCGACCAGCGCGATCGCCAGCAGGAACGTCAGTACCGCCGAGGCAAGCAGCGGGTTGTCGAAAGCGAAGAAGCCGGCGACGGCGTAGAGCAATCCGCTGAGCAGCCAGTAGAAGAAGCGGCCCCAGGTCTTGACGCCGAACGCATGCACGATCTCGATGATGCCCGCCATCAGCATCAGCCATCCCACGACATAGACCGAGGCCACCGTGGCGATGAACAGATTGCCGAAGGCAATTCCGCCGAAGATGAGCAGCAGTACGCCGAGCGCGACAAACCACCCCCATTTTGTCCGTGTCTGTTCGATCGCGATTTTCAAGGCGTCGCCATGCAGGGTCATTGTCGCGGTCTCCACCAAGGGCTGCGGGTACGGGCGGACGTTAGTCCCGGCGCCGGTCAACGTCCAGTCGATGGCCGGCAGTGGGGGATCCCCTGCAAACCACGAGCGGATGTGTCGGATTTTAAATCAAATTTTACCAAATGGCCGTCAAAGCTGGCATCGGTAACCGTGTGTGTTGTGTTAGTGGAGTGGCCATGAGTCCGGTCGGAAAAATCTCTCTGGTGTTGGCCGCTGCGCTGCTGGGTGGCGCGGGCGCTGCCAATGCGGGCGAGGGCAGTTGGCTGTCCGGCGACTGGTATCTGACCGTTGGCGCCACCGGCATGGTGGCGCCGAATTTCGAGGGCGGCAAGAAGTACCTGCTCAGCGCTTCACCGATCATTTCGTTGGGCAAGGCCGGACCGGCGGCACGCTTCTCCTCGCGCAACGACAACATCTCGCTGGCACTGGTCGACGATGACGGTGTCCGCGCCGGCCTGACCGGCAAGTTCCTGTTTTCCCGCGACGACGGCAACGCCGATGAGCTGAAGGGCCTCGATCCGGTGCGCTGGGGCGGCGAAGTCGGCGGCTTCTTCGAATTCTATCCGACGGATTGGCTGCGTGCCCGCGCCGAGCTGCGCCACGGCATCCGTGCCCACAACGGTTTTGTCGCCGACATCGCCGCCGACGCCTTCTACGATGTGACGCCAACCGTGCGGATTTCGGGCGGGCCGCGCGTGTCGTTCGCCTCGGCTGGTTATTTTGACGCCTATTATGGCGTCGACGCGCAGGAAGCCGTGGCCTCGGGCCTGAGCGAATATCACCCCGGTGGCGGCCTGAAATCGACCGGCGTCGGTGGCGCCATAACCTGGAAGGTGACCGAGCCGATGACCGCCAGCCTGTTTGGCGAATATTCCCGCCTGATGGGACCGGCGGCCGATTCCAGCCTGGTCAGGGAACGCGGCGACCGCAATCAGTTCATGATCGGCGTGTCGACCACATATCGCTTCGACTTCACGATGTAAGTGAATCGAACGAGACGCTTTATTCCTGCGCTCATCTCCGCTAAAAGCCGGGGCATGATGAGCTTTTCGCGCCTTTGCAGGCCGACGATACGAATTATGAGCCCGGTGTTCCGGGCGGCCTGAGCGCCGCCGGAGCCGCCGGGAATTTTGGCGTGCGCCATCTCGCGCTTTTTCCAGATCATAAGGCATGTCGCCCAAAAGTGGCCCCGGTTTTGGGAAACCGACATGCGCAAGAAGTAAAGTTCAACGCCCGAGCTCCTTTGCGGCCGGGCAATGCACATGGCAGACCAATGACCGATACCCCAATGACTGACACCAAAGAAACGATCGACTATTCCAAGACGCTTTATCTGCCGCAAACGGATTTTCCGATGCGCGCCGGTTTGCCCGAGAAGGAGCCGCTGCTGGTCAAGCGCTGGCAGGACATGGACCTCTACGCCAAGCTGCGCGAAAGTGCTGCCGGCCGCACGAAATACGTGCTGCATGACGGCCCGCCCTACGCCAACGGCAACATCCATATCGGCCATGCGCTGAACAAGATCCTCAAGGACGTCATCACCCGCTCGTTCCAGATGCGCGGTTATGACTCGAACTATGTGCCGGGCTGGGACTGCCATGGCCTGCCGATCGAATGGAAGATCGAGGAGCAGTACCGCGCCAAGGGCAAGAACAAGGACGAGGTGCCGGTCAACGAATTTCGCAAGGAATGCCGCGAGTTCGCCGCGCACTGGATCACGGTGCAGGGCGGCGAGTTCCAGCGGCTCGGCGTCATCGGCGACTTCAAGAATCCCTATACGACAATGGCTTTCCATGCCGAGGCGCGCATCGCCGGCGAGTTGTTGAAATTCGCCATGTCGGGCCAGCTCTATCGCGGCTCCAAGCCGGTGATGTGGAGCGTCGTCGAGCGCACGGCGCTGGCCGAAGCCGAGGTCGAGTACCAGGATTATGAATCCGACACGATCTGGGTGAAGTTTCCGGTCGCCAGCCTGGTCCGCCCCATCGATGATGGCGGGACCAAACTGACGGAGGGAGCCCTCGATCTGCTGCAGGCCCATGTCGTCATCTGGACGACGACGCCCTGGACGATCCCTGGCAACCGCGCCGTCAACTACTCGCCGCGCATCGCCTATGGCCTCTACGAGGTCACGGCGGCCGAGAACGCGTTCGGCCCGCAGCCGGGCGAAAAGCTGATCTTTGCCGACGCACTGGCCGAAGACTCCTCGGCCAAGGCCAAGGTCATCTTGAATCGTCTCCGCGGCGTTTCGGCGCAAGAGCTTGGAAGCCTTACGCTTTCGCATCCGTTCAAGGGCTTTGGCGGCGGTTACGAATTTGCCGTGCCGATGCTCGCTGGCGACCATGTCACCGACGACGCCGGCACCGGCTTCGTCCACACCGCACCGGGGCACGGCCGCGAGGACTTTGACGCCTGGATGGATGCGGCAACGGATTTGCGCGCACGTGGCATCGACAGCGCCATCCCGTTCACCGTCGACGATGGCGGCTTCTTCACCAAGGACGCGCCGGGTTTCGGCCCGGACCGCGAGGGCGGACCGGCGCGTGTCATCGATGACAACGGCAAGAAGGGCAACGCCAACCAGGCCGTCATCGACGAACTGATCAAGCGCAACGCGCTGTTCGCTCGTGGCCGGCTGAAGCACTCCTATCCGCACTCCTGGCGGTCGAAGAAGCCGATCATCTTCCGCAACACGCCGCAATGGTTCGTCTATATGGACAAGGACCTCGGCGACGGCTCGACGTTGCGCGGCCGTGCGCTGAAGGCAATCGACGACACTCGTTTCGTGCCGGCGGCGGGCCAGAACCGCATCCGCGCCATGATCGAGGAGCGCCCCGACTGGGTGCTGTCGCGTCAGCGCGCCTGGGGCGTGCCGATCGCCGTCTTCGCCGATGCCGACGGCAATGTGCTGAAGGACGAGGCGGTCAACCAGCGCATCATGGATGCCTTCGAGCAGGAGGGCGCCGACGCCTGGTTCGCCTCCGACGCCAAGGAGCGTTTCCTCGGCAATCACGATGCGTCCAAATGGAAGCAGGTGATGGACATCCTCGACGTCTGGTTTGATTCGGGCTCGACGCACGCCTTCACGCTGGAGGATCGTCCGGATCTGAAATGGCCGGCCGACGTCTATCTCGAAGGCTCCGACCAGCATCGCGGCTGGTTCCACTCTTCGCTGCTCGAAAGCTGCGGCACCAGGGGCAGGGCGCCTTATGACACAGTCGTCACCCATGGCTTCACCATGGACGAGGACGGCCGCAAGATGTCGAAGTCGCTTGGCAACACCGTGGTGCCGCAAGACGTCATCAAGCAGTCGGGCGCCGACATACTGCGTCTGTGGGTGGTGACGACCGATTACTGGGAGGATCAGCGCCTCGGCAAGAACGTGCTGCAGACCAACATCGACGCCTACCGCAAGCTGCGCAACACCATCCGCTGGATGCTCGGCACGCTCGCCCATGACGACGGCGAAGAGGTGCCGCTGGAGAAAATGCCGGAGCTGGAGCGGCTGATGCTGCACCGGCTGGCCGAGCTGGATGAGGTCGTGCGCTCGGGCTACGACGCCTTCGAGTTCAAGCGCATCACCCGCATGCTGCTCGATTTCATGGTGGTCGAGCTGTCGGCCTTCTATTTCGACATCCGCAAGGACGCGCTCTATTGCGACGCGCCGTCGAGCGTGCAGCGCAAGGCTTCGGTGCAGGTCGTGCGTCATCTTTTCGACTGCCTGGTGAAATGGCTGGCACCAATGCTGCCTTTCACCATGGAAGAGGCCTGGCTCGACCGTCATCCGGACGCCGTCTCGGTGCATCTCGACCAGTTTCCGCAAATTCCGGCGGACTGGAAGAATGAGGCCCTGGCGGAAAAGTGGCGCAAGGTGCGGCAGGTGCGACGCGTCGTCACCGGCGCGCTGGAGATCGCGCGCGCCCAGAAGGTGATTGGGTCGTCGCTGGAAGCTGTGCCGGTCGTCACCATCAACGATGCGGCACTCGAAGCGGCGATATCGGATGTCGACATGGCCGAGATGGCGATCACCAGCGATCTGGTCATCGCTCATGGGCAAGCGCCCGCGGGTGCCTTCACGCTTGACGACGTCAGGGGTGTCGCCGTGGTGGTCGAAAAGGCCGAGGATCGCGGCCTGGTGAAATGCGCGCGGTCCTGGCGCTACACCGCCGATGTCGGCCAGGATCCGGAATTCCCCGACGTTTCGGCGCGCGATGCCGCGGTGCTGCACGAATTGAAGGCACTTGGCCGGCTTTAACAGGCTGGCCAGCCAGCTGGATCGGTGCACAAATGCCACGCCGGGCGGGCGAAAACCGCCCGCGCGTTGCCCTTAACGAGTGGTTGAGGTAAACACGCGAAACTCCGGAAGACAAATTGTCGCCGGATTTCCGTCGCAAGTGCTTGGACGATGGGGACCGGTCATAAGACCGGTGGCAATCGAGAGGCTGTCTACAGTGGGACTTTTTGGCATGACCGAGAGATATAACGCGCGCCTGGCGCTGCTGGCGCCGCTTGTCGCATCGGGCCTGGCTTTGTCCGGCTGCATGGGCTCTCCGACCTATGGTACCGACAAGACCGCCGGCGAACAGCTGGCCGGTGATATTTCCGGCGCGTTTTCGTTCGCGCCGAAGCGCAAGGAACAGATCGATTACAAGCCGCGTCCGACGCTGGTGAAGCCGGCGCCGGGCCAGAAGGAAGCGCTGCCGGCGCCGCAGGACAGCATCGAGACGGCAAGCGCCGAGTGGCCCGAATCGCCCGAGCAGCGCCGCGCCCGCCTGCGCGCGGACGCCACCGCCCATCAGAACGACCCGGCTTACCAGTCGGAAATCGTCGACGACGTGCAGACCGACCCGGCCTCGGTGAAGAAGGCGATGGCGGAGTCAGGCTCGAGCCATCCGCCGGCGTGGACGCCAGCCGATTCAGACAAGGGTCGCGCCGCCGAGATCCAGCGCCGGCTTGCCGATAGCAAGCAGGGCGACCCGAACACCCGCAAATATCTCAGCGAACCGCCGGTGCAGTATCGTGTCGCTGCCGGCACGGCGCCGCAGAACGAGCTTGGCGAGGACGAGTACAAGAAGGAACGCCGCCTGAAGAAAGAGGCGCAAGGCAAGAAGGGCAGCGGCTGGTTCGACTGGCTGCCGTCGCTCTAAAAACGGACGGTCTGCGTTTCGTTGCTTTGCGTTGACGGGCCTTGCGCCCGGTCAGCCGCGCCGTTCCTGGAAAAATCCTTTGAGCAACAGGACCGCCTCGGTCTCGCCCATGCCCGGATAGATGTCGGGCGTGTGATGGCAGGTTGGCGAGGCGAAGAAGCGCACGCCGTTGACCACCGCGCCGCCTTTGTCGTCGGCGGCGCCGAAATAAAGCCGGCGCAGCCGGGCGAAGGAAATAGCGCCGGCGCACATGACGCAAGGCTCCAGCGTCACATAGAGATCGTGCCCGGTCAGCCGCTCGGCCGACAGTTTGCGGCAGGCTTCGCGGATGACCAGCATCTCGGCATGCGCCGTCGGGTCGGCAAGTTCGCGTGTGCGGTTGCCGGCGCTGGCAACGACCGTGCCGCCGCTGGCGATGACGGCGCCGACCGGCACTTCGCCGCGCAAGGCCGCCGCCTCGGCCTCTTTCAGCGCCATCGCCATGAAATCCGGTCGCTTCACGCGGTTTCCATTCCGATTATCTCCTCGCCACCCCAGGCTTTTGGTTTTCGTTTGTCTTGCCGGAAAAACCGGTCTCCACTTTTCCCTGACAAACTCTGATGATCCTGTTATTGAGCGCATCAACCCGAAAGTCGGACTCGATTTTCGGAAATGATCATGCGCCAAATCAAAGTGCTACAGCGTTCGTTGCGCGCCCGAAAGGATGCGCCACGCTGTAGCAGCGCAAACGGACAAAGGCCACATGGACGACAACGACAAGAAATTCCGACCCAAGAAGGGTCCGGCCAGGAACGGTTCGAAAACGGCGGGACCGCGCAGCCGTGATAGCGCCGCCGGCAAGGGCGGCAAGCCGTCCTTTGGCGCCAAGAAACCTTACGCACCGCGCGGCGATCGCCCGATGGCCGCCGATGGCGAGCGGCCGAAGCGCGACTTCAAGAGCGGCGACAAGCCATTCAGCAAAGGCCCGCGTCCCGAAGGCAAACCTTTTGAGAAGCGTGAGGGGCCACGCAAGCCCTACGCACCGCGCGGCGACCGGCCGATGGCGGCCGAAGGCGAACGCAAGCCCTATGATAAGCGTGAGGGGCCACGCAAGCCCTATGCACCGCGCAGCGACCGTCCGACGACTGAGGGCGAGCGCAAGCCCTATGAAAAGCGCGAGGGGCCGCGCAAACCCTATGCACCGCGCAGCGACCGTCCGACGCCTGAGGGCGAGCGCAAGCCCTATGAAAAGCGCGAAGGCCCACGCAAGCCTTATGCGCCACGTGGCGACCGGCCGATGGCGGCGGAAGGCGAACGCAAGCCCTATGAAAAGCGCGAAGGGCCGCGCAAACCTTATGCACCGCGTGGCGACCGGCCGGCTGCGGCGGCAGAGGGCGGCGAAAAGCGCTTCGACCGTCCCAAGCGCGACTTCGGCGATCGTGCGCCGCGCGACTTCGCTGACCGTCCGAAGCGTGATTTCGCTGATCGTCCCAAGCGCGATTTCGGCGATCGTCCCAAGCGCGACTTCAGCGATCGGCCGCAAGGCGCGTCGGGCGGCAGCTTCAAGCCACGCCCGCGTCCCGCCGACGCTGCCGAAGAGGCAGGCGAACGTATCGCCAAGCGGCTGGCGCGCGCCGGCCTGGCCTCGCGCCGCGATGCCGAGGAGCTGATCGCCGCCGGTCGCGTCAAGGTCAATGGCCGCGCTTTGACCTCGCCGGCCTTCAACGTCATGCCTGATGACGTCATCCATCTCGACGGCATGGAAATCCCGCCGATCGAGCGCACCCGCCTGTTCCTGTTCCACAAGCCGGCAGGCGTGGTCACCACCAACCGCGATCCCGAGGGCCGCAAGACCGTCTTCGACGTGCTGCCGGCCGAGCTGCCGCGGCTGATGACCATCGGCCGGCTCGACATCAACACCGAAGGCCTGCTGCTGCTCACCAATGATGGCGGCCTGTCGCGCGTGCTCGAACTGCCGGCCACCGGCTGGCTGCGCCGCTACCGCGTGCGCGTCCACGGCAAGGTCGAGGAGAGCGCGCTTGCCGGCCTGCGTGAAGGCATTGCCGTCGACGGCGTCTTCTACGGTGCCATCGAAGCGACGCTCGACCGCGAGCAGGGCACCAATGCCTGGCTGACCATCGGCCTGCGCGAGGGCAAGAACCGCGAAGTCAGGAACATCCTGGGTTCACTTGGCCTCGATGTGACGCGGCTGATCCGCATCTCCTACGGGCCGTTCCAGCTCGATGACCTCGCCGAGGGCCATGTGCTGGAGATCAAGGGCCGGGTGTTGCGCGACCAGCTTGGCGAACGCCTGGTCGAGGAATCCGGCGCCAATTTCGACGCCGAGGTCACCAAGCCGTTTTCCAACAAGCCGGTGCGGCGTACTGAAGTTCGCGAGCCGGAGCCCGAACGGCCGAAATTCACCCGTGACGGCGAGCGCCGTCCGATCGGCGAGGGCGGGTTGATCAAGAACCGCAAACGCCGCGAAGGCAGCCGCGACGAGGCGCTGGGCAAACTGTCGACCAGTCCCGACAGAAGCGCAGGGTCCGAGAAGAGCTTTGGCGAGCGCGGTCCGCGGCCCGAACGCAGCTTTGGCGACAAGCCACGCGGCAATTTTGGCGACAAGCCTCGTGGTGCTTTTGGCGGCAAGCCCGGTGGCAAGAAGTCCGAGCGCGAGCAGCGGCCGATCGAGCCGCCCGGCCAGCGCAAGGCCAATGTCTGGATGGCGCCGGGCGCGCGGCCGATCGGCAAGGGCAGGGCTGAGGCCGACGCCGCCAAGGCGGCTGACGCCAAGGCGCGCAAGGCGTCATTCAAGCCGTCTTATGGCAAACCCGCCGGTGCAAAGCCATTCGGCAAGCCGAGAGGCGAGCGTCCGGGCGGTGCCGGTGGTGGCGAGCGGCCGCGCGGTGGTCCCAAAGGTCCCAGAACGAGATGAGGCCCAAAGCGAGATGAGAATCGTCGGCGGTGAGTTTCGCGGGCGTCCCTTGGCGACGCCCCGCTCGAGCGCCATCCGTCCGACGACCGATCGCACCCGCGAGGCCGTCTTCAACGTGCTGGCGCATCGCTTCGCGGAGCAACTGGACGGCGCGCGCGTGCTCGACCTGTTCGCCGGCACCGGCGCTCTCGGGCTCGAAGCGCTGTCGCGCGGTGCGTCCTACGGCGTCTTCATCGAGGAATCGGCCGAAGGCCGTGGCCTGATCCGCGACAATGTCGAAGCCTTCGGCCTGACCGGCCGCACCAAGATATTCCGCCGCGATGCCACAGGCCTTGGCGAAGCCGGCACACTGGCGCCGTTCGGCCTGGTCTTCGCCGACCCGCCCTACGGCAAGGGCCTTGGCGAGCGCGCCCTGCGGTCGGCCAAGGCCGGCGGCTGGCTTCGCCCCGGCGCGCTGTGCGTGGTCGAGGAGGCGGCGGTGGCGCCCTTCGAGCCAGGCCCCGGCTTTTCCGTGCTGGACGAGCGCAGTTACGGCGAGACGGTGATCCGCTTCATCGAAGCGGCCTGATACGTTTTGCTCCCGGCCTCTTTGCCGCCGCCTTTGCCGGCAACATGACCAACAATTCACTTTGCTTGTCGTCCAGACCCTGCCTATCGTCCTGTCGAGAAACCGGAGCCATTGATGACCTCTAAAGCTGAATGGCTGCGCGCAACGCTGATGGCGACGTCGCTGGCTTTCACGATCACCGGCCCGGCGCTCGCGGACAGTGCGCCGGACGCGTTCAAGGTCACGGATTTCCTGCTCGACAACGGTATGGAGGTGGTCGTCATTCCCGACCATCGCGCGCCGATCGTCACCCACATGGTGTGGTACAAGATCGGCAGCGCCGACGAGCCGCCGGGCAAATCCGGCATTGCCCATTTCTTCGAGCATCTGATGTTCAAGGCGACGACCCATCATGCGGCCGGCGAGTTCGATCGCGCCATCTCTGACATCGGCGGCTCCAACAACGCCTTCACCTCTTACGACTACACCGCTTTCCACGAGACGGTGGCGCCGTCGGCGCTCGAACTGATGATGAGCTTCGAGGCCGACCGCATGCGCAACCTCATCCTCACCGACGACGTCATCAAGACCGAGCGCGATGTCATCCTCGAGGAGCGCCGCTCGCGTATCGACAACAATCCGCAAGCCGTGCTGGACGAGGAGGTCGACGCCACGCTGTGGCAGAATCAGCCCTATCGCATTCCCGTCATCGGCTGGATGCAAGAGATGCAGCAGCTGAACCGCACCGACGCCACCGCCTTCTATGACAAATATTACCGGCCCAACAACGCCGTGCTGATCGTCGCCGGCGATGTCGAGCCGGACACGGTGCGGGCGCTGGCCGAGAAGACCTATGGCAAGGTGGCGCGCGGCCCCGATCTGCCGCCGCGCATCCGCCCATTGGAACCGGAGCAGAACACCAGGCGCACGGTGACGCTCGCCGATGCCCGCGTCAGCGTACCGAGTTTTTCGACGCAATGGGTGGTGCCATCCTATCATTCGGGCAAGCCGGGCGAGGCGGAAGCGCTCGACCTGCTGGCGGAAATCCTCGGCGGCGGCAATCGCAGCCGGCTCTACCAGGCGCTCGTCGTCCAGCAAGGCATTGCCTCCAACGCCGGCGCCTATTTCCAGGGCACCATGCTCGACGATACCAATTTCACCGTGTACGGCGCGCCGCGCGGCGATGCCAAGATCGCCGACGTCGAGGCGGCGGTCGATGCCGAGGTCGCGCGCATCGTCCGGGATGGTGTCACGCCATCGGAGCTGGAAAAGGCCAAGGACCGCTATGTCAGGTCGATGATCTTTGCCCGTGACAAGCAGGATTCCATGGCCAACATCTATGGCTCGACACTGGCCACCGGCGGCAATGTGCAGGACGTCCAGCAATGGCCGGACCGCATCCGCAAGGTCACCGCCGAAGAGGTCAAGGGCGTCGCCGCGCGCTATCTGGTGCTCGCCCGGTCGACGACCGGCTATCTCTTGCCGCAGCAACAGGCGGGGAATTGATTTGATGTCGAGATTGAGCGTTGGCGCTGCCCCTCACCTGCCTGCCGGCATCCTCTCCCCGTATAGTGACGGGGAGAAGGGCGCTGTCATCGCCGGTTTCGCCAATCACCAGCGTTGCAAGACGGGCGCCGAGGTTGCGGCCAGCCCCCTTCTCCCCGTCCCTGTACGGGGAGAAGTGCCCGGCAGGGCGATGAGGGGCGGCGCCGACGTCGACGAATGTTCGTCTCGAACACAGATTGAAAGTAATCATTTGTCTGAAGCCCAAAGGCGTGCGGTTGCCCCGCTGATCACCTTGCTCCTCTCCATCCTCTTCCTGATCCTGCCGGCACTCACCGCGCGCGCGATGGACATCCAGTCCGTCACCTCGCCAAAGGGCATCACCGCCTGGCTGGTCGAGGATTATTCTGTGCCGATCGTCGCCATCCGATTCGTCTTCGGCGGCGGCTCGACGCAGGATCCGCCGGGCAAGGAGGGGCTGGCCAACCTGATGACCGGCCTGTTCGACGAAGGCGCCGGGCCGCTGGACTCGGAAGACTTCCAGATCAAGCTCGACGATGCCAGTGCCGAGATGAGTTTCGAAGAGAGCCGCGACGGCATCTATGGCACGATGCGCATGCTGGCCGATCAGCGCGACGAGGCGTTCGACCTGCTGCGGCTGGCGGTCAACGAGCCGCGCTTCGACCAGTTGCCGATCGACCGCATCCGCGCCCAGATCCTGTCCGGCATCATCGCCGGCGAGAACGACCCCGACACGGTCGCGCAGAGCAAATGGGCGCGCGCACTCTACGGCGACCATCCCTATTCCCGCTCCGACCAGGGCACCAAGGAAAGCATCGCCACCATCACGCCGGATGATCTGAAAGCCTTGCACCGCGCGGTGTTCGCGCGCGGCGGGCTGCATGTCGCCGTGGTCGGCGCCATCGACCCCGAGACGCTGAAGAAGAAGCTCGACATGGTGTTCGGTAACCTGCCGCAAGACCAGGCGCTGAGGCCGGTGGCCGATATCGACCCCAAGCTGGCGCAGCATGTCGAGGTCGACTACGACCTGCCGCAGACCTCCCTGCAGCTCGCCTATCCCGGCGTAAAGCGCAGGGCGCCGGATTTCTTTCCGGCCGTGCTGATGAACGAGATCCTCGGCGGCGGCACCTTCACCTCGCGCCTGTTCCAGGAGGTGCGTGAAAAGCGCGGACTGGCTTACAGCGTCAACTCCTCGCTGATCAACCAGGACCACGCCAACGCACTGGTCATCAGCACCGGCACCCGGTCGGACCGCGCGGCCGAGACGCTGGGGATCGTCCGCGACGTCGTCAAGCAGCTGGCCGATGAAGGCCCGACCGAGGCGGAGCTGGCGGCGACCAAGAAATACATGATCGGCGCCTACGCCATCAACAATCTGGACTCGTCGAGCGCCATCGCCTCGACATTGGTCGAACTGCAGCTCGACGATCTCGGCATCGACTACATGCAGCGCCGGGCCGGCTACATCGACGCGGTGACGCTCGACCAGGTCAAGGCGGCGGCGAAGAAGCTGCTGACCACCGAGCCGACCATCATGGTCATCGGGCCGAAACTGGCCGGAGCCGGCAAGGGATGAGAGCCGGCACGCATTTCTCTTTTCCGAGCGCTGGCGCTGCCCCGGCTGGCCGCAACCTCGACGCCTATTCTGCAACGCTGGCGATTGGCGAAATCGGCGATGACAGCGCCCCTCTCCCCGCCACTATACGGGGAGAGGATGCCGGCAGGCAGGTGAGGGGCGGCGCCGACCTTGCCAATTGGCGGTCTCCGACACCAGCCGGAAACGGGACAGGAGTCACGCAAAATGGCGCCTAGCTTCGGCATCGCCTTCGGCGGCGGCGGCGCGCGCGGGCTGGCGCATATCCATGTGATCGAGGCGCTGGACGAACTGGGCATCAAGCCGGTGGCCATTGCCGGCTCGTCGATCGGCGCCATCATGGGTGCCGGCATGGCCGCTGGCATGACCGGCAAGGACATCCACGACTATGCCCGCTCGATCCTCGGCCGTCGCGCCGAAGTGGCGAGCCGCATGTGGCGCGCGCGGCCGGGTACCATCGCCGAAGCTATGCAGAACGGCATCCGCGTCAGCCAGTTCAACGTCGAGCGCATCCTGAAGGCCTTTCTGCCCGAAGCCATCCCGGAAACCTTCGCCGAGCTGAAAATCCCGCTGAAGGTAACCGCGACGGACTATTTCGGCCACAAGCTGGCCGTCTTCGAGGATGGCGACCTGCACTCGGCACTGGCGGCGTCAGCGGCCATACCCGCCGTGTTCCGCCCGGTGATGCGCGACGGCAGGCTGCTGATCGACGGCGGCATCTACAACCCCGTGCCCTTCGACCTGATCGAGAACGACGCCGACATCATCATCGGCGTCGACGTCGTCGGAGCGCCGGAAGAGGCCGACCGCAAGCACCCGACCTCCGTCGACCTGATTTTCGGCGCCACACAGCTGATGATGCAGTCGATCATCGCCAACAAGCTGAAGCAATGCCGCCCCGACATCCTGGTCCGCCCGGCGGTGTCGAAATACCGCGTGCTCGATTTCCTGAAGATCGATGCCCTGATGAACGAGACGGTGGATATCAAGGACGAGTTGAAACGGCAGGTGGAGAAGGTGCTGGAGGCGCGGCTTAGTGCTGCCGTCAACGCGAGGCGGGGAAAGCAGGTCGGGTGAGGATGGTGGCGTGCCGGTAAGACCTGGCGCCCATTCTGCTTGCCGAACCGGCTTAAGCGAACAAAAGGCGACCTATGGGAACGGTCGCGTTTGATGCGGCCATAGGCGAGTTCACGGCCGAATGGCGACTTTGCGCCTAATGTCGGCCGAACGATAGCCGCATTGCTTTCGACAAGAGCACTCCTGCCGCAGACCACCTAGCTGGCAGACACCTGACTGATCCCGGCATCGACCCAGGCACGCGTCTGTTCCAGCACTTCATCCGAAAACGTTGGGTCGTCGATCGCCCGGGCGAGGATCACTGCCCCCACCATCGCCGCAAAGCTTCCGATCGCCACGTGGCGTCTGGCTGCCGCATCCAGCTTCGGGAGCGCCTTGCCGATATGGTCGATCTGCGATCGAAGGCCCTCTGTCATGGCTGAGCGGGCAGCCGGGGTCTGATGGCGGATAGACGCGGCAAGACCCGCCGTCGGACAGCCGCCGGCGGCGTTGTCGCGATGACGGGGCGAAAGATAGGAACCCACATAGGCGCGAAGATCGCCCCCTCCGACTGAGTCCGCGGCAAGGACATGGGCAAGGGTCTGCGCGATCAGGTCGTCCTTCGAACTGAAATGGCCATAAAAGCCGCCATGGGTGAGCCCGGCGGCCTTCATCACTTCCGCCACGCTGACTGCGTCGAAACCCTTGTCGCGAAACAGCCGGCTGGCCGCATCCAGAATCCGGCGACGGTTCTCCGCCATCTGCTCTCGACTCACCTTCATTTCAAAATTCTCCGATAGGCCTGTTGACTTTTACATGATGGCCATCATATTTAGCCGCAATCATGATGATCGTCATGAATGTAGGTTCCATCAGAGAAAAGAGCAATGCCATGACCGTCATTCCGTCAGTCCTCATCACCGGCGCATCCACCGGCATCGGAGCTTCCTATGCCGAGCGCTTCGCGCGGCGCGGGCACGACCTCGTGCTGGTTGCCCGTGACGTGGCACGAATGGAGGCTCTGTCGGCGCGCCTGGTTGAGGAGACCGGCGTGGCGATCGACATCATCCAGGCTGATCTTACCCAACCTGCCGAGCTTGCAGCGGTGGAGACGCGGCTGCGCGACGACGCCCGCATCGGAATCCTCGTCAACAACGCCGGAACGGCCATCGGCGGAAGCTTCGTCGAACAGAGCACCGATGACGTGGCGCGGCTGGTTGCGCTCAACACGACCGCACTGCTGCGGCTGGCCAGCGCCATCGCCCCGCGTCTTGCGAAGGCCGGCGAAGGGGCGATCGTCAACATCGGCTCCGTGGTGGGCCTGGCGCCGGAGTTCGGCATGACGGTCTACGGCGCGACCAAAGCCTTCGTGCTGTTTTTGTCGCAGGGGCTCAGCCTCGAGCTCGGGCCGAAGGGTGTCTACGTCCAGGCCGTGCTTCCCGCCACGACGCGTACGGAGATCTGGGACCACGTCGGCGCCGACATCAACACACTTTCCAACGTCATGGAGGTGGACGATCTGGTCGATGCGGCGCTGGTCGGCTTCGACCGTCGCGAACCGGTGACCATCCCGCCGCTTCCCGATGCCGGGCAGTGGGACGCGCTTCAGGCCGCGCGCCAGGCCATGCTTCCGAACTACCGGAACGAACATCCCGCCGAGCGATACCGCACGGCCGCCTGAGCGCCAAGATCCATTTGAAAACGACCTCGTCGCGACGGGGACAAACAAAGGTGACCTATGACCAACAAAGCACTTTTTGAGCCTTATTCTCTCGGCTCGCTGACCCTCTCCAATCGTATCGTCATGGCGCCCCTGACGCGCAATCGCGCTGGCCCGGGCTTCGTTCCAGGCGATCTCGCCGCGCAGTATTACGGCCAGCGCGCGTCGGCCGGCCTGCTGATTTCCGAGGCGACACAAATCTCGCGGCAGGGACAAGGTTACCAGGACACGCCCGGCATCTACACCCAGGCCCAGATCGACGGCTGGCGCAAGGTCACCGACGCCGTGCACGCCAAGGGCGGGCGAATCTTTCTTCAGCTCTGGCATGTCGGCCGCGTCTCGCACGTCGATCTGCAGGAGAACGGCGCCGCGCCCGTGGCGCCCTCGGCAATCCGGGCCGCGACCAAGACGTTCGTGAACAACGGCTTTGTCGAGGTTTCGGAGCCCCGCGCGCTGGCGCTCGACAAGCTTGCGGGGATCGTCAACGATTTCCGGCAAGCAGCCGCGAACGCCATTGAGGCCGGCTTCGATGGCGTCGAGATTCATGGCGCCAACGGCTATCTGCTCGACCAGTTCGCCAAGGACGGCGCCAATGTCCGCACGGATGCGTATGGCGGATCGGTCGAGAACCGCGCCCGGCTGATGCTGGAGGTTACCGCTGCGGTGGTCGAGGAGATCAGCCCAGAGCGCACCGGCATCCGGATTTCGCCCGTCTCGCCCGCCAACGGCGTCTCGAGCAGCGCCCCCCAGGCGCAGTTCGACTATATCGTCGATCAACTCGACGCTTTGGGTATCGTCTATATCCATGTCGTCGAGGGCGCCACGGGCGGATCGCGCGATGTCACGCCGTTCGACTTCGGATCGCTCCGCCGGCGCTTCAACAATACCTATATCGCCAACAACGGCTATGACCTCGAACTCGCGGCGTCGCGGCTCGCCGAGGGCAAGGCGGACCTGTTCGCCTTCGGGCGCCCGTTCATCGCCAATCCCGACCTTGTGGAACGGCTGAAGACGCGCACGCCGCTGACGGAGTTCAACTCGGCGACGCTCTATGGCGGCGGCTCCGCTGGCTATACCGACTATCCCGCGATCGCCGCCTCAAGCCGCCCATGAGCTATCGGAGGGCGGCGCCTGCGAGGCAGCCATCCAGCGCCTCAGGGCATCTCACTTTTCCCTGAGGGGTCGCTCGCTGAGGAATCACCGCCTTCGCCCTGAAGCTAAACGCCCACCTCAGTCCTTCGCCCGCTCCACATAAGCCCCATCGGCCGTCATCACCACCACGCGGGTGCCCGGCGCGATGTGCGGGGGGACCAGCGTGCGCACGCCGTTGGACAGCAGGGCCGGCTTGTAGGAGGACGAGGCCGTCTGTCCCTTGGTCGTCGGCTCGGTTTCCACCACTTCGAAGGTGGCGCGCTGCGGCAGCACCAGCGAAATGGCAATGCCGTTGAACTGTGACAACTGCACGGCCATGCCTTCCAGCAGGTAAGGCGCCATGTCGCCGACAACGGCTTCCGACACCGCCACCTGGTCGTAGGTTTCCGGGTTCATGAAGTGAAACCCTTCGCCGTCGCGATAGAGGAATGTGTGCTCGCGCTCTTCCACATAGGCGCGCTCCACCTGTTCGGTGGTGCGGTAGCGCTCCGAAACCTTCACCCCGTCGCCGATGCGGCGCATGTCGAGCTGCGTCACCGGCGTGCCCTTGCCTGGGTGGATGTTTTCGGCAAAGAGGATCACATAAAGCTTGCCGTCTTTTTCGACGACATTGCCTTTGCGGAGCGAACTGGCGATGACTTTCACCACGGTTTTAAATCCTGCGATAGTTGATTGGCGTTTGCCGGCCTGTGCGGCACTGGATGGGGGCCTAGCGCATCTTGGCCGCCGCCGCCAGCCCCATTCCATCATGATCTGCGCCTCATGACCGAAGCTTCGCCCTGGTGGACGCCGCATGTCCATGCCGACCGCCGCCCGCGGCTGATGCTGCGCAACGCCATCGCCGCCAGCCTGCGTGACTGGTTCGCCGCCCATGATTTCGTCGAGGTGGAAACGGCGGCCCTGCAGGTCTCGCCCGGCAACGAGGCGCATCTGGCGGCCTTCGCCACGCAAGCGATAGGGCCGGACGGTGCGCGGTCGCCGCTCTATCTCCACACCTCGCCGGAATTCGCCTGCAAGAAGCTGCTCGCCGCCGGTGAGGTCAGGATTTTCAGCTTCGGTCCGGTCTACCGCAACCGCGAGCGCGGGCCCTTGCACCATCCTGAATTCACCATGCTCGAATGGTACCGGGTGGGCGAAGGCTACGAGAGCCTGATGCTGGATTGCGCGGCCTTTCTGGCGCTGGCAGCGACAAGGGCAGGGGCGACGAGCTTTTCCTTCCGCGGCCGCGACTGCGATCCGTTCGCCGAACCGGAGCGGCTGACGGTGGCGGACGCCTTCTCTCGCCATGCCGGCATCGATCTGCTGGCCACGATCGCCGCCGACGGCGCCACCGACCGCGCCGCGCTGTACGCTGCCTTGACCCGGGCCGGCCTGCGCACCGCGCCCGACGATAGCTGGGCCGACCTGTTCAGCCGGGTGATGGTGGAAAAGGTCGAACCGTTCCTCGGGCAGGGGCGCGCGACCATCCTGTGCGAATATCCCGTGGCCGAGGCGGCGCTGGCGCGGCCGAGCCCGATCGCCCCGCGCGTCGCCGAGCGCTTTGAGCTCTATTGCTGCGGCGTCGAACTCGCCAACGGCTTTGGCGAACTGACTGATCCCGAGGAGCAGCGCCGGCGCTTCATCATCGAAATGGACGAGAAACAGCGCATCTATGGCGAGCGCTATCCGCTGGACGAGGATTTCCTCGCCGCCCTTGCCATCATGCCGCCGGCCAGCGGCATCGCGCTCGGTTTCGACCGGCTGGCGATGCTGGCCACCGGCGCGCAGAAGATCGAGGATGTGATCTGGACGCCGGTCGCGGCGCCCTGAATCGCTCTGCAGCCGGTCCTGACCTGCTCAATGCGCGAAAACCTGCTCCAAAGAGCGAAAGCCCTTGAATTCCAAGGCATTGCCGGAGGGGTCGCGGATGAACAATGTCGCCTGTTCGCCGGGCTCGCCCTTGAAGCGGACCATCGGTCGTTCCAGCCAGTCGATGTCGTCGCGTGCCTCCAGTCGCGTTGCCAGTCGTTGCCAGTCGTCCATCAGCAGCACGGCGCCGAAATGGGGGATCGGCACGGTAATGCCGTCGACCTTGCCGTCGCTGGGGGCCTGTGCCGCCCGCGGCCGCAGATGCGCCGACATCTGGTGGCCGAACAGGTCGAAGTCTACCCAGGTCGTCGACGAGCGGCCGATGGCGCAGCCCAGCACCTCGCCATAGAAAACGCGGGTTTCATCGAGATCACGGACCGGGAAGGCGAGATGGAAAGGCGTCATCGAAAATGCTCCGAGCAGGCTGCAGACTGATTATGCGTCGCAGGGTTCGCGGTTTGAACCCTCAACGCTGCATTTTGATTGAAGCCCATGCCATTGCACAAGCCGGACCGGAACAATAGATGGGTGGGCAACGACCGGACGTCGGCCGCACCAGCAGGATTTCAGGCATGACCGATATATCAGACGCAGCAAAATTGACCGACCGCGTCGCGGCTCTGGTCGAGGCTGCCAAGGAGGCTGGTGCCGATGCCGCCGACGCGGTGGCCGTGCGCGGCCGCTCGACCGGCGTGTCGGTGCGTCTCGGCAAGGTCGAGGGCACCGAATCATCCGAGAGCGAGGATGTCGCGCTGCGCGTCTTCGTCGGCGGCCGGGTGGCTAGTGTGTCGGCCACCGCAGCCTCGGATCCGAAGATGCTGGCCGAGCGCGCCGTCGCGATGGCGAAAGTGTCGCCGCGGGATCCCTATCAGGGGCTGGCCGACCCGGCATTGCTCGCCAAACAGACGCGCGATCTCGACCTGTTCGATGCCACCGAAGTGTCGGCCGACCAGTTGAAGGAAGCAGCCCTTGCTGCGGAAGCGGCAGCCCTTGCAGTCAAGGGCGTGACCAATTCGGCCGGCGCCAGCGCCAGTGCGGGCCTGGGCGGGCTGGTTCTTGCCACCTCGCACGGCTTCCTTGGTCACTATGTCGGCTCGCGTTTTTCGCGCTCGGCCAGCGTCATTGCCGGGGAGGGCACCGGCATGGAGCGCGACTACGAATTCTCTTCGCGCCAGCATTTTGCCGATCTGGATGCACCCGAGGATATTGGCCGCAAGGCCGGCGAACGCGCGGTGCGTCGCATCGGCGCGCGCAAGGCGGCGACCGGGCCGGTCGACGTGGTGCTCGACCCGCGCGTCGCGCGCGGCATCGCCGGCCATCTTGCCGGCGCCATCAACGGCGCCTCGGTCGCGCGCAAGACCTCGTTCCTGCGCGACATGATGGGCAAGCAGGTGGCCGCATCCGCCATCACCGTCACCGACGAGCCGCTCAGGCGGCGTGGCCAGGCCTCGCGTCCGTTCGACGGCGAAGGCGTTGAGGGCGAAAAGCTGTTGATGGTCGAAAAGGGCGTGCTCAACCACTGGTTCCTGTCGACATCGGCCGCGCGCGAGCTTGGCCTCGTCACCAACGGGCGCGGCGCGCGCAGCGGCTCTTCCGTCTCGCCATCCTCCACCAATCTCGCCATCGAGCCCGGCGAGCGCGCGCCGGAGGAACTGATCAAATCGCTCAAGACCGGGTTCTACGTCACCGAGGTTTTTGGCCAGGGCGTCGACATGATCACCGGCGAATACAGCCGTGGCGCCTCGGGCTTCTGGATCGAGAATGGTGAACTGGCCTATCCGGTCGCCGAGGTTACCATCGCCTCGAACCTGAAGACCATGTTCCTCAACATGGTGCCGGCTGATGATCTCGACCGCAATTTCGGCACCGCCGCCCCAACGCTCCTGATCGAAGGGATGACCCTTGCCGGAGCATGACCTGACCATTGCCGGCGCCACCGAGGATTTGCTGCTGCTGCGCGATGCCGCCCGCGAGGCTGGTGTCATCGCCATGCGCTATTTCGGTAACAGCCCGCAAGTCTGGATGAAGGGCGGCACATCGCCGGTCAGCGAGGCCGATCACGCCGCCGACGCCTATCTGCGCGAAACGCTGCTGGCGGCGCGGCCGGATTATGGCTGGCTGTCTGAAGAAACAGTCGACGATCCGGTTCGGCTTTCGGCACGCCGCACCTTCGTCGTCGACCCGATCGACGGCACGCGCGGTTTCCTGGAAGGCCAGCGCACCTGGTGCGTCAGCGTTGCCGTCGTCGAGCATGGCCGCACATTGGCCGGCGTGCTGGAATGCCCGGCGATGGAGGAGACCTATTGGGCGCTGCCCGGTCAGGGCGCCTTCCGCAATGGCAAGCGCATCGCGGTGCGCAAACTGGCGGATACGGCCGAGATTTCCGGGCTGAAGCAGTTGACCGACCTGATGCCGGCCAAGTGGCAGGCGCGGCTGAAGCGGGCGCCCTACAGCCCTTCGCTCGCCTATCGGCTGGCCATGATCGCCAATGGCGTGCTGGATGCCACTTTCGTCAAGCCGAACGCGCATGACTGGGATATTGCCGCTGCCGATCTCATCTTGCGCGAGGCCGGCGGCCAGTTGCTCGACCGGCATGGCCGCGCCCCGCTCTATGCCGGCGAGGTGACCCGCCACGGCGCGCTCGCCGCCGGCAGCGGTGAACTGCTGGACGTGCTCGCCGGCGTCATCGCCGGGCTGGATGCGTAAAAGCGCTTTCCTGAACGAGATGAATTCATCTGGGTCTAAGGTTCCAAAGTCGGCGGCTTTGGTCTAGACCTGTCACAAACTCACGATATGTGAAGGACCGACATGGCCGTGGAAGACGGAAAGAAACAGCTTTTGCATCTGGTGTTCGGTGGCGAACTGAAGAAGCTTGGCGGCAGCGAATTCCGCGATCTCGACGGGCTCGACATCGTCGGCATCTATCCGGACTATCAATCCGCGCACACGGCCTGGAAAGCCAAGGCGCAAGCCAGCGTGGACAATGCCCACATGCGTTATTTCGTCGTTCATCTGCACCGGCTGCTGGACCCCGACAACAAGGCTGCCGGTTGACTTCGATGGAGCATGATCTGGCGAAAGGGCCAGCGAGCGAGGCCGCACCCACGGGCAGGGGACGCAGCCGCACGACCAAGGCCTTCTGGCGCAAGATTCGCCAACCGCTGGCGGAGTCGCGCTTCGTCAAGAACGCCATCGCCAGCCTGTTCGCCCAGTTCGTCCGGTTCGTGCACCTCACCAATCGCGTCGTCGCGGGATCGGCGCGGTTTTCGGGCGGTGCCTATACCGAGTTCGAGCCCGTCATCATCGCTCTGTGGCACGGTCAGCATCTGCTGACGCCAGCCTACTACCCCAAGCGCAAGCCCCTGGTCGCCATGGTCTCACGCAGCGCCGATGCCGAGCTCAACGCATTGATGCTGGAGAAATTCGGCATCGAGGCGGTGCGCGGTTCGGGCGGGCGAGAAAATGCCAGGCATCTCGATAAAGGCGGGGCAAAAGCGCTTATCGCCCTGAAAAAGTCGCTCGCGACCGGCAAGAACGTCGCCATGATCGCAGATATTCCGCACGGCAAACCGCGCGACGCAGGGCTTGGCATCGTTCTCCTGGCGCGCCTCTCGGGCCGGCCGCTTGTGCCGGTCGCCATCACCACCAGCCGCCGCAAGGTGCTGGAGAAGAGCTGGGACAGGACCACCATCAACCTGCCGTTCGGCCGCTCGTCGATCGTCATCGGCCCGCCGATCTTCGTGGCGGCTGGTGCCGATGCCGCCGAAATGGAGCGCAAGCGCCAGGAAGTGACAGTCGCGCTCAATGCCGCGACCGCCGAGGCCTACCGTCTCGTGGACGCCACGCGATGAGCGGTCGCTGGGCGAGAGCCATGCTGTCGGCATACCGCTTCGCGGGTGCGGCCGCCTATCCGCTGGTCGGGCCCTACGTCGCCTGGCGCACCTCGCGCGGCAAGGAAGACCGCTACCGCCGCCGCGAGCGCTATGGCGTCGCCGGCCGCCCGCGGCCCGAGGGTCCGGTGATCTGGATCCATGCTGCAAGCGTCGGTGAGACCATAGCCGTCGTGCCGCTGGTCGAAAGCATTCTCGACTACGGCGTTAACATCGTGCTGACGACCGGCACGGTCACTTCGGCGCAGGTCGCCGACGAGCGGCTCGGTGATCGCATCATCCATCAATATGTGCCGCTCGACCTCAAGCCGGCGGTCAGCCGGTTCCTCGACCACTGGCAGCCGGATCTGGCGATCATCGCCGAATCCGAGATCTGGCCAATGACCATCCTCGAGCTTGGCGCGCGCCGCGTGCCGCAGGTGCTGGTCAATGGCAGGCTGTCCGACCGTTCGTTCAGGTCGTGGAAGAAACGGGCCAACATCGCCGAGGCGTTGTTCGAGAACCTGGCTCATGTGGTGGCGCAGTCGGATGTCGATGGCGAGCGCTTCCTCGCGCTCGGCGCCCGGCCGGTCACCGTATCGGGCAACCTCAAGGTCGACACGTCGCCACCGCCTGTCGACGAACGGGTGCTGGCGGCGCTGCGGCGGCAGATCGGCGCGCGCCCGACCTGGGCGGCGATCTCGACCCATGACGGCGAGGAGGTGGTCGCGGCGGAAGTCCACGCGACGCTGCACAAGCGTCACCCTGGTCTTCTGACGATCGTCGTTCCACGTCATCCCGATCGCGCCGAGGCGCTTGCCGCGCAGATTTCCGGCATGGGTCTGAAGGTCGCGCGGCGCAGCAAGGGCGACAGGATCACTGCCGACACCGACATATTGCTTGGCGATACGATCGGCGAGATGGGGCTTTATCTCAGGCTGACGGAAATCGCATTCGTCGGCCGCTCGCTGACCTCGGAGGGTGGCCAGAATCCGCTGGAGCCGGCCATGCTCGACACCGCGGTTCTCGCCGGCCGCAATGTGCAGAATTTTCGCGAGGCCTACCGGCGTCTGCTCGACAGCGGCGGCGCCAAGCTGGTGCGCGATCGCGACATGCTGGCCGGCGCCGTCAATTTCCTCCTGACCAACGAAGTGGCGCGCCACGAGATGATGGCGGCGGGCATTGCGACCGTCGACGAGATGCGAGGTGCGCTGGCCCGTACGCTGAAATCGCTTGAGCCCTACATCCAGCCGCTGGTCGTCAAGTCGCGCCTGAAGGGCGCGAACGGGCGCTAGCGTGACTTCCGAGGCACCACCATTCTGGTGGGAAGAGCCGGACTGGCGGGTCCTGGCACTGTCGCCGCTGTCGGCCATCTATGCGCTCGCCGCCGGCCGGGGCATGCGGCGGGCCAAGCGCGAGAAGATCGAGGCACCGGTTCTGTGCATCGGCAATTTCACCGTTGGAGGTACCGGCAAGACACCGGTGGCCATCGCGCTCGCCGAACAGGCCCAACGCATGCATCTGAAACCCGGCTTCCTGTCGCGCGGCCATGGCGGCTCCTTCGCCGAACCGCATGTCGTCGATATCAATCACGACAGCGCCAAGCATGTCGGCGACGAGCCGCTGCTCTTGGCCGAACACGCGCCGGTGGCGGTGACGCCGAACCGCGCCGCCGGCGCCCGGCTGCTGCTGGAAAAGCATGGCTGCGATTTCCTGATCATGGACGATGGCTTCCAGAGCGCGCGCATCCACATCGACTACGCGCTGGTCGTCGTCGATGCGCGCTACGGGATCGGCAATGGCCGGGTCATTCCGGGCGGCCCGCTCCGGGCCAAGGTCGTCGACCAGTTGGTCTTCACCAGCGGGCTGTTGAAGATGGGCGAGGGCACCGCCGCCGACGCCGTGGTACGCCAGGCGGCGCGCGCCGGACGGCCGATCTTCGAGGCTCGCACCGAGCCAAGCGGCAAGGCGGGGTTTGCCGGCAAGCGGCTGCTGGCCTTCGCCGGCATCGGCCATCCCGAGAAATTCTTCGACACGGTGCGCAAAGCCGGCGGCGAGCTGGTGTCGACGCGGCCGTTTCCGGACCATCATTTCTATGCCGAGGACGAACTTGCCGAACTGGCCGCGACGGCTGGCGCCGAGAGGCTCGGTCTCATCACCACCGCCAAGGACGCCGCCCGGCTGCGGCACGGCGCCTCACGGGACTTTCTCGACCAGCTCGAAGTGCTGGAGATCGACACCGTTTTCGAACTGGATCACGTGCCCGCGCGCATCATCGATGAAACGCTGGATGCCTGGCGCCAGCGTAAAATGAGGGGCTAGCCGCGCTTGCGCAGCTCCGGATGCACCTCGATTTCGCGGCGCAGGGATGCGGTTGCGCTGACATAGGGCTCTTGCCTGGCGACGCTCCAGTATTTCAACTCATCGAGCGGAATGCTTTCGCCGGTCACGGAGCAGCGGACGAATGCGCCAGGGCTGGTAACCTGGAAATCGCCATCGAGATAGCGGATGCGGGCTTCCTTGCTGCCGCCGGGGCCTTCGAAACGGTTCATCATGCAGGGACGCCGAGGTTCATGGGGGTTTCATCGCCATAAATTTCCGGCGAGGTCAAGCATGTGACAAGCCTGAGACAATGCTGAACCCCTAATGTTGGGAAGAAAAACGCTGTTGACGGGGCACTATGGATATTTCCTCTGCTCGTCTTGCCGTCTTGCTTAGGGAAGCGATGACGCCGCGGGCCGTGCCGTCGGCGAAGGCCGATCCGGTAAAAACCGCCCTCGTGAAGGCGCTGGTGGCGCCGCCGGCGCCATCCGGCGCGCCCGTTCGCCCGGCAGCGACACCGACACTGCCTATGCTGTTATCACCGGCAACAACCGTGAGAGCCCAGCAGACAGCATCGGCGGAGATGTTGCAGGCCTATCTGGCGCTCGCGGAACCGGACGGCGCAACAACCGGCGATGCCGCAGCGACTGCGGCGAGGACATCGGCTGACGGCGACACTACGCAACGTGGCCTGGCGCCGCCGCCGACAAGGGTCGATGAGGGAGCCGCGGCAAGGGCCACGGCACTGCCATGGGTTGCGCTTCTTTCACCCGAGGTTCCGGCCCTGCGCCGCTCAGCCGACGCCAATGCGGTTGCGGGACGAGGGCAGGCGGCTTCCCGGTCGAACGTCGTGGCGCAGCCCGAAAGCAGGCAGATGAGCGTGGGCCTAACGTCGTTGGCTGCCGGGCTGTTGGCCGTGGCGATCGTCGGGTTCATTCTTTTGGTGCTGCGCTAACCCTCGGCGTCGATGAAGGCTTCCATCTTTTCCGGCGCCAGCCCTGCCTGCACCGCGATACGGCGCGCCAGTTCCGCCGCAGCGGCCCGTGGCCGTCCCATCGGCCGGTCGAGCCAGTAGGACACCGGATTGAGAGCGGTGCGCTCGTCGACGGGAGCGATGCGGCCCGACTCCAACTGATGCCCGGTCAGCGGCGGACGCGCCAGCGCGATGCCGAGCCCATAGGCGGCGGCGTCGAGCACCAGGTTGTAATCCTCGAAGCGGCGGTCCTGCGGGCGCGGGCGGTAGTCCATGCCTTGCGCGGCAAACCAGGCGCGCCAGGCCGAAGCGTCGGAATCGTTGATCAGCGGAAATTTGAGCAGCCGGGCGGGGTCGCCGCGGCCGATCTCGCGGGCAAGCTCCGGTGAGGCGACGGGGAAGACATGTTCCTCGAAAAGCTGCACCGAGATGCGGCCAGGAATGCCGCCGCGGCCGCAGCGGATCGACAGGTCGATGCCTTCGTCCGCGAGGTCGGCCTGGCGGATGTCGACATCCAGCACGATGCGCAGCTTGGAGGGATTATTCTCCAGTGCCGCCATGCGCGGCATCAGCCACAGCCCGCTGACCGAGGGGATGGAGGTCAGCCGCACCACGGCGGTGCCGCGCGGTTCGACCCAGCGGTCGGAATGGGTCGATATCAGCGCGAAAGCTTCCGTGGTGCGCAGATGCAGCCTGTTGCCTTCGATTGTCAGCGAGACGCCGCGCGCACCGCGATCGAAGACTTTCAATCCCAGCCAGTCTTCGAGCTTGGCGATCTGCCGGCTGACGGCGCCGTGGGTGATGTTGAGCTTTTCGGCCGCCGCCGAAAAGCTGCCTGTTCGCGCCGCCGCGTCGAAGGCGCGCAGCGTTTCGAGCGGCACCATTGTGTCTGAGCTGTGATCCATAGTCACAGGTGATCCTCGATTTGGTCGTTTGTCAATCGGCCCCAAAAGGCGTTTTCTGCCTTTCAGGACCGAAGAACACGAGGACGGTGAGATGGGCGCGATGACGGGCACGTTGAATTTGACACAGCGGATGGATACCGCGGCAGCCATCGCCGTGGCGCTCACGGTGGTCGGCTGGGCATCGGCCTTTCCGGCGATCCGCGCCGGCCTTGCCGCCTTCGGGCCGTTGGAACTGGGCGCGCTGCGCTTTGCCATCGCCGCCGTGCCGGCGGCGATCTTCCTCGCGGTCAAGCGTCCGGCGCTGCCCAGGCTGGACGAAGTGTGGCGCCTCGTCTTCGGCGGCGCCATCTTCGTCGCGCTCTACACCGTAATGCTCAATTTCGGCGAACTGACCGTCTCGGCAGGTGCCGCCGGCTTCATCATCAACGTCAGCCCGATCTTCACCGCCATCATGGCGATGGCGCTGCTTGGCGAGCGCTTCTCTGGCATGGCCTGGATCGGAACGGTGATTTCCTTCGCCGGCATTGGCGTCATCGCCATGGCCGACGGGCAAGGTCTGCATTTCAATACCGGCGCCCTGCTGGTGCTTGGCTCGGCCTTGTGCTCGGCCGTCAACACCATCGTCCAGAAGCCGCTGTTTGCCCGCCATCATCCATTGACCATTTCGGCCTCGAACATGGTGCTCGGCGCACTCTGCCTGTCGCCCTTCCTGCCGTCAGCCTTTTCGCAGGCGGCGGTTGCCGACACCGCAGGCCTTGGCGCCGTCATCTTCCTCGGCATCGTGCCCAGCCTGATCGCCTACGCCGCCTGGGCGACCGCGCTGTCGCGTCTGCCCGCCGCACGTGCCTCGAATTTCCTCTATCTGGTCTCACCCATGTCGGCGTTGATCGGCTTCTTCTGGCTCGGCGAAGTGCCGACGCTGCTCGGCATCCTCGGTGGCGCGCTGGCACTCGGCGGCGTCATTGTCGTGAATTTGAGGCGTTGACACAAAAGGCTGGAGCCATTTCCGGACTCAAATCCCGAGCCGTACCCGCCGTGATGCAGACATGCGCCAGGCGGGCGGCTATGGTGGGCCGCTTTTGTGGAACACGGCGGGGTCGGGATGGGAAGATGGTTCATATCCGTAATTTCTTGTGTGCTGCTGCTGAGCGGGAAGGCCGCCGCGGGTTGGTATCACGTGGAGAATTACGAAGGGTCGATCGGCTCCCAGCCCGTTCATGTCTCGCTTCAGACATATGACGGCTTCGGCAGCGGCATGACCGTCGAGGGAAGCTACTTCTACGACACGAAACAAAGCCCGATAGCGGTGTTCGGCAAGCTCAACGGCAGCAGGCTCGCGCTCTGCGAGATCTCGAACGACAAGGAATTCGACCGGATATTGGTGGTTGGATCAAAGATCCCCGTCGACACCACCGGATGCCCGTTTTCCCTCGACATGGCTGAAAGCGGCGCCACAGGCACCTGGAGCAAGGGGGCAGACACGTATCCCGTCTCGCTCAAGAAAGTCGCGGGCCTGGACGATACTGGCGACCCAAAGCTCGACGGGACCGTCGAGATTCCCTTCTGGGCCGAAACAGCCGCCCACAGGTTTGCCGGTCTTTATACGAACACCGAGTCAGGCACTTGCATGGCGAAAATGCAGGTCATCAAAAAGAGCAGCAGGAAGGTCGTTCAGGAGATCGCCTTCGATGATGATGGCTGCAACGCCGGCATGTTGATGACGTCCATCTATGCGAACGTCCAGAAGTGGGCCGAGCGAGGCAAGGACATCATTTCGGTGAATTTTCGAGGTGGCGGCGCCGGATATGCGATGGACTATGCCTTTGACCGCAAGACCAAAAAGTACCGCCAAAGGAAATGAAGCGGGACGCCGATAGCAAGACCTCAACGCCGCCCGAACAGCCTTTCGATATCCGCCAGCTTGAGCTCGATATAGGTCGGGCGGCCGTGGTTGCAGGTGCCGGAGCCCGGCGTCGCCTCCATCTGCCGCAGCAGCGCGTTCATCTCCTCCGCCTTGAGCAGACGGCCGGAGCGTACCGAGCCGTGGCAGGCCATGGTCGCGGCGATCTTGTCCAGCCGCTCCTTCAGCGTCTCGACCGTGTCGTTGTCGGCGATCTCATCGGCAAGGTCGCGCACCAATTGCTGGACATTGGTTTCACCGAGCATCGACGGCGTCTCCCGCACCGCGACGGCGCCGGGGCCGAAGCGCTCGATACCGAGCCCGAAACGTGCCAGCGTTTCTGAATGGAGCGCAAGCCGCTCGGCATCCTCTTCGGGCAGGTCGATGATTTCAGGCAGAAGCAGCATCTGCGAGGGCACGGGGCGCGAATGCAGCGCATTCTTCAGCGCCTCGTAGACCAGCCGTTCATGTGCTGCATGCTGGTCGACGATGACGAGCGAATCCCTGGTCTGCGCAACGATGTAGTTCTCATGCACCTGGGCGCGCGCCGCTCCCAGCACCGCGCCAAGCAGCGTCTCGGCCGCCTCATCCTGCCCGGCGCGCGCATCGGCGCTGGCAAGCGGACCGGCATCGAACGCCGCCTGCTCGTTTTCGCGCAAACCGCGATGTTCGAAGCGCGCTCCCTCGAAACCCATGTCGAGAGGGCGCTGGGATGAACGGGCAGCATCGAAGCCGGACGAGCCCGACGCGTGATGGGCCGCGTCGTAGCTGCGGTGGCCGTTTGCCGGGCCGCCGTGACCGTAGGATGCGGCGCCGGGCCGGAAAGCCGCCATCATGCCGGCAGCACCCGTGGTGGCCGCGCGGATGCCTGAATCGGCGAGTGCCTGGCGGATGGAACCGACGATCAGCCCGCGCACCAGTCCTGGGTCGCGGAAGCGCACATCGGCCTTGGCCGGGTGGACATTGACGTCGACGATGGCCGGATCGAGCGTCAGGAACAGCACCGTCACCGCATGGCGGTCGCGCGGCAAGACGTCGGCGAAGGCACCGCGAATGGCGCCGGCGATCAGCTTGTCGCGCACCGGGCGGCCGTTGACATAGGCATATTGCTGCAGCGCGTTGGCGCGGGTGAAGGACGGGATCGACACGTACCCGGTCAGGTGCACGCCTTCGCGCATCGCCTCGATGGCAATCGAATTGTCGGGAAAGTCGGCACCCATTACCTGGGCGATGCGACGCAGGCTGCCTTCCTGGCTGCTGTCGGTCGCGGGCAATTCCAGCGTCGAGCGATCGGAGCCGGCCAGGGTGAAGCGCACGGTGGGGAAGGCGATGGCGATGCGCTTGATCACATCGCTGGTCGCCGAACTCTCGGCGCGCTCGCCTTTCATGAATTTCAGCCGGGCGGGCGTTGCGAAGAACAGGTCGCGCACCTCGACCGTGGTGCCGCGATTGGCCGCCGCCGGCCTGACGGGCAGGACGCGGCCACCTTCGATGCCGATCTCGGCGGCACTGTCGCCGGCGGCTGTGCGCGAGCGGATCGACAGCCGCGACACCGAGCCGATCGACGGCAGCGCTTCGCCGCGGAAGCCGAGCGAGCGGATGTCGTTGATATCCTCGGTGAGCTTGGAGGTGCAGTGACGCGCGATCGCCAGCGCCAGCTCCGGTTCGGGAATGCCGGAGCCGTCATCGGTGACGCGGATCAGGTTCAGTCCGCCGCCGGCAGTGACGATCTCCACCTTGCCAGCACCGGCATCGAGCGCATTCTCGACCAGTTCCTTGACCACGCTTGCCGGACGCTCGATGACTTCGCCGGCGGCGATCTGGTTGATCATCGTTTCGGAAAGCTGGCGGATGGGCATGGAGACACTATACGCGGATTCGAAGGCGATGAGGAAGCATTCGATGTCGGCGGAATAGCGGTGATGCTGGCGGGACAGCACCCCCCTCTGGCCTGCCGGCCATCTCCCCCGCAAGGAGGGAGATCGGATGTCGTCACGGCTTTCGCCAATCTGCAGCGCTGAAGGAAGGGCGGGGAGGTTGGAACTGCCAATCTCCCCACTTGCGGGGGAGATGTCCGGCAGGACAGAGGGGGGTGCTGTCCCGCCGACTTCCAAGGAACTGGGAGGCACTGTCCCTCACGCCTGCGCCGCCAGCCAGTCGCGCACCTTGCGGGCGTTGTCGCTGAGCTCGCGGTTCTTTGGCCAGACGACATAGAACGCCTTGCCGGTCCTCAGAACATGATCCGTCACCGTCACCAACAGTCCTGATGCCAGCAGGCGCTCGGCAAGATGCCGCCAGCCGAGAGCGATGCCTTGGCCTTCCATGACGCCCTGGATCACCAGGCCATAGTCGTTGATGCGCAGGCCGCGCGCGGTATCGCTGAGACTGGCGCCGGCCGACAGGAACCATTCGTCCCAGCTTGCCGCCTCGCGATACGGCTCTTCCAGATGGATGAGGCGGTGCGTGGCCAGTTCCGCGACGGATTTGGGCAGGCCGAACTTCGCTGCGTAGCTGGCGCCGGCAACGGGAAATATCTCCTCATCCGCCAGCGGCAGCGAATGATAGTCCGGCCAATCCCGCGGCTCGCCGCCGCGCACGCCGAGCGGGATGCCTTCCGCGATGATGTCGAGGTCGCGATCGGCGGTCTGGATGCGCAGGTCGATGCCCGGCAGCTCGTCGCGGAACTGCTGCAGGCGCGGCATCATCCAGAAGGAACCGAAAGCCGTCGAGGCGGCCAGCGTCACGTGGCCGCCGGTTGCCTGCAGGCGCAGATCCTCCGCCGATTTGCGGATATGCGAGAGGCCGAGCGAGACGTCGGCGTGGAAGCGCTCGCCGGCCTCGGTCAGGATGACCTGACGGTGGCGGCGCTGGAACAGCTTGGCGCCGAGCTGTTCCTCCAGTCCGCGCACCGCGTAGGAGACGGCGGCCTGCGTCATGCCGAGTTCGCGCCCGGCGGCGGTGAAGCTCGACAGACGCCCGGCCGCCTCGAAGACGATCAGGCTGCCGGCGGAAGGCAGGAGGTGGCGCAGGCTTCGCATAAGCTCAGCTTATACAAGAGATCAGGATTTTCCAGCGTCACATCGCCATTTTGTCCCGCTAGGCTGGTGCCAATGAGTGGAATGGAGTTGTCATGAACGCACCGGCCCCTGAAGTGACCGAACACGCCAATCGTCGAAGTGGCGGCCGCCTCGGGCGCAAGGCGCTGCGCGGGGCTCCCGTAACGTCGTTTCCGACCCTGGTTCGCCAGATCCCCGTCTATCAGATGGTTCCGGATGAGGCAGTCGAGCTGATCCACCAAGAGTCACTCTCAATCCTCGAAGAGGTGGGGTGCGAGTTCCGCGACGACGAGGCCATTGCGATCTGGAAGGCCGCCGGGGCAGACGTTTCGGAGACACGTGTGCGCATCGACCGCGCCTTGCTGATGGAGCTGGTCTCGAAGGTCCCGTCGGAGTTCACGCTCAATGCGCGAAATCCGCAGCGTTCGGTGCGCGTGGGCGGCAACAACTCCATCTTCGCGCCGATGTACGGCGCACCCTATGTGCGCGACCTCGACAACAACAGACGCTACGGCACGCTCGCCGACCTGCAGAATTTCCATAAGCTCGCCTACATGGCGCCGGCGCTGCACTCGTCGAGCTCGATCATCTGCGAGCCGATGGAAATCGCGGTGCCGAAGCGTCACCTCCACATCATCCACTCGGCGTTGAAGCACTCCGACAAGCCGTTCATGGGCATCGTCACGTCCAAGGATCGGGCGGAAGACACGATGGCGATGGCGGGCATCGTGTTCGGCGAGGATTATGTCCGCGACAACCCGGTCCTGGTGTCGATCACCAACTGCAATTCGCCGCTTGTGTGGGACGCCACCATGTTGGACGCGATGAAGGTCTATGCGCGGAACAACCAGCCGCTGATCCTCGCGCCCTTCGCGCTGTGCGGCGCCTCGACCTCGGCCTCCGCCGTGGGCGCGGTGGCGCAGGTCAACGCGGAAGCGCTGGCGGGCATCGCGTTCACGCAGCTGCTGCGCCCGGGGTCGCCGCAGATCTATGGACAGTTCATGGTGACGGTGGACATGAAGACCGGCGCCCCGATGGGCGGCACGCCGGAGGCGGCGCAGATGATGTATCTGATGGGAGCCCTGGCGCGGAAGTACCGGCTGCCGTGGCGCACTTCCGGATTCCATGTCGGGTCGAAGCTGAACGACGCCCAGGCGGGCTACGAGGCGAACATGCTGATGCATGCCGCCATCCTTTCTGGCGCCAATTACATCTGGCACTCGGCGGGATGGCTCGAGGCCGGGCTGACCTGCGGCTATTCGAAATTCGCGACCGACTGCGAACAACTGATCGGCTGGTACAAATATGCCGGCGGGCTGCCGTTCGACGATTTCAAGGAAGCGATGGCGGCGATCCGCGAGGTGGGGCCCCAGGGCCATTTCCTCGGCACCCAGCACACGCTCGAACATTTCGAGTCCGCCTTCTTCATGCCCAGCATCATGGACTTCAATTCATTCGAACAGTGGAAGGCCGAAGGGGCGAAGGACCACGACACGCGCGGCCGCGAGAAGGCGCGCAACATGCTGGCGGACTACGAGGAGCCGAAGCTCGACGAAGGCATCGCCGATGGCCTGACAGACTTCATAGCGCGGCGGGAGGAGAAGCTGCCGGACAGCGTCAGTTGAGGTGACCACGAAGATCAGACGGGAACCAGACGGGAGGAAAAAATGACATTCTTCAGAAGCAATGGCGATCGCGTGCCGAGCACTATCGAGGCAATGGCCGCCGAAGCACGCGCGGGTCGTGTCGACCGGCGCGAATTCCTGGCGCTCGCAAGCGCCTTCGGCGCGTCAACGGCGCTTGCCTATGGCATGATCGGCCTTGCCGTGCCCGATCGTGCTTTGGCCGAAGAGCCGAAGAAAGGCGGAACCCTGCGCGTCTCGATGTCGGTGAAGGGGCAGAAGGATCCGCGCACCTACGACTGGGTGGAACTGGCCAACATTTCGCGCTGCTGGCTGGAGCCGCTTGTCCGCTACACCAGGCAATTCACATTCGAGCCTGTTCTGCTGGAAAGCTGGGATATCAACGACGACGCCACCGAATATGTGCTGCATGTGCGCAAGGGCATTACATGGAACAACGGCGATGCTTTCAGCGCCGATGATGTCGTTCAAAATCTGACGCGCTGGTGCGAGAAAAGCGTCGCCGGAAACTCCATGGCCGCACGCGTCGGTGCACTGATCGACGCAAAGACCGGCAAGGCCAGGGATGGCGCGATCACCAAGGTCGATGACAACACGGTCAAGCTGAAACTGAACGAACCCGACATTTCGCTCATCCCGAACTTCACCGACTATCCGGCGCTGGTGGTTCATCGCAACTTCGATGCCGACGGTGCCGATCCGATCAAGAAGCCGATCGGCACCGGGCCGTTCGAACTAGTCTCCTACGATGTCGGCCAGAAGGCGGTCGTCAAGCGCCGTGAGAACGGCAAGTGGTGGGGTGGGGAAGCGCCGCTCGACAGCGTCGAATTCATCGATTACGGCACCGATTTCAATGCTTCGATCAATGCATTCGATTCCGGCGAGATCGACCTCAATTTCGAGACGCCCGCCGACTTCATCGACATCCTCGACAAGATGGGCCTGGTGAAATCGGAGGTTGCGACGGCGACGACGCTCGTTGCCCGCACCAACATCACTCACAAGCCCTATGACGACCAGCGGGTCCGCAACGCCCTGCAAATGGCCGTCGACAACAACGCGGTTCTCGAACTTGGCTATGCCGGGCGAGGCACCCCTGGCGAAAACCACCACGTCGCCCCGATCCATCCGGAATACTATCCGCTGCCCAAGAAGACACGCGACGCCGCCGGCGCCAAGAAGCTGATGGCGGAAGCCGGGCAGGCCGACTTCGAGCATGAACTGATCACCGTCGAGGACGATTGGCAGAAGAACACGGGCGACGCGATCGCCGGCCAGCTGCGCGATGCCGGGATCAAGGTCAAGCGCACGGTGCTGCCGGGTTCGACCTTCTGGAACGACTGGACGAAATATCCCTATTCCATGACGATCTGGTACATGCGCCCGCTCGGCGTTCAGGTGCTGGCGCTCGGCTATCGCACCGGCGAGGCCTGGAATGAAACGGCGTACTCAAATCCCGATTTCGACGCCAAGCTCAAGCAGGCGCTTTCGCTCATCGACGTGGAGAAGCGCAAGGAGGTGATGAAGGATGTCGAGCAGATCCTGCAGGATTCGGGCGTCATCGTTCAGCCGTTCTGGCAGAAGCTCTACAGCCACATGAACAAGAAGGTAAAGAACTACGGTGTCCACCAGACCTTCGAGATGGATCTGCAGAACGTCTGGCTGGATGGTTGAAACAAGCGTTACGGGGCTTCATGAGCCGAAAAAAAGCCGATATGCAGGATGCGTGGTATTGATAGGCTCAAGCCATCAAAAGCCGGAGATTCTGCATGAGACCGACAGTGCTCGTTGCCGCCCTTTCGATAGCCTTGCCGGCGGCCGCCGTCGCCGGACCGGCGTCCAACGCCGTGAAGTTCTTCTATGTTCCCGCAGTCAAGTTCGAGGCCGACGAACAATACCGGGATCGGTTCACCGAGCCGGTGACGAAACTGTTCGACCTGAACGACCAGGCAACGAAAAAGAACCCGGACCAGGTCGCCTGCATCGATTTCGATCCTGGCCTGGACGCCCAGGATTTCGATCAGAAGACCGTCTCGAAAACGCTGAAACTGTCTGAGAAGCTGGATGGCGACAACGCAGAGGTTACAGCGTCCTTCCGCCTTTTCTCCGAGGGCGAGGATTCCAAACGCGAAATGGTCTGGTCGCTCAAGAAGATCGACGGCAAGTGGAAGATATCGGACATCGCCTCGAAGACCAGCGACTGGAAGCTCAGCGCGCTGGAATGCGTGGCCGGCCAGACACCGGAGTGATGCGATGGCCCATCGCCCGATCCTGGCACTGTCGACCATGTGCCTGCTGGCGGTGGGTCTGAGTGGCGCCACCGCGCAAGGCTTGTTGGGTGCGCCGCCGGCAAACGCCCCGGTTGACACCGCGCCGGGCGACAGCGGGCCGCCGCCCGCAAATGCGCCCGGAGCGGCTGTGGAACCAACAACGCCGCCGGTCGGATGGTCGCCAGCCGAGGCAGCGCCGGCAGCACCCGTCCAGCCGGGCTCGCCAACAGCGGTGGTGCGGCCATTTTACGATAAGGTCGGGCTGGAGATCGATCCGGCGCAGCGCAGCCATTTCATCGATCCGGCAAAAACCGTGCTCGACAAGAGCGACGTCTTGCGCAAATCCGGGCAGGGCGAGTGTCTCGACCCCAACATGGCACTGGACAATGCGGACTATGACAAGGCCGAGATCGACAAGAGCCTGAAGACGCTCGAGGCGATCAATGGCGACCAAGCCAAGGTCATCGTCGCCTTCGTCATCGCTGGCAACCCGCACCGGCTGGAGTGGAAGTTCAAGAAGGTCGATGGCGACTGGAAGATCACGGATCTGTTGTCGGTGACCGGTGAATGGGCACTCAGCCAATATCAGTGCGAATGACGAGCGAGCTAGCCGCGCCCGCGATAGGGCGCGACGCCGGTGTCAGGCAGCCAGGCGCCTTCGGGCGGCGCGCCGGTCTGCCAGAACACGTCGATCGGAATGCCGCCGCGCGGATACCAATAGCCGCCTATGCGCAACCACAGCGGCTTGGTTGCCGCCACAATGCGGCGGCCGATCATGACGGTGCAGTCTTCATGGAAGGCGCCATGGTTGCGAAACGAGGTCATGAACAGCTTGAGCGACTTGGATTCCACCAGCAGCGCATCGGGCGCGTAGTCGATGACGATATGGGCGAAATCCGGCTGGCCGGTGACCGGGCACAGCGAGGTGAATTCCGGGCAAGTGAAGCGCACGATCGCCGGCGGCCCGTCGCCGCGCGCAAACGGCACGGTCTCCAGGACCGCTGCTTCTGGGCTCTGTGGCGTCTCGACGTGCGCGCCGAGCTGGGTGAGGGTCTTGGTGTCGATCATAAACGGGTTCCTTATCGCATGTCGCCGGGAAGTGTGGGGACGACATGCTTGAAAACGAATTTTGCCGCTCATTAGCACAATTTAAAACCGCAGGAAGACGATGACCAGCAGCGATCCGCTTCTCCAGCCCTATCAGCTCAAACATCTGACGCTGAAGAACCGGGTCATGTCGACCAGCCACGAGCCGGCCTATTCCGAGGATGGCATGCCGAAAGAGCGCTACCGGCTCTACCATGCCGAAAAGGCCAAGGGCGGCATGGCGCTGACCATGACCGCCGGCTCGGCGATCGTTTCGCGCGACAGTCCGGCGGCCTTCGGCAACCTGCATGTCTATGAGGACAGGATCGTGCCGTGGCTGGCCGAACTCGCCGATGCCTGCCACGAGCACGACTGCAAGGTGATGATCCAGATCACCCATCTCGGCCGCCGCACCGGCTGGAACAAGGCCGACTGGCTGCCGGTGCTCTCGGCTTCGCCCGTGCGCGAACCGGCGCATCGCGCTTTCCCGAAGACCATCGAGGACTGGGACATAGAGCGGATCGTCGCCGATTATGCCTCAGCCGCGCAGCGCTGCCAGGCCGCCGGCCTCGACGGCATCGAGTTCGAAGCCTATGGCCATCTGATCGACGGCTTCTGGTCGCCGGCCACCAACCACCGCGACGACGAGTTCGGCGGTTCGCTCGACAACCGCCTGCGCTTCACCAACAAGGTGCTCGACGCCGTGCGTGCGGCGGTCGGCGACAAATTCGTCGTCGGCATCCGCATGGTCGCCGACGAAGATTTTGAAAAAGGCCTGTCGAAGGCGGAAGGCGTCGAGATTGCAAAGCGGCTGGCCGGCTCCGGCAAGGTCGATTTCCTCAACATCATCCGCGGCTCGATCGAGAGTGACGCGGCACTGACCAAGGTTATCCCGGTGACCGGCATGCGCTCGTCGCCGCATCTCGATTTCGCCGGCGAGGTGAGGGCGGCGACAAAATTCCCGACCTTCCATGCGGCGCGCATTTCCGACGTAGCCACCGCGCGGCACGCCATCGCCACCGGCAAACTCGACATGGTCGGCATGACCCGCGCCCACATCGCCGATCCGCACATCATCAAAAAAGTGATGGAGGGCAGGGAGCACGAGATCCGCCCTTGTGTCGGCGCCACCTATTGTCTGGATCGCATCTACGAAGGCGGTGAAGCGCTGTGCGTCCACAATGCGGCGACCGGCCGCGAGGCCGACATCCCGCACATCATCGTCAAGACCGAAGGGCCGAAGCAGAAAGTCGTCGTCGTCGGCGCCGGCGCCGGCGGGCTGGAGGTGGCGCGGGTCGCGGCCGAGAGAGGCCACAAGGTAACGATCCTGGAAGCGTCGAGCCAGGCCGGCGGCCAGGTTCGGCTGGCGACGCAGAACCCGCGCCGCAAGGAATTGATCGGCATCATCGACTGGCGGCTGGCCGAACTCGACCGGCTCGGTGTCGAGATTCGCTACGACACCTGGGCGGAGAAGGACGACGTTCTGGCCCTGTCGCCCGACGTGGTGGTGGTCGCCACCGGCGGCCTGCCGCAAAACCCGCCACTGACGGCTGGCGACAACCTTGTCACCTCGAGTTGGGACATCATGGCCGGCAGCGCCAAGCCGGCCGAAAATGTGCTGCTCTATGACGACAATGGCGGCCATCAGGGCATGGGCGCGGCCGAACTGATCGCCAATGCCGGCTCAAAACTCGAGCTTGTCTCGCCGGAGCGGTTCTTCGCACCGGAAATGGGAGGCATGAACCACGTGCCCTATATGCGCGCCTTCCAGGAAAAGGGCGTCACCATCACCATCAACACGCGGCTGCGCTCGGTACGGCGCGAGGGCAATCAGTTGGTCGCGGAACTGGCCTCGGACTTTGCCGATGGCTGGCGCGGCGAGCGGCGGGTCGACCAGGTGGTGGTCGAGCACGGCACGCTGCCGCTCGACGATCTCTATCTCTCGCTGAAGCCGCTGTCGAAGAACGGCGGCGCGGTGGATTACGAGCGGCTGGTGAGCGGCGGCGACATTTTTCCGGCGCGCAACCCAGAAGCACGCTTCGTGATGTTCCGGATCGGCGACGCGGTCGCCTCGCGCAACATCCATGCCGCCATTTATGACGGCATCAGGTTCGGCTTGCGGATTTGAAATTCGTTATCGCGAGAATTGGTGGCGCGCGGTCGGACCTGCGTACGAGAGCCCGTGTACTTCGGTCCGACCGCGCGCCCGCACGTCATTGGCTCGTCGCCAGACAACGTACGATTCCGTGAAGTTGTGCCGCGCCTCAAACCATCCGCGCGACGGCCATGCACAGCACGGTGATGACCAGTAGACCGCCGGCGATGCGCTCGCCTCTTGTCATTTTCGCGCGCAACCTGGCTTCCGTCGCCGCGTCGGCGCCGGCAAGCTTCCTGGTGGCGGAACCCACCAGCGCGCCCTGTACGCCGGCGGCAATTAGAGCCGTGGCGATGCCCAGCGCCAGCACCTTCTCCATCGGGCCGAAAAGGCCTTCATGGAAGAAATACCAAAGCAGTATGCCGGTGAGGAAAACGAGACCGGCCGCGCCCATTTGGGGCCGGAAGAACCGTTCCGCCCGGATCTCCGGATCGCGGCCGACCGCGATGGTGGTGCCGGCCCAGAACACGCCCGCCATGACATGAAGACCGAGGACGACGATGTAGACATATTGCATGACCGCATTTCCTCTTTTCTGCCCGCCGTTTGCATATAATTAGATATCAAATGATTAGATGTCAATGTATAACCTGTCACTCTGTTCCCTCTACGGAAAACACCGTCTAGTGTCCGACGATGACGCCCTTTGACCGCCCACCAGTCGGCATGAATCTTGGCCGCACAGCCAAACTTGTCGCCCAAGCCTTCGATGCTGCTCTTGTCGAAGCGGGCGGTACGTTGCCGGTCTGGCTCACTCTGCTGTCTGTCAAGTCGAGCAAGCTTGCCAATCAGCGCGAGCTTGCCGGCATGATCGGCATCCAGGGGGCGACGCTGACCCACCATCTCAACGCGATGGAGGCGCAGGGCCTGCTGGTGCGCCGCCGCGATCCCGTCAACCGCCGGGTCCATCTGGTCGAACTGACCGCAGCGGGAGAAGCGATGTTCGAGACGTTGCGCAAGGCCGCATTGTCCTTTGACAAGCGGCTGCGGGTCGGACTGTCCGACGAGCGGCTGGCGGAGTTCGCGCAGGTGCTGGCGGCATTGCGGGCGAATGTCGAAAGCTAGAGCAGGATAGGGCTCAGTCGTCGTAACCCCGGATTGTCCCAAAGGTGTAATGGCGCAGCTTCAGCGCGGTGATCAAGTTGGTCAGCTTCGTCTTGCCGTCGCACAAACAAAGACGCAAAGCGCGTCGCTCGACTCCGCTCAAGCGCCACGCGCTTTGGGCAATGGCTACGCCAGGCTTCCCTGCAGCACCGTCAGCTTGGCCTTCTTCGGCATGCGGGCGGTCAGCCATTCCAGCGCCTTGTCGTGCGGCATCGGGAAGGCGATGGAGTAGCCCTGCACCTGGTCGCAGCCGATCGCCATCAGCGATTCGAGTTCGGCTTCGGTTTCGGCGCCTTCGGCGACGATGGAGATGCCGAGGCCACGGGCAAGCTCGGTGATGGCGCGCACGATCTTCGAGTTGTCGCCATTCTCATGAATGTTCTGGACGAAGCGGCGATCGATCTTCAGCCGGTCGATCTCGTTCGGATTGACATGGCTTAGCGAGGCATAACCGGTACCGAAATCATCGAGTTCCAGATGGACGCCGGCTGCCCGGATGTGGCGCAGCTTGGCGGCGATACCCGTCTTCTCGTCGTCGAGGATGACGGATTCGACGATTTCCAGCGACAGTTTCTGTGGCGGCAGCCCGGCCTTTTCCAGTGTCTCGAACAGAAACGCATCGAAATCGGGCTCGCGCAATTCGGTGCCGGAAACATTGACCGCAAGGCGGCCGAAGGCAATGCCGGCGCGGTTCCATTCGGCGGCTTCCTTGATCGCCTTGGTGATGACGATGCGGCCGATCTCGGGCATGAAGCCGCATTTTTCGGCGACCGGGATAAATTCGCCCGGTGGGATCATGCCGCGCTCGGCATGGTTCCAGCGCACCAGCGCCTCGATGCCGCTGATCGTGCCGTTGGTCAGCGAAACCTGCGGCTGGAAATAGACCTGGAATGCCCGCTCCGCGATGGCGACCTTGATGTCGTGCTCGAGCTGCTTGCGATAGTCGAGCTCGCGGCGCAATTCTTCGGAGAAGAAGGAGAAGTTGCCGCCGCCCAGCTTCTTGGCGGAATAGAGCGCCAGATCGGCATGAACCAGCAGATCCTGAGCATTGTCGGCGTCGATCGGGTAGACGGCGATACCGGCGCTGGCGCCCGGGAGAATGGTCGTGCCCTGGAAGACGATCGGCTCGTTGATATGCGCCAGGATGCGCCGCGCCAGCATGTTGATGTCTTCGGTGCCGCCGGCGCCACCGAGGATCATGACGAACTCGTCGCCGCCCAGGCGTACGCAGAGATCCGAAGCCCGGCAGGAATCGCGCATGCGCTGTGCCGTGACAACCAGTACATAGTCGCCGGCGGCGTGGCCGAGCGTATCGTTGATCTGCTTGAACCGGTCGAGGTCGAGCTGGACGACGGCAAGTCGCTCGCGACGCCTGTGCGTGCCCTTGATCAGCGTATCGAAATGATCGGTCAGAAACGTGCGGTTGTGCAGGCCGGTGAGGCCGTCATGCACCGCGATGAAGGCCATGGAATTGCGCGCGTCGATCAGCTCATGCGTCTTGCGCAGGATAGCGTTCGACATCGGCCTGAAGATGAAAAGCGCCACCAGTACGATGACGCCCAGGGTGGCGTAGAACAGCGTGCGGTGGAGAGCGAGCAGCTTCTCGGAACGCTCGTCGGCATCGGCGCTGATGCGCTGGCCAAGCGCGGCGTAGCCCGACAAGCTCGCATTGGCGACGGAGGCGTCGAGGTTGACGCGCTCGTCGCCACCCTTGTAGCCACCATTGCCGGTGAACTGGGATTCATAGGCCGAGATCAGGCGGTCGCCATTGGCGATCAGCCCGACCGAGAAATAGTCGAGGTGGAAAGGCTTGGCGAAAAGGACGCTCTCGATCGACTTTGGGTCGAGCTTGGCCTGCGATTGCGGATCGGCTCCCGTCTGCTCGAGCAGCAGATCGTAATTCGTCTCGAACTCCGCCGTCGCCTGCTTGAGCGCGCTGACCAGCGCCGGCTGTTTGTCACGCGAAGCAGCGCCCGTTGCGCCGGCCAGGAAGACGATGCGCTGCGAAAGCGTCTTTTGCGTGCTGACGATGTCGAGCAACGTGTTGTTGTGCTGTTGGGTGGCCATCATCTGCTGCAGCAGGATGAAGGAGGCTATCACCATGGCGGCAATGATCAGGAGGGCCAGCCAGTAGCCAGCTTTGATCAGCAGTATGAGTTTGCCTGAAACGGTTTGCGCCGGCTGCTGCGACATTTTCGGGGGCGGTCCTCTCGCCAACGGATTCCTGCTGCGAAGACCAATGGCCTGCAAACATTAACAGGTCTGGAAATCGACAGCCGTCCGGCAAGGGGGAGACGTGGAAAGATCGCGAAATGGTTATCGGCCCGTTTAGCGCCGTGCCGGCATTTGAGCGATCCGCCAGAACCATTTGTAGTAGCGTTGCTTTTGCGACCATCGAGGCCGCATCGGGCCGCTTGCCACCGATCCGGTCGTTTTTGCGATGGATTTTTACCTCGGACGAGACGACAGTCGGCCCACATCAAACGAGGCCCGACCATGACCGCAGCATTCCTCTCTCACATCGACAGCGAGCTCGCGGGGCTCAAATCGGCCGGCCTCTATAAATCCGAGCGCGTGATCTCCTCGACCCAGTCGGCTGAGATCGAGGTCGGTGGGCAGAAAGTGCTCAACTTCTGCGCCAACAACTATCTCGGCCTCGCCGACAGCGCCGACCTGCGTGCGGCGGCCAGCCAGGCGCTCGACCGCTATGGCTATGGCATGGCATCGGTGCGTTTCATCTGCGGCACGCAGGAGGAGCACAAGCAGCTCGAGGCGACGATTTCATCCTTCCTCGGCCTGGAAGACACCATCCTCTATGGCTCCTGCTTCGATGCCAATGGCGGCCTGTTCGAGACGTTGCTCGGTGAAGAGGACGCGATCATTTCCGATGCGCTGAACCACGCTTCGATCATCGACGGCGTGCGGCTGTCGAAGGCCAAACGCTTCCGCTACGCCAACAACGACATGGCCGATCTCGAGGCGCGCCTGAAGGAAGCCGGGGACTGCCGCTTCCGGCTGATCGCCACCGACGGTGTGTTCTCGATGGATGGCATCATCGCCAATCTCAGGGGTGTCTGCGACCTCGCCGACAAATACGACGCCATGGTGATGGTTGACGACAGCCATGCGGTCGGCTTCGTCGGCCAGAACGGCCGCGGCTCGGCCGAGCATTGTGGCGTCGAGGGCAGGGTCGACATCATCACCGGGACGCTCGGCAAAGCGCTTGGCGGTGCATCCGGCGGCTACACATCGGGCAAGAGGCAGGTGGTCGATTGGCTGCGCCAGCGCTCGCGGCCTTATCTCTTCTCCAACACGCTGATGCCGGCGATCGCCGGCGCTTCGATCAAGGCGTTCGACCTGATCCGCAATGGCGATGGCTTGCGCGAGCACCTCTATGCCAATGCGGCGCGGTTCCGGTCGCGGATGGGCAAGCTCGGTTTCACGCTGGCCGGCGCCGACCATCCGATCATTCCAGTGATGCTGGGCGATGCGACGCTGGCGCAGGAGATGGCGGCGCGCATGCTGAAGCGCGGCATCTATGTCATCGGTTTTTCCTTCCCGGTGGTGCCGAAGGGTCAGGCGCGCATCCGCACGCAGATGTCGGCGGCGCATTCCGCCGCGGACATCGACCGCGCGGTTGAGGCATTCGAAGCGGTCGGCAAGGAATTGGGCGTGATTTCCTGAAAGGCCGCAATCGAAAAGCGATTCCGGATCAAGAGATTCAAGGGACAAAAGCATGTCGAACATGATGAAGGCGCTGGTGAAGGCCAAGGCCGAGCCGGGCATCTGGATGGAAGAGGTGCCGGTGCCGGAGATCGGCCCCAACGACGTGCTGATCAAGATCCGCAAAACGGCGATCTGCGGCACCGACGTCCACATCTACAATTGGGACCAGTGGGCGCAGAAGACGGTGCCGGTGCCGATGGTCACCGGTCATGAATTCGTCGGCACGGTTGCCGATTTCGGCGCTGCGGTCACGGAATACAAGATCGGCCAGCGCGTGTCGGGCGAAGGTCATATCGTCTGCGGCCATTGCCGCAACTGCCGCGCCGGGCGAGGGCATCTCTGCCGCAACACGCTCGGTGTCGGCGTCAACCGTCCCGGCGCCTTCGGCGAGTATCTTGCAATCCCGCAGCACAATGTCGTGCCGATCCCCGACGATGTGCCGGACGAGATCGCGGCGATCTTCGATCCCCTAGGCAATGCCGTCCACACCGCACTGTCCTTCGATCTGGTCGGGGAGGATGTGCTGGTCACCGGCGCCGGGCCGATCGGCATCATGGGCGCGCTCGTCGCGCAATGCGTCGGCGCGCGAAAGGTGGTCATCACCGACATCAACCCGGTGCGGCTGGCGCTGGCCAAAAAGCTCGGCGTCCAGCATGTCGTCGACGCCTCGCAGGAAAAGCTGCGCGACGTCATGCCTGCGCTCGGCATGACCGAGGGTTTTGATGTCGGCCTCGAAATGTCGGGCGCCGCACCCGCCTTCCGCGACATGATCGACACCATGAACAATGGCGGCAAGATCGCCATCCTGGGGATTGCGCCCACCGGTTTCGAAATCGACTGGAACAAGGTCATCTTCAAGATGCTGCATCTGAAAGGCATCTACGGCCGCGAGATGTTCGAGACCTGGTACAAGATGATCGCGCTGGTGCAAGGTCCGCTGGATGTCTCCGGCTTGATCACGCACCGCATCGGCATCGACGATTTTCAGGCCGGCTTCGATGCCATGCGCAGCGGCAGTTCGGGCAAGGTGGTGATGGACTGGTAGGTGATTAGAAACGCCGACGGGACAGCACCCCCCTCTGGCCTGCCGACATATCAACAATTCTTTTGGTACCTAGTCTTTCCCCAATGCCGTTTCTAGCGCTGCCAGTCCTTCTATGATCGCCCCACGCTCTTTGACGCTCAATTTCGACAGCAACTCCCGCTCGAACGCCTTCGCCAGCGGCACCATCTCGCGATAGGCGGCGAGGCCTGCCCTGGTCAGCGTCAGATGTTCGAGGCGGCGGTCTTTCTCATCTGGCGTGCGCGTTAGCCAACGCCGCCGTTCAAGCTCAGCCACCGCGCGCGAAACCTTGGTCTTGTGCATGGCCGACTGCTCACCGAGTGCGGACGCCGTCATTGTGCCGTGCTGCCCAAGCCCGGAAAGGGTGCGCCATTCCGGCCGTGTAAGGCCATGGCTGTCCTTGTATATTCGCGAAAATTCGCGGCTGACGGCGTCGGCAAGCCGGTAGAGCCGGTAGGGCAGGAAATTTTCCAGGTTGAGAATTTCAGGCGCGTCGGGCACTTCGCTCTTGATCGCCATTTTTCAAAGCCGCCATTGATGGTTACATTTTCGATGGTTACAAACGAAACCAGTTTCGTCAATTGAGATCCATTCCGGGAGGAAGCGATGGCCTTTTCCTACATGCCGGGCTTCGGCAACGATTTTGAAACCGAGACGCTGCCCGGTTCGCTGCCGCAAGGACGGAACTCGCCGCAGCGGCCGGCCTACGGGCTCTATGCCGAGCAGCTTTCGGGCTCGCCCTTCACCGCCCCGCGCGGCACCAACGAGCGTTCCTGGCTCTATCGCATTCGGCCGAGCGTCAAGCACACCGGCCGCTTCAAACCGGCGAGCTACCCACTGTGGAAGACCGCGCCCAATGTCGGCGATCACGAACTGGCGCTCGGCCAATATCGTTGGAACCCGGTGCCGATGCCGAAGGAGCCGACCGATTTCATCGCCGGCATGCGCAGTATCACCACTGCCGGCGATGTGCTGGGGCAGACCGGCATGGCAGCGCATGTCTACGTCGCCAACCGCTCGATGGTGGACGATCATTTCTTCAACGCCGACGGCGAGTTGCTGATCGTGCCGCAGGTCGGTGCCTTGCGCTTCGTCACCGAGATGGGCGTGATCGAATTGAGGCCCGGCGAGATCGCCGTGCTGCCACGCGGTCTGGTCTTCAAGGTCGAGCTGGTCGACGCCGAAGTGCGCGGCTATGTCTGCGAGAATTACGGCGCCAAGCTTACGCTGCCTGACCGAGGCCCGATTGGCGCCAATTGCCTGGCCAATCCGCGCGATTTCAAGACGCCTTGCGCCTGGTTCGAGGAGAAGGAAATGCCGTGCCGGCTGGTGGTCAAATGGTGCGGCAATTTCCATGTCACCGAGATCGGGCATTCGCCGCTGGATGTCGTCGCCTGGCACGGCAACTACGCGCCCTACAAATATGATCTGGCAACCTTTTCGCCGGTCGGCGCGCTGCTGTTCGATCATCCCGACCCGTCGATCTTCACCGTGCTGACCGCGCCGAGCGGCGAGGAAGGCACCGCCAACATCGACTTCGTCATCTTCCCGCCGCGCTGGCTGGTTGCCGAAGACACGTTCCGGCCGCCCTGGTATCACCGCAACATCATGAGCGAGTTCATGGGTCTGATCCATGGCCAATACGACGCCAAGGAAGAGGGTTTTGTGCCCGGCGGCATCAGTCTGCACAATCTGATGCTGGCCCATGGGCCGGATGCCCCTGGCTTCGAAAAGGCCTCGCGCGCGAATCTGAAACCGGTCAAGCTCGACAACACCATGGCCTTCATGTTCGAGACGCGATTTCCGCAGATGTTGACCCGCTACGGCGCCGAACTGGAAACCCGGCAGGATAATTACATCGACTGCTGGGCGGACCTGAAGAAGCGTTTCAACGGCACGCCAGAGGGCGACTGGTCTTGAGCACCGAGCCAATGCCGGACCAACTGGTGATTTTGGGCTCGAAGGGTGGCCCGGCGCTGCGGCCGGGTGGTCCATGGCCGAGTTCGTCGCTGCTGCAGATCGGCGGCCGCACGGTCGTTGTAGACTGCGGACTTGGCGTGACGCGCGGCCTGGTCGACGCCGGCATCAGCCTGAAGTCGCTTGACCTGATCTTCATCACGCATCTGCATTCCGACCACGTGCTGGAACTAGGGCCGTTGCTCCACACCGCCTGGACGGCGGGTCTGGCAACGCCCGCCGGCGTGTTCGGCCCGCCCGGCACAGGCCACTACTGGCGGCGCTTTTGTCAGGCGATGGAGTTCGACATCGAGATCCGCATCGTCGACGAGGGCCGGCCGGATATTCGCGATCTGGTTTCGATCGTCGAATTCGGCGAGGGCCACGTGGTCGAGCAAGGCGGCGTCGAGGTTTCGGCGCTGCGCGTCGACCATCCGCCGGTGACCGACTGTTTTGCCCTGCGCTTCGAACACGCTGGGAGAAGCGTGGTCTTTTCCGCCGATACGGCCTTTTATCCGCCGCTCGCCGATTTTGCGAGGGTCGCCGATATTCTGGTTCACGAGGCCATGCTGGAACAAGGCATCGAGCGGCTGGTGGCCAGGACCGGCAATGGCGCGCGGCTGAGAGACCATCTGCTCGCCAGCCACAGCTTTGCCGAAGAGGCCGGGCGCATCGCCAGCGATGCCGGCGTGACGAGGCTGGTGCTCAATCACCTCATTCCAGCCGACGATCCGGGGATCGGCGAAGCCGAATGGATCGCCGCTGTCAGGAAAACATGGGCCGGCGACTTGACGATCGCCCGGGACGGCCTTGTTGTGGAGTTAAGCAGCGCCAAAGCTGCACAAGGAGAGGAAACCGCATGAAGCTTGCCACATTGAAGGACGGAACGCGCGACGGAAAACTCGTCGTCGTCTCGCGCGACCTGACACGCTTCACCGACGCCTCATTCCTGGTGCGCACGCTGCAGGCGGCGCTCGACGACTGGCGGCGCATCGCACCGCACCTCACGACAATAGCGGAATCGCTGGAGAACAACGCGGTGCCGGCGGAGCGCTTCCACGAGCATGACGCCCACTCGCCGCTGCCGCGCGCCTATCAATGGGCCGACGGCTCGGCCTATGTGAACCACGTCGAGCTGGTGCGCAAAGCCCGCGGCGCCGAGATGCCGGCGAGCTTCTGGACCGACCCGCTGATCTACCAGGGCGGCTCGGACTCCTTCACTCCGCCACGCGATCCGATCCGGATAGTCGACGAAGCCTTCGGCATCGACATGGAAGGCGAAGTCGCGATCATCGTCGATGATGTGCCGATTGGTGCAAGCCTCGACGAAGCGCGCGCCGCGATCCGGCTGATCATGCTGGTCAACGACGTCACGCTGCGCGCGCTCACCGGACCGGAGTTGGCAAAGGGTTTCGGCTTCTTCCAATCAAAGCCGTCCTCGGCGTTTTCGCCTGTCGCGGTGACGCCGGACGAACTGGGCGACGCATGGGACGGCGGCAAGGTCAGCCTGCCGCTGCTCGCCGATCTCAATGGCGAGCCGTTCGGCCGGGCCAATGCCGGTATCGACATGACCTTCGACTTTCCGGCGCTGATCGTTCACGCGGCAAAGACCAGACCGCTGGTCGCCGGTACTATCATCGGCTCGGGGACCGTCTCCAACAAACTTGACGGCGGGCCGGGCAAACCTGTCTCGGCCGGTGGCGCCGGCTATTCCTGCATCGCCGAACTGCGCATGATCGAGACCATTGTGTCAGGCGAGCCCAGAACGCCGTTCCTGCGCTTCGGCGACACGGTGCGCATCGAGATGAAGGACAGGACGGGTCATTCGATCTTCGGCGCCATCGAGCAGAAGGTCGAGAAATACGAGAGGTGAGGGAATGACGGGGATGCATTCTATCTGCTGGCGGGCATCTGGGCGCTCGCCATTCTGGCCGTTTTCATCCTCGCCATCCGGCTGAGCTATCGCATCGAGGTGCGTTCGCCCGCTCTCACCAATCTCGGCGGCTTTCCGCGCAAGGCGATGATGTTCCACACCATCACCAACATGAACGTCGCGCGGGACGAGGAAACACAAGCCATGCGGCGACGGATGTACCGGTTGCTGCTGATTGTGCTCGCTGGATTCGCGGTGGGTGGGCTTGTATCTGATCCGTTCCTCAGGGTGAGGGCATGAACCTGCTTGATCATCTGCGCCGCATGGCCGCCAACAATCTTTGGTCGAGCGACCGGCTCTACCGGGCGGTGTTGTCCCTTCAGCCCGGCGAGTTCGGTGCCGTGCGCACCAGCTTCTTTCCGTCGATCGAGGCGACGCTCAACCACATACTGGCGGTCGATCTTCTCTATCTCGATTTTCTCGAAGAGGGCGGTCTCGGCGCGGCCGCCCATGACGATTTCGTGCCTTTCGACGAGCCGCGGGCCCTGTTTGCCGCGCAGACTGTGGCCGATCGGCGACTGATCGCCTTTTGCGACGGGCTGTCGGAGGCTGATCTCGACCGCCGCGTCATCACCGACCGGCGCCAGGACGGCATGATTCCTGAGCGCATCGGCGATATCCTCGCCCATGTCTTCCTGCACGACATCCATCATCGCGGTCAGGTGCATGCAATGCTGTCGGGCACGTCAGTCAAGCCGCCGCAGCTCGACGAGTTCTTGCTCGATTATGATGCGAAGCTCAGGAAAGCGGAAATCGAGCGGCTGCGTTTGTAAGCCAGGTCGCCAATCATGCCAGAGCGACATCGTAACGGGAGAAATGTGGGTCGGCTGTAAGGATGGTCAGGTTCTCAAGTTGCGCTTGAGCAATCAGCAGCCTGTCGAACGGATCACCATGGTGGCGGGGTAGGCCGCCGACGGCGTTCGCATGCTGGAAGGTTACGCCAAGCGGCTGAAATTGCATTCTTGGAAGCAGCGTCGGCAGATCGTCCGGCGCAGCGAGTTTTCCGATCGAACGTTTAATGGCAATTTCCCAAACGCTTGCCGCGCTCGCGAACACCACCGCCTCCGAAGCCAGGATAGCGCGGTGCTGCTCGCTGAGACGCAGATCGTCCGAAATCGACCAAAGGATGATATGGGTGTCGGCGAGAAACGGGCCGACAGTCATTTCACGTACTCGTCCCATTCGGGACCGAGTTCGTCAAAGTCGTCCGCAATCCAGATCTTGCCTTTCAAGGCGCCGATACGCGGCAGGGGTTCGGCTACTGCCGGTGGTACGATACGCGCGGCCACCTTGCCGTGGCGTGTGAGCACGATCTCCTCACCGGCTTCCGCGCGACTGACGAGTTCCGACAATTTGGCCTTGGCCTCCGCGATGGAAACATTCATGGCGTGATCCTTTATGACCATAATTTAGGTCATAATTGGCCGCACCACAAGAGTCTCAGTTCGGGTCGACTCATTCCGCCGCCTGAACCTTGATCACACCGCGCTTGATCTGGTCCTGCTCGATCGATTCGAACAGCGCGCGGAAATTGCCCTCGCCAAAGCCTTCGTCGCCCTTGCGCTGGATGAACTCGAAGAAGATCGGTCCGATCACGGTTTTCGAAAAGATCTGCAGCAGGATCTTGGTCGTGCCGCCGTCCACGACACCTTCGCCGTCGATCAGGATGCCGTGCTTCTTCATCCGCTCGATCGGCTCATCATGGCCGTTCACCCTGGCATAGGACATGTCGTAATAGGTATCCGGCGGGCCGGGCATGAATTTCAGCCCGTTTTCGGCTAGCCTGTCGGTGGCGGCATAAATCTCGTCGGTGCCGACCGCTATGTGCTGGATGCCTTCGCCATTGTACTTCTTCAGGTATTCGGCGATCTGGCTGGTCTCGTCCTTGGACTCGTTCAGCGGAATACGGATCTTGCCGCAGGGCGAGGTGATGGCGCGGCTGACAAGGCCGGTGATCTTGCCGTCGATGTCGAAGAAATGGATCTGCTTGAAGCCGAACAGATTGCGGTAGAAATCCCACCATTTGTCCATCTGGCCGCGATAGACATTGTGGGTCAGGTGATCGAGGTAGTAGAAGCCGACGCCTTCCGGCCGCGGGTCACGCTCGCCCAGCCATTCGAACTCGGCATCATAGGCCGAGCCCTTCTTCCCGTAGGTCTCGATGAAATAGAGCAGCGAGCCGCCGATGCCGACGATTGCCGGCACGTCGAGCGCCTTGTCGGCGCCTTCGTAAGGCGTGGCGCCTTTGGCGACAGCGTGCTCGAAAGCGTGTTTGGCATCGACCACGCGCCAGGCCATCGAGGCGGCGCAGGGGCCGTGCTTGTCGGCGAATTTCATCGCATGGGAGCCGGGCTCGGCATTGACGACATAGTTGATGTCGCCCTGGCGCCAGACTGTGATGTCCTTGGTGCGGTGCTTGGCCACCGCGATATACCCCATCCGGGTGAACAGTTCGGCGAGCTTCCGCGGCTCCGGATGCGCGAATTCGACGAACTCGAACCCATCCGTGCCGGCGGGGTTGTCCTTGCTGATCTTGGCGGGTGGGGCGTCGTGCGGGAAGGGGCCCATGATATTCCTCCGAATCTGGCTTGGCCTGGAAAGGCCATCTGACGCCATCATAACGCGGACGCGGTGCATGGTGCTTGCATTCAAACGCTTGAAATGGTCATCTCATGCGCAAAATATGCATGATGTGGACCAAAGCCATGGATGAGACGCGCATTGACCAGTTCGACCGCAAGATAATGGCGCTGTTGCAGGGCGATGCGCGGCTGACTAACAATGACCTTTCGGAGCGGGTGAACCTGTCGGCGTCGCAATGCTCGCGCCGCCGCCAGCGGCTGGAGGAGGACGGCTTTATCAAGGGGTATCGGGCGGTGCTCGACCGCGACAAGCTCGGTTTTTCCTTGGTCAACGTCATATCGGTGACATTGGCCACTCACAATCGCGACAATGCGCGGCGCTTCGGCGAACTGGTGGCGCGGCTGCCCGAGGTGCAGGAAGCGCACGCGCTGACCGGCGAGATGGACTACATCTTGAAAGTGGTGACGCCCGATTTGAAGTCGCTGTCGGAATTCGTCAACGGCGTGCTCCTGCCGCACGAATCCGTGCAGCATGTGAAGACGGCGATCGTGCTGGAGACACTGAAGGAAACCGGCGCGCTGCCGATTTGACCCTTGAGCCGATCTAACCCTTCGACTGCTGGATCAGCCCGTAGAGATTGGTGCAGCGCGCCCCGGAGCGGCAATAGGCGAAGACCGGGCCGTCGAGCTCATCCAGTGCCTCGGCCTGATCCTCGACATTCTCGGCCGTGATCTGGCCGCTGATGACGGGGATATAGCGGAAGGCGAGACCGGCGGCTTCGACGGCCATCTTGAGCGTGTCGGCCGAAGGCTGGCCGGGCTGCTCGTCGTCGGGTCGGTTGCAGATGACGCTCTTGAAGCCGGCGGCCTTGATGGCGGCGACGTCTTCGGGCTGGATCTGGCCCGAGACCGAATAGTCCTCGCTGATCTCACGATATTCCATGACGATGTCCTCGCAATCTGATTTGACGGGAGTCTTGCCATTCCCTGACGTGGCCGGCAACTCGAATCCTATGCCGCGGCCGGCTGAGCGAGCCTTGCCCTGGCGAAACGCGCCACGACGATACCGGCAATCACTGCCGCGACAAAGATTGGTGTCGCTGAATAGCCAAGACCAAGGGCAGGGATGGCACCGCCGGGACAGAAGCCGGCAATGCCCCAGCCGATACCGAAGATTGCGGCGCCGCCAATCAGCTCCGCGTCGATGGCGCGCTTCGTCGGCAGCGCGAAGGCGATTTCGAACACCGGCGCCTTGCGGCGGCCGAACACCAGCCGGTAACCGGCGAAGGCGACCACCAGACCGCCGCCCATGACGAAGATCAGGCTTGCATCCCATGTACCGGCAATGTCGAAGAAGTTCAGTACCTTTGCTGGATTGATCATTCCGGAAACGGCAATGCCGAGGCCGAAAACCCCGCCGATCAGGAATGCCGAGACGAGCTTGTTCATGGGTTCAGCCTCCGACCACGTGGCGGACGATGAAGACGGTGGCGAAGGCGGTGATCATGAAGGTCGCGACGGCAGCGAACGAGCGTGGCGACAGGCGCGCCATGCCGCAAATGCCGTGACCGCTCGGGCAGCCGGCGCCGAAATGCACGCCGATGCCGACGAGCAAGCCGCCGACGATAAGTGCGAGCGTCGGCACGGGCACGCTGAAGGCGATGTGTCCGCCGACAGCTTGGTAGGCAAGCGGCGCCGCCACGGCGCCGACGAGAAAGGCGGCCCGCCACCGCCATTCGGAGGAAAGTGGCGGGATGATACCGGTGAGGATGCCGGTCATCCCGGCAATCCGGCCATGAAAAGCCATCAGCAGCGCCGCCGACAGGCCGATGAGAGCGCCGCCAAGCAGCGACTGGAACGGGGTGAAGTCTGTCATGGAGCGCCAGCTTTCGAACTGAGGTATATCTGCGTGAGACGATTATAACGCGGATATACATTTCCGGCGGAAAATCCGGCTGGGCTATCTCGTCCGGCCGGATCGAAGGTGTCGATCAATCAGCTGCCGAGGATCGCTCCTTTTATTTGGCGGATGTTGTTGTGCATCATGTCGATATAGGTCGAGGCCGGGCCGTCGGGCTGCGACAGCGCATCCGAATAGAGCGTGCCGCCGACCTTGATGCCGGTCTCGCTGGCGATCTGCTCGATCAGGCGCGGGTTGGTGATGTTCTCGACGAAGATCGCGGCCGCCTTGTCCTGCTTCACCTGGGTGACCAGCTTGGCGACATCGGCGGCGGACGGTTCGGAGTCGGTCGAGATGCCTTGCGGAGCCAGGAAGGTCAGGCCGTATGCGTGTTCGAAATAGCCGAAGGCGTCATGCGAGGTGATGACCACGCGCTTCGCTTCCGGGATCGAAGCGATCGCCGCTTTCACTTCACCTTCGACCGCATCGAGCTTCTTGGTGTAGGCGGCGGCATTGGTCTGGTAGCTGACGCAGCCGTCGGAGTCGGCCGCGCAGAAGGCCTCGGCGATGTTGTTCACATAGATCTTGGCATTGGCGATCGACTGGAAGGCGTGCGGATCGGTGACCGTTTTGCCGCCGCCGGTGCCGGCACCTTCGGCCGCGTCGGCATCGGCGAATTCAGGCTTGAAATCGATCGGCGTCACGCCCTTGGTCAAGGTGATGATCGAGGCCTTGGTGGCGCTGGCATCGACAAGCCGCTGCAAAAAACCTTCGAAATGCAGGCCGTTGACCAGCACGATATCGGCCTTGGCCATGGCCACCGCGTCGGCCGGGCTCGGCTCGTAGACATGGGCGTCGCCATCCGGCCCGACAATGGTGGTAACATCGATGCGGTCGCCGCCGACATTTCTGGCGAAATCGGCAATGACGGTGAAGCTGGCGACCACTTTCAGCGGTGCCGCAAAGGCCGACGATGCGTCAAAGGCGGTTAATGTTATAACGCTCATCGCCAGGGCGGAGCGGATCGATTTCAGCATGGGCGGGTCTCCTTTTAGGGGCGGGGGATCAGGCCGTTCTGTGACGGTGATGGACGATGCGGGCGCGCAGGATGCCGCGCGTGCCAAACAGGATCGAGGCGAAATAAACGACGCCAGCCGACAGGATGATAGCCGGGCCGGACGGCAGCGACGCGTGATAAGACAAAAGCAGCCCGGCGATGCAGGAGACAAAGCCGATCAGCACCGCCAGCACGCACATCGGCTCGACGCGCACCGTCCAGAAGCGGGCGGCGGCGGCCGGCAGCATCATCAGCCCCACCGACAGAAGCGTACCGAGCGCCTGGAAGCCACCGACGAGGTTGAGCACGACGAGCCCAAGGAAGATGAAATGCACCGGACTGCCGAGCCGGCTGACCGAACGCAGGAACAGCGGGTCGAGGCATTCGGCGACCAATGCCCGCCAGAAGATGGCGAGGCTGACCAGTGTCACCGCGACGATGCCGCCGATCAGTGTCAGTGCTTCATCGTTGAGCGCCAGCACAGTGCCGAACAGCACATGCATGAGATCGACGCTGGAGCCGCGGATCGACACCATCAGCACGCCGATGGCGAGCGAAATCAGATAGAACGCCGCCATCGAGGCGTCCTCGCGCTGGATGGTGAAGCGCGATACGGCGCCTGCGCCGAGCGCGACGATGATGCCGGCGATCAGGCCGCCGATGGTCATCGGCAGGATCTCCAGCCCATAGAGCAGGAAGCCGGCGGCAGCACCCGGCAAGATGGCGTGCGCCATGGCGTCGCCCGACAGGCTCATGCGCCGCAGCATCAGGAAGACGCCGACCGGGCAGGCACCGAGCGACAGCATCAGCGAACCGATCAGGGCCCGCTGCATGAAGCCGAAATCGGCGAAGGGCGCGATGAAAAGACCGTAAAGCGTGTCCATCAGGCGGCCCTCGGTCCGATGCCATGGTGATGGTGGTGATCGTGCCCATGGCCGTGATCATGCTCGTCTGGCTCGCACCAGGGCGCATTCTCTTCCCAGGCTTCGTGGAAGCGGCGGGCGCGCAGCAGGTTTTCGGGCTTCAGCGTTTCCCTTGTCTCGCCCCAGGCAATCGGCTGGCGGGCGAGAAGCAGCGTTTCGGGGAAATTCTGCCGCACCAGATCGAGGTCGTGGACGACCACCATGATGGTCCGTTCCTCGCCATGCCAGTGCTTGATCAGGGCAATGAGGTCGCCGACCGTCTTGGCGTCGACGGCGTTGAACGGTTCGTCGAGCAGGATGAGGTCGGCGTCCTGCAGCAGGACACGCGCAAACAGCGTGCGCTGCAGCTGGCCTCCCGAAAGTGTGTCGATCGGACGCTTCTCGAAGCCGCCGAGGCCGACCGCCATCAGCGCCTTGCTGACGTCGTCGCGATCTTGCCTGGTGTAGCGGCCAAGCAGGCCACGCCGTGGCCACAGGCCAAGCGAGACCAGATCCACCACCCGTGCCGGAAAGGAGCGGTCGAGTTCCGATTGCTGCGGCAGGTAGGCGGCGCGAACGCCAGGCGCACGGATGACCTCGCCGGCCATTGGTTTCAGCACGCCGACAATGCCTTTCATCAGCGTCGATTTGCCGGAGCCGTTGGCGCCGACGACAGCCGTCAGCGAGCCCTTGCGGATGGTGCCGTCGAGATGATGGATCGCCGGATGGCTGCCGTAGCCAAGCGTCAGGTCGCGGAATGTCAGGCAGGTGTTTGTCATTCTGCGATCCGTGGGGCGGCGAAATCCGGCTGCTGTTAGCGGCCGATTGGATATGTGATGTTATTACATTAGTCAACAAGCCAATCCGGCGGAATTGCGGCTGCCGGGTCAACTTGCCGTGTAAGGACGTCATGCGCCGTTGGCCCAAGGGGATTTGACCGGGCGACCTTGCCCGAAGTCGGCTGCAACTTTAAAGAGACGCAACCGACACTGGAAGGAACCATCCAATGAGCATTCGTCGCATCGATGTTGGCCCGCGCATGAGCCAGATCGTCATCCACGGCAACACCGTCTATCTGGCCGGTCAGGTCGGTCAGCCGACCGGCAACGTCGCTTCACAGACCAGGGACATCCTGGCGGCCGTCGACGAACTGCTGGCCAAGGCCGGCTCCGACAAGACCAAGATCCTGCAGGCGATCATCTGGCTGGCCGATATGGGCACCTTCGCCGAGATGAACGCGGAGTGGGACAAGTGGGTGCCGCAAGGCAACACGCCGGCCCGCGCCACCGGCGAAGCAAAGCTCGCCGGACCGGAATATCTGGTCGAGATTATTATCACTGCCGCGATCTGAGGCGACGGTGAAGCTGCTGATCTCCCCCACGAGGGGGGAGATCGGCCTCACCCCTGCGACGGCTTGAACCGCGCCACCAGCGTGTGGCTCTCCGCCGCATAGGTGAAGCGCACATGAGTGACCGGATGTTCGGCGCTCCATGTCCGCCGTTCGACCACCAGGCACGGCGCGCCGGCTGCGATATCGAGCGCGGCCGCGATATGCCTGTCGGCGGCGACAGCGCGAATCCGGTGCTCGGCTTCGCTCCACGGCACACGGCCGATCAGCCATGGCCCTGGCGCGATGGCGAGAAATTCCTCGTCGGCTGCTTCAGGCACGGCGGCAAGGTTGATCACCCGCTGTTCATGCGCGAATGGCCGCTCGCCGGCGAAATGCCGACACTCCAGCGCCAGCACCGGCCCGGCCACGCCCAACTCCAGCAGCGCGCGATCCTCGGCGCTGCTGAGCCTCTTGTGTCGCGCCACGCGCTCGTAGCGATAGGCTAGGCCGAGCGCTTCGACCTCGATGCGGATGTCGTGGATTTCCAGCACCGCCGCCTGCGACTGCGGCCGGCGGACGAAACTGCCCGAACGACGCCGGCGCTCGATCAGCCCGGCCTTGGCCAGTTGCGACAACGCCTTGTTCACCGTCATGCGCGAGCAATTGTATTGCGTGCTCAGTTCGTGTTCGAACGGAATGCGGTGACCAGGCGCCCAGGCGCCGGACATGATGCGTTCGCTGATGTCGGACAGGATGCGCTGGTGCAGCGAGCCGCCGCCTTCCGTCCCTATTGTCCCGGTCATGCTCATGCCGAAAGCGCCATCATCACGCTGCGAAACCGCTCAGCGATGGCCTCGCGCTTGACATGCCTGCCGCCGCTGACCTGTTTTTGGCCATGCACCCAAACGCAATCGACCTTGCTGCCGTCGGCAAAGATCCAGGCGTCGAGGATAGCGTCGCCGAATTTGCCGGCCAGCGAAGGACTGCCGGCGTCGAGCGAGACGAGATCGGCGGGTGCGCCGGCGGCGATCGCTGAGGCGCCGGCACCAAGCGCGACGCTGCCGCCGTCAAGCGCGGCGTCGAACAGCGCGCGGCCGGTCGAGCCGCCGGCGACCGCGAGCACGTTGCGGGCGCGGTGGGCGAGGCGCTGCGAATATTCGAGCTGGCGCAATTCGTCGGGCAGCCCGATCAGAACGTTGGAATCGGAGCCGACCCCGAAGCGGCCGCCATGCTCTCTGAACAGCGGCGCGGCAAAAGTGCCGTCGCCGAGATTGGCCTCGGTGATCGGGCAAAGACCGGCAATCGCGCCGCTCTTGGCCATGCCGATCGTTTCCGCATCGGTCATATGCGTGGCGTGGATCAGGCACCAGCGTTGGTCGACCTCGGCATGGCCAAGCAGAAATTCGACCGGCCGCGCGCCCGACCAGGCAAGGCAGTCCTCGACTTCCTTCACCTGCTCGGCGACGTGGATGTGGATCGGCCCGTCCGGCGCAATGGCAGCCACCTCGGCTAATTCCTGTGGTGTCGCCGCACGCAAACTGTGCGGGGCTACCCCGATAACCGCTTGACCCAAAGCGCGAAGGGATTCCCGGCTTTTCTCAACAAGCCGGGAGAACCGATTCACATCGTTGACGAATCGCCGCTGGCCTTCGTTCGGAGCGGCGCCGCCGAAAGACGAGTGCGCATAAAACACGGGCAGCAGTGTCAGGCCGATACCCGTTTCGCCGGCCGCCGCCGCAATGCGTTCGGCCATCTCGGCGAGGTTGGAATAGGGTTTTCCGTCGCTGTCGTGATGCAGATAGTGAAATTCGCCGACGCGCGAAAAACCGGCCTCCAACATCTCGACATAGAGTTGCGCCGCAACCGCCTCGACCTGATCGGGCGTCATCGACAGGGCGAAGCGGTACATCACCTCGCGCCAGCTCCAGAAACTGTCGGCGGAGGGGCCGCGAAGCTCGGCAAGGCCCGCCATGCCGCGTTGGAAGGCGTGGCTGTGCAGGTTGGGCATGCCGGGCAGCAGGATCGCGTGACGTTCGTCGCCGGCCAGCGCTGTGGCTCCAGGTTCGACGGCCGTGATGCGTCCATTGGCGCAGGTGAGCCGCACATTGTCGTGCCAGCCATTGGGAAGGAGTGCCTGTTCCGCGAAGATATCAGTCACTTTTCTCTCCGGTTCTCTGTCTCTCGTGCGATGATGGCTTGCAGTGCGTTTCAATATGTATATACATAATCGCCATCGATTGAAACGGAAAAGACGATGGTTGCAGAGAGCAAAAGCCGGGCGGGGGCGATTCGCATCTGGCGCGACGCACGCTTGGCGACGTTGGCCGAAAACGCGGCCGGACTAGGCATCGTCGAACATGGCGCGATCGCCGCACGTGACGGCCGCATAGTCTATGCCGGTCCCGAATCGGAGATCCCCGCGGCATTTGCCAAGGGTGCCGAGACGATCGATTGCGAGGGCCGCTGGATCACGCCAGGCCTGATCGATTGCCACACCCATCTGGTCCATGCCGGCAACCGCGCCAACGAATTCGAGATGCGGCTGGCCGGCGCCACCTATGAAGAGGTCGCCAGGGCCGGCGGCGGCATTGTCTCCTCGGTCAAATCCTTGCGGGCCGCCAGCGAGAGCGACCTGGTCGCGCAATCGCTGCCGCGCCTCGATGCGCTGATCGCCGAGGGTGTGACCACCGTTGAGATCAAGTCGGGCTATGGGCTTGATCTGGAAAATGAGAAAAAATCGCTGCGTGCCGCACGCCGGCTGGGCGGTGAGCGGCCGGTGACGATCCGCACAACCTTCCTCGGCGCCCATGCCCTGCCGCCGGAAGCCAAGGGCGACAAGGACGCCTTCATCGATCTAGTCGCCAAAGAAATTCTCCCGGCGGTTGCCGCCGAGGGGCTGGCCGATGCGGTCGACGGCTTTTGCGAGGGCATCGCCTTTTCGCCGGACCAGATGGCGCGCGTCTTCGATGCCGCCAAGGCGGCCGGCCTGCCGGTCAAGCTTCATGCCGACCAACTGTCCAACCTGCATGGCGCCGAACTCGCCGCCCGCTATGGCGCGCTGTCGGCCGATCATCTCGAATACACCGATGAAGCGGGTGCGGCGGCGATGGCCAGGGCGGGAACCGTGGCGACGATCCTGCCCGGCGCTTACTATTTCATTCGCGAAACAAAGAAGCCGCCGATCGGCCTGTTCCGCCGGAACGGCGTCAAGATGGCTGTCGCCACCGACAACAATCCCGGCACCTCGCCGCTGACCTCGCTGCTTCTGACCATGAATATGGCGGCGACCTTGTTCGGCCTGACAGTCGACGAATGCCTTGCCGGCGTCACCCGCGAGGCCGCCCGCGCGCTTGGTTTGCTGGGTGAAACCGCCACGCTGGAGGTCGGTAAATCCGCCGACCTGGCGATCTGGAACATCGAGCGCCCCGCTGAACTCGTCTATCGCATGGGCTTCAACCCGCTGCATGCCCGCATCTGGAGAGGACAATGACCGAACTGACCCTGAAGCCCGGCAATGCGACGCTGGCCGACTGGCGCGCGATCTATCGCGGCGCCGTGCCCAAGCTTGACAATGCCTGCCGGCCGAAAATCAAGGCGAGCGCCGAGGCCGTCGCCAGGATCGTTGCCAAGGGCGAGCCGGTCTACGGCATCAACACCGGCTTCGGCAAACTGGCCAGCGTTCGTATCCCCGCCGAAGACCTTGAGACCTTGCAGCGCAACATCGTGCTGTCGCACGCCGCCGGCGTCGGCGAGCCGATGCCATCATCCGTTTGCCGGCTGATGATGGCGCTGAAGCTGGCCAGCCTGGCGCAGGGCGCCTCCGGCGTGCGCCCGCAGACCATCGAGTTGCTGGAAGCGATGCTGGCCAACGACGTCATCCCGGTGGTGCCGGCGCAAGGCTCGGTCGGCGCCTCCGGCGACCTTGCCCCGCTGTCGCACATGACGGCGGTGATGATCGGCGTTGGCGAATGCTTCACCCCGCATGGCCGTTTTCCGGCCAAGGTCGCCTTTGTCTCGCACGGGCTGGAGCCGGTGACATTGGGCGCCAAGGAAGGTCTGGCGCTGCTCAACGGCACGCAATTCTCGACGGCCTATGCGCTCGCCGCTCTGTTCGAGGCCGAAGTGCTCTACCAGTCGGCGCTGGTCGCTGGCGCACTGTCGACCGATGCCGCGAAAGGCTCGGACGCCCCCTTCGACCCGCGCATCCATGCGCTGAGACAGCATCGCGGCCAGATCGAGACGGCGGACGCCCTGCGCAATCTGATGGCCGGCAGCGCCATCCGTGAATCGCACCGGGTTGGCGACGAGCGCGTGCAGGATCCGTATTGCCTGCGCTGCCAGCCGCAGGTCATGGGCGCGGCGCTCACCGTCCTGCGCCAGGCCGCCGACACGCTAGGCACCGAGGCCAATGGCGTCACCGACAATCCGCTGATCTTCGCCGAGGATGACACGGCCCTTTCGGGCGGCAATTTCCACGCCGAGCCGGTGGCCTTCGCCGCCGACATGATCGCGCTCGCGGTCTGCGAGATCGGTTCATTGTCGGAACGCCGCATCGCCATGCTGGTCGACCCGGCATTGTCGGGCATGCCGGCCTTCCTGACGCCGAAGCCCGGCCTGAACTCCGGCTTCATGATCCCGCAGGTGACGGCGGCGGCTCTCGTTTCCGAAAACAAGCAGAAAGCCTATCCGGCCAGCGTCGATTCGATACCCACTTCGGCCAACCAGGAGGACCACGTTTCGATGGCCGCGCATGGCGCGCGCCGGCTGATCGGCATGGTCGAGAACGCCACCGCGGTCATCGGCATCGAATTGCTGGCCGCGGCACAAGGCTGCGACTTCCATGCCCCGCTGGCATCGAGCGCGCCACTTGAAGCCGTGCGCAAGCTGGTCCGGGCCGAGGTGCCGCATCTCGACAATGACCGGCATTTCCACCCAGATATGGAAAAGGCGATCGCCATGGTGCGCAGCGGCGCGACTATTAAGGCAGCCGGCGCGATAGCGCTGCCGGGGATTGCGTCATGAGAATGCTCGCCATCATAGGCTGCGTTCCTTCGCGCAGTAGGGCTCCAACGCAGGGGGATCTCTCATGACGTCACCCTCCTGGCTCACGGTCACGCGCGGTACTGCCCCGTTGCTGGTGTCGATCCCGCACACCGGCATCGATCTCGCCGGTCTCGAGAACCGGCTGGTGTCGCCCTGGCTCGGCCGCCGCGATTGCGACTGGTGGATCGACAAACTTTACGATTTCGCCACCGACCTTGGGGCGACTGTCGTGCATACGGCGATCTCGCGCACGGTCATCGACGTCAACCGTGATCCGTCCGGCGCGTCGCTCTATCCCGGTCAGGCGACGACTGGCCTGTGTCCGACCGAGACTTTCGATGGCGATCCGCTGTATCGGGAGGGCGAAGAACCGGGGCCATCGGAGATCGACGAGCGCCGTGAAAAATTCTTCGCACCCTATCATGCCGCTCTGCAGGCCGAGATCGACCGGCTGCGAGGCCTGCACGGAAAGATCGTCGTCTATGACTGCCACTCGATCCGCTCGGTGCTGCCGCGCCTGTTCGACGGCATGCTGCCGGTGTTCAATCTAGGCACCAATGACGGCAAGAGCGCCGATCCGGCCCTGCAGGCGATGATCGGTCAGATCATGGCCGAAACCGGCGAATCCGCTGTCGTAAACGGCCGCTTCAAGGGCGGCTGGATCACACGCCATTTCGGCCAGCCACAACAGGGCGTGCATGCGCTGCAGATGGAGCTCTCCAACCGCGGCTACATGCGCGAGCCCGACGGCAAGGGTATGCCGGACAATTGGCCGGTGCCTTACGATGCCGAGTTCGCAGCACCGATCCGCGCGACGCTGCGGAAAATCCTTGAGGCCGCGACATCCTGGGCGCGCGTCTGACATCAGGTCCTTTTTGGAGTGACGCCATGAACAATCCTCGCCACAACATCCGTGAAGTCCGCAGCCCGCGTGGCAGCGAAATCAGCGCGCGCTCCTGGTTGACGGAAGCGCCGCTGCGCATGCTGATGAACAATCTCGACCCGGACGTCGCCGAAAATCCCAACGAGCTCGTTGTCTATGGCGGCATCGGCCGGGCGGCACGCACCTGGAACGATTTCGACCGTATCGTCGCCTCCTTGAGGACGCTGGCCGATGACGAGACTTTGCTGGTCCAGTCGGGCAAGCCGGTCGGCGTCTTCCGCACCCATCCCGACGCGCCACGCGTGCTGATCGCCAACTCCAACCTCGTGCCGCATTGGGCGACCTGGGAGAAATTCAACGAGCTCGATAGGAAGGGCCTGATGATGTACGGCCAGATGACGGCCGGCTCGTGGATCTACATCGGCACGCAAGGCATCGTCCAGGGCACCTACGAGACCTTCGTCGAGGCCGGCCGCCAGCATTATGGCGGCAATTTGAAGGGAAAATGGATACTGACCGGTGGACTTGGCGGCATGGGCGGCGCCCAGCCGCTCGCCGCCGTCATGGCTGGTGCCTGCTGCCTGGCGATCGAATGCAATCCCGACTCGATCGATTTCCGCCTGCGCACACGCTATGTCGACGAGAAGGCCGAGACACTCGATGAAGCGATGGAGATGATCGAGCGCTGGACCAAGGCCGGCGAGGCGAAGTCGGTAGGCCTGCTTGGCAATGCCGCTGAGATCGTCCCCGAAATATTCAGGCGCGGTATCCGCCCGAATATGGTCACCGACCAGACTTCGGCTCATGATCCCATCAATGGCTATCTGCCGAAGGGCTGGAGTATGGCCGAATGGCGCGAGAAGCGCGTCAGCGACCCCAAGGCGGTCGAGAAGGCCGCCCGCGCGTCGATGCGCGAACATGTCGAGGCGATGGTGGCATTCTGGAACGCGGGTGTGCCGACGCTCGACTATGGCAACAACATCCGCCAAGTGGCCAAGGAAGAGGGGTTCGAGAACGCTTTCGCCTTCCCCGGTTTCGTGCCGGCCTATATCCGTCCGCTGTTTTGCCGCGGCATTGGCCCGTTCCGCTGGGTGGCCCTGTCGGGCGATCCGGAGGATATCTACAAGACCGACGCCAAGGTGCGCGAACTGACGCCCGGCAACACCCACCTCCACAACTGGCTCGACATGGCGCGTGAGCGCATCGCCTTTCAAGGCCTGCCGGCGCGTATCTGCTGGGTTGGGCTCGGCGACCGGCATCGGCTCGGCCTCGCCTTCAATGAGATGGTGGCCAAGGGTGAGTTGAAGGCGCCCGTCGTCATCGGTCGCGATCACCTCGATTCCGGCTCGGTCGCCTCGCCGAACCGTGAGACGGAATCCATGAAGGACGGCTCGGACGCTGTGTCCGACTGGCCGCTGCTCAACGCACTGCTCAACACGGCATCGGGCGCCACCTGGGTGTCGCTGCACCATGGCGGTGGCGTCGGCATGGGCTTTTCCCAGCACGCAGGCATGGTCATCGTTGCCGACGGCACGCGCGAAGCGGCCAAACGCCTGGAACGGGTGTTGTGGAATGACCCGGCGACCGGTGTGATGCGCCACGCCGATGCCGGTTACGAAATCGCCATCGAATGCGCCAAGGAGCACCAGCTCAACCTGCCCGGCATTCTCGGCTGATTGCCTGAACCGATGCGCATCCTGCGTGCAGCCGAATACCGGTCGATGCCGTGGAAGAACGGCGGCGGCGTGACGACCGAGATCGCCGTTTCGCCGACTGGCGCCGGGCTCGACGACTTCGACTGGCGCGTCTCGATGGCGCGCGTCGAATCGAGCGGCCCGTTCTCGCAGTTTGCCGGTATCGATCGCACCCTTGCCGTGCTCGAAGGCGAGGGCATCGTCCTCGAGATTGCCGGTTATCCGCCGACATCCATAAACAGGGCGACCGCCCTGTTTTCCTTCCCGGCCGACGTGCAGACCTCGGCCACGCTGATCGGCGGGCCGATCACCGATCTCAATGTCATGACCCGCAGAAGCCGGATGACGCATTCGGTCGAACGCCTGGTCGTTTCGGCTCCCGTGGAAATCAGGACCGAGGCGAGGACGACCCTGATCCTATGCCTGGACGGGGACATCACCGTGGGCGACATCGGATCGGTTCTCCTCGGAGCTTTGGACACGCTGGTAACGGACCCGAGCACCGCTGGCGTGCTTGTCCAGCCTGCCCACGCCACGACACTGTTCGTGATCCGGATCGGCGGCATTTCCGACAACGGTTAACGCCTGTTTCCAAACATGATCGCGATGCCGACGAATTATAGCGTAAGCTGACGGCGGGCATCACGAAAAAGCCCGAATCCTTTCCGTCGATCGATCCCGACGGGAAGAGGGGCGCTCGTCGTTGTTTTTCGCTGAGATGACGCCCTGTCGTGGTGCGGAAACAAACTTTCGGCAAATGGGGTTTATGCAACCAATTGCATTTGAATCGGTTTTAGGGCCATTGCCGTGGCGGTGACGCCGCTGACTGCCCCGCTTACGGAATTTTCAATGAATATTCAGACGACCCCTGCCCAAATAGAGAAGACAAGCGCGAGCTTCCCGGCCATCACCGAAGAGCCGATCCGCTCCAATTACCTGCCTGAAGAGCGCCTTCGGCTGCTCGGTGAAAGGCTGGCAAAAGGCGACCTCACGGATTTGTTCGGCCTGACGCCTTTCGATTTTCAAGCCCGTGTCCGTGACAGTGCCAAGAAGATTTTGGAAGTCTACCGGTCGACGAATGCGGCGCAGGCGAGGGGCGAGACGATCACGCCGTCGGCTCAGTGGCTGCTCGACAACAATTATCTGGTCGAAGAGACTATTTTCCAGGTCAAGCGCGATCTGCCGCGCCGCTTCTATCGCCAGCTGCCGACCCTGAAACTGCCGGATAACGGTAGCGTTCCGCGCGCGCTGGCGCTGGCCTGGACCTATGTGGCGCATTCGGACAGTTCCGTCTCGGCGACGATGTTCAAGGCAATCGTCCAGGGTTTTCAATCGGTCGAGCCGCTGAAGATCGGCGAACTCTGGGCGCTGCCTTCCCTGTTGCGCTTCGTCCTGATTGAAAATCTCCGCCGGCTGGCGGTCAGGGTCAACCGCACCCGTCAGATGCGCCAGATCGCCAATGATGTGGCGGACAAGGTTCTGGCCACCGACGACAGTGCCGACCGGCAAGCGATCCTGTCCAACTTCAGCGCCCATGCGCAGGACACCACCTTCGCCACCCAGCTGCTCTACCGTCTGCGCGATGGATCGCAGAATGCGGGCAAGGCCCTGGAATGGCTGGAAAGCGAACTCGAAAAGGCCGGCTCCGACGCCGAGGAAATCATCATTTCCGAACATCACACGCTGTCCAGCGGCAATGTGACGACGGGCAACATCATCCGCGGTCTGCGCCTCATCAACGACATCGACTGGACCGTGTGGTTCGAAGGCGTCAGCCGCATCGACACCGTGCTGCGCGAGCGCACCGATTTCTCCGCGCTCGACTTCTTCTCGCGTGATCAATACCGGACCGCGATCGAGGAACTGGCGCGCCGTTCGGGCCTTTCGGAATATCGCGTCGCCGAAAAGGCCATCGAGCTGGCCGGCCACGCCGCCGGCGAGACCATGTCGGGCGATGATATAGCCAATGCCGTCCCTGCCGCATCCGCCCATACCGATGTCGGGTTCTTTCTCGTCGGACCGCGCCGGCTGGAGCTGGAGAAGGCGATCGGCTATCGGCCGACCATCAGCCAGACGGTCAAACGCAGCTTCCGCAAGACCGGGTGGCTTGGCATCGTCGTACCGGTGTTTGCGCTGACGGCCCTGCTTCTCGTCCTCTCCGGCAACGCACTCACCAATCTTGGTCTGTCGGTGCCGTCGATCGTCCTGATGCTGGCGCTGTTTGCCGTGCCGGCCAGCGAGGGCGCGCTCGCCTTCTTCAATACTGTCGTATCGCTGTTCCTCAAACCGACGCGCCTCGTCGGCTACGATTACAGGCACGGCGTACCGCCCGAGGCGCGCACGCTGGTGGTGGTGCCGTCGCTGATCGGCTCGCGCGACGATGTCGAGGAGAACATTCGCAATATCGAGGTGCATCATCTCGCCAACACGGCCGATGAAATCCATTTCGCGCTGCTGTCTGACTGGCCCGACAGCAAGACCGAGGTCGATGCGGCGGATACTGAAATCCTCGAATTCGCCCGCGCCGAGATCGCCCGTCTCAACGACCGCTATCCCTCCGAAGGCGCGCCGCGTTTCTACATCCTGCACCGGCGCCGGCTGTTCAATGCGGCTCAAGGGTTCTGGATGGGCTGGGAGCGCAAGCGCGGCAAGCTGCACGAGCTCGACCTTCTGCTGCGCGGCGACAGCGACACCACGTTCTTGCCGCTCGACGTGCCGCTGCCGGAGAGCGTCGTCCATGTGATGACGCTCGATGCCGACACGCGCACCACCCGCGACGCGGTCGCGACCTTGGTCGGCAAGCTTTGCCACCCGCTCAATCGCCCGCATTTCGATGCCAGCAAGCGCCTCGTCACCGCCGGCTACGCGATCCTGCAGCCGCGCATCACCGCGTCGCTGACCAGCGGCGACGACGCGTCGTTTTTCCAGCGGGTCTTCTCGGCCAATCGCGGCCTCGACCCCTATGTCTTTGCCGTGTCCGATCTCTATCAGGACGTCTTCGGCGACGGTTCCTTCACCGGCAAGGGCCTCTACCATGTCGATGCCTTCGAGGCGGCGTTGCAGGGCCGCATCGATGAAAATACCATCCTCAGCCACGATCTGCTGGAAGGCGCGCTGGCGCGCGCGGCGCTGGTCACCGACGTCGAACTGGTCGAAGACTATCCGACGCGCTACTCGGTCGATGCCTCGCGCCACCATCGCTGGGCACGCGGCGACTGGCAGCTCCTCGGCTTCATGCTCGATCCGCGCTCCGGCGTGCCGGCTCTGTCGCGCTGGAAGATGATCGACAATCTGCGCCGCTCGCTGACGCCGATCTTCTGGGTGATGGCGGCGATCGCCGGCTGGACGCTGCTGCCCTTCACGCAGGCCGCGCAATGGCAGGCCCTGCTGATCCTCAGCCTGTTCATGGCGCCGACATTCGACATCGTCAACGCCATTCTGCCCAAGAGTGGCGACCAGACGCCGCGCGGCCATTTCTCGGCCCTGGCACGCGACGTGGCCTTCGGCACCGCCATGGTGGCGCTGAAGATCGTGCTGATGGCGCACAACGCCTGGATGATGGGCGACGCCATTGTCCGCACGCTCTACCGGCTGTTCGTCAGCCGCCAGAACCTTTTGGAATGGCGCACCGCCTCGCAGGCGCACAAGGCGGGCGACAATGATGTCGGATCGTATTACGGCATGATGTATGGCGCCGTGATCATCGGCTTCGTCGGCCTTGCCATTCCGGTGCTGGCCGATTCGACCGGCGCCTTCGTTGCCTTCTTCTTCGCCCTGTTCTGGATTGGCTCGCCCGCCATCGCCAGCTGGATCAGCCGTTCGGCTGAAACCGAGGATCGTCTGCGCATATCGCAGGCCGACATCCATACGTTGCGCACGGTGGCGCGGCGCACATGGCACTATTTCGAAAGCTTCGTGACATCGGAGCATCACCATCTGCCGCCGGACAATTTCCAGGAAAGCCCGGCGCCGGTGGTGGCGCCGCGCACCTCGCCGACCAATATCGGCGTCTACCTGCTGTCCGTCGTCTCCGCTCGCGATTTCGGCTGGATCAGCCTGTCCGACGCCATCACCCGCATCGACGCCACCATGTCGACGATCGAGGGCATGCCGCGCGACCGCGGCCACCTCTTCAACTGGTATGACACGACGACGCTGAAGCCGCTCTACCCGCTCTACATCTCGGCTGTCGACAGCGGCAATCTTGCCGGCCATCTGGTGGCGGTGGCGGCAGCCTGCGCCGAATGGGCGGAAGCGCCCTCCGTCCATCTTCAGGGCGATTTCGAAGGCATTCTCGACACCGTCACCATCCTCGGCGAAAGCCTCGATGAGCTGCCCGACGACCGTCGTCAGCTGCGCCCCCTGCGCCAGCGCCTCGCCGACCGTCTCGACGGCATGCGGCGCGCGGTCGACACCATCAAGGCGCAGCCGGAAATGGCGTCGATCCGCACCATCAACCTCGCTGTCCTGGCCGGCGAGATCCGCAAGCTTGCCACCGCCATCCACACCGAGGCGGCATCGCCCCAGAGCGACGTCATCGTCGACTGGGCGGCAAGGCTGGAAGCCACCTGCGAAGCCCACGTCCTTGACGCGCACAGCGACGACAACGCCGTCGAGGCGCTGCGTGCCAAGCTGCTCACCTTGCGCGAGCGCACGCGCCGCTTCGCCTTCGAGATGGATTTCTCATTCCTGATGCGGCCGGAACGCAAGCTGCTGTCGATCGGCTACCGGGTCGAGGAACACCAGCTCGATGAAAGCTGCTACGACCTTCTGGCTTCCGAGGCGCGGCTGACCAGCCTGTTCGCCATCGCCAAGGGTGACCTGCCGACCGAGCACTGGTTCCGGCTCGGCCGGCCGATCGTCGAGATCGGTTTCCAGGGCGCGCTGATGTCCTGGTCCGGCTCGATGTTCGAATATTTGATGCCGCCGCTGGTGATGAAGGAGCCGCAAGGCAGCATTCTCAACCAAACCAGCAAGCTGATCATCAAGCGCCAGATCCAGTATGGCCGCCAGAAGAACGTGCCGTGGGGCATTTCGGAAGCGGCCTACAATGCCCGCGACCGGGAACTGACCTACCAGTACACCAATTTCGGCGTGCCTGGGCTCGGGCTGAAGCGCGGCCTTGGCCAGAACACGGTGATCGCGCCTTACGCCACGATACTCGCGGCACAGTTCAACCCGCGCGAAGCCGTGCAGAATCTCGCCCGCCTCAGGGAAGTCGGCGCACTAGGCCGCCACGGTTACTACGACGCCGTCGACTTCACGCCGCAGCGCGTGCCGGAAGGCACCGACCATGTCGTCGTGCAGAACTACATGGCGCACCATTCGGGCATGTCGATCGTGGCGGTCGCCGACGCCATTTTCGAAGGTCGCATGCGCGACCGCTTCCACAGCGATCCGGTCATCGAATCGGCCGAATTGCTGCTGCAGGAGCGAGCGCCACGCGACATTCCGACCGCGACCGTCAGGACCGAGGCCGACGAACGCTCCAAGGACGAGACCGAGATCGAGAGCCCCGACACCCGCATCGTGCTCAACCCGCTGCAATCGCTGCGCTCGACCAACGTCATGTCGAACGGCCGTTATTCGGTGATGGTCACGGCGACCGGCTCGGGCTACAGCCGCTGGGGCGATCTCGCCGTCACCCGCTGGCAGCCGGACCCGACCGAGGACCGGCTTGGCTCCTACATCTTCCTGCGAGACGCCGATACCGGCGACTGGTGGTCGGCGACATCGGAGCCGAAGCGCGCGGCCGAGGAAACGGCGCAGACCTTGTTCTCCGACGACAAGGCGAGCTTCGTCAAATCGGTGGGCACGTTGCGCTCCGAGGTCGAATGTATCGTCATTTCGGAAGGCAATGGCGAGGGTCGTCGGGTCACGCTCTACAATGACGGCCCATCCGACCGTCGCATTGAAGTAACCTCCTTTGCCGAACTGGTGCTCGGCCTGGAAGCATCTGATTACGCGCATCCGGCGTTCTCGAAGATGTTCGTGGAAACCGAAATCTCTACGAATAACGCGGCGATCTTCGCCACACGGCGCAAGCGCGAGACCAGCGAGCCGGATATCGCCATGGTGCATTTCGTCACCGATCCGTCCGGATCGGCGCGCGACGCCGAGGCCGAGACCGACAGGCGCGCCTTCATCGGCCGAGGCCGTACCATCGTCGACGCAGCCGCGTTCGATCCGGGCGCCAGGCTCGGCGGCCATTCAGGCTTCACGCTCGATCCCGTCGCCTCGCTGCGCCGGCAAGTGCGCGTGCCGGCCAACAAGAAGATATCGTTGACCTTCTGGACCGTGGTCGGCGCCGGGCGTGCCGAACTGGACGAGGCTATCGCCCGGCTCGATCATCCCGAAAGTTTTGCCCGCCAGGCCATGCTCGCCTGGACGCGCAGCCAGGTCCAGACGCGTCATATGGGCCTCAGCCTGACCGATGCCGCCAATGTGCAGAAGCTGGCGCGCTATCTGATCTATCCGGATCCGTTCCTGCGTCTTCCGGCCGAATCCATCACCACGGGGCTGGGCAAGCAGTCGAGCCTGTGGCCGACCAGCATTTCCGGAGATTTCCCGATCTTCCTGGTCAGAATCGGCGATGTCGCCGATCTCGAAATCGTTGCCCAGGCGCTGCGTTTCCAGGAATACATGCGCACCCGCGGCATGATGATCGATTTCGTCGTCGTCAACGAGCAGGCGTCCTCCTATGTCCAGGACCTGCAGCGAGCGGTCGAGACGCTGTGCGAAAACAGCCGCTTGCGCGGCAAGGAGCTCGGACCTCGCCAGCACATTTTCGCGGTGCGCCGCGACCTCATGGACGAGACGACCTACAAGACGCTACTCGCTGTCGCCCGCGTCGTCCTGCACACGCGCAACGGCACCATCTTCGACCAGATCGAGCGGGCCGAGGCGGCGGCCCTGCAGGCCCGCGACGCCCTGCTGCCGGCGGCATTGCCGGTTCCGCGTGAACTGCCGTCCCTGGCGCCCACGATGCAAGCATTTACCTCGCAGGCGATCGCTAATGTCAGCGCCGATGGAAGCGGGCTCCGCCAGTGGAATGGATTTGGCGGTTTCGACGGCGACGGGCGGCACTATGTCGTGCGCCTGGCTGGCCGGCGCACCACACCGCAGCCATGGATCAACGTCGTCTCCAACGCCTCGTTCGGCTTCCATACCTCCGCCGAGGGGGCTGCCTTCACCTGGAGCCGCAACAGCCGCGACTACCAGTTGACGCCATGGTCGAATGATCCGGTCTCGAACCGGCCGGGCGAGGGCCTCTATATTTACGATCAGGCCAGCGGCAAGGCGTTCTCGCCTCTCGCCGCCATGGTGCGCGATCCCTCGATGACCTACGAGGCCTGGCATGGCCAGGGTTTCTCGACCTTCCGCGCGAAGCGCGGGCCGCTGTCGATGGATCTCACCCATGTCGTCGATCCGGTAGACCCGGTGAAGATTTCGCGGCTGCGTATTCAGAATTCCGGCTCGGTGCCGGCGCGCCTGCGTGTCTATGCCTATGCCGAATGGGTGCTCGGCGGGCATCGATCGCGCACGGCGGCAACCATCGTTCCATCTCGGGACGCTGCCAGCGGCGCGTTGCTGGCGCAAAACCCCTACGGCCTCGATTTCAGCGAGCGGGTGGCCTTCCTTGCCACCGATGGCGGCGTGCACTCGGTGACATCAGATCGCTCGGAGTTCCTGGGCCGGCACGGCTCCAGCGAGCTTCCGCAGGCGGTGCTGAGCGGTGCCGCACTATCGGACCGTGTCGAGGCCGGCGATGATCCGTGCGCGGCGATCGCCCGCGACATCGAGATCCCGGCCGGCGGCGACGTGACGCTGCTTTGGCTGCTCGGTGACGCCGAGTCCGCCGAGGAGGCGAGCACCTTGGTGCGGGAGCACCGGGTCAAGGATTTCGACCAGCGTCTGGCCGACAATGAGCGCGAGTGGCGCGGCTTCCTCGACACCATCCAGGTCGAGACGCCGGACAAGTCGCTCGACGCCATGGTCAATCATTGGCTGCCCTATCAGAGCCTGGCCTGTCGCATCCGCGCCCGCTCCGCCTTCTATCAGGCCAGCGGTGCCTTCGGCTTCCGCGACCAGCTGCAGGATACGCTGGCGTTGCTGGCGCATGACCCGCAGCTGGCGCGTGACCAGATACTCAACGCGGCGCGGCGGCAGTTCCCCGAAGGCGACGTGCAGCACTGGTGGCTGCCGCGCACCGGCGCCGGCGTGCGCACGCTGATCTCCGACGACGTGGTCTGGCTGGCCCACGCCACGGCTCGCTATCTGCTGGTCACCGGCGATGCCACCATCCTGAAGGAGCAACCGCCCTTCATCGACGGACAGGCGTTGGGCGAGGGCGAGCACGATGCCTTCTTCACTCCCGAGGTTTCGAAGAAGACGGCGTCGCTCTACGACCATTGCGCGCGGGCGCTCGACCTCGCCATCAAGCGCAGCAGTCCCGCGGGCCTGCCGCTGATCCTTGGCGGCGACTGGAACGACGGCATGAACCGCGTCGGCGGGCAGGGCAAGGGCGAGAGCGTCTGGCTCGGCTGGTTCCTGTTGAAGACTCTGGGTGACTTCGCCCCCGTTGCCAAGTCCGAGGGCGATGCCAAGCGTGCGCAGGCCTGGGCGAAACATGCCGATGTGCTGAAGCGGGCGCTTGAAAGCACGGCATGGGACGGCGAATGGTATCGGCGCGGCAGCTTCGACGACGGCAGCCCGCTGGGGTCGCGGACCTCGCGGGAGTGCAAGATCGACTCGATCGCCCAGTCCTGGAGCGTGCTTTCGGGAGAGGGCGATCCGGCACGGTCGACGACGGCGATGGAGCAGGCGACGAAGCTGCTCGTCGACGACAAGCTCAAGATCGTCAAGCTGTTCACGCCGCCCTTCTCGAAGACGGATAAGGACCCAGGCTACATCAAGAGCTATCCGCCCGGCGTGCGCGAGAATGGCGGCCAGTACACCCACGCCGCCACATGGTTCGTCATCGCGCTCGCCGAGATGGGGCGCACCGACGAGGCCTATCGCTGTTTCTCGATGCTGAACCCGGTCAATCATGCGACCGACGAGGCCTCGGCCGAGCACTATCGCGTCGAGCCCTATGTCGTGGCGGCCGATATCTATGCCGGGGACGACAATGCCGGCAACAGCAAGGGCGGCCGTGGCGGCTGGACCTGGTACACGGGCTCCGCCGGCTGGCTCTACAGGGCGGCGGTCGAAGGCATTTTGGGCATCGAGCGGCGCGGCAAGCGCGTCCAGTTCAAGCCGAAACTGCCCAGTCACTGGGACGGCTATTCGGCGACCCTCAAGATGCTGGGGGCGGAACTCAAGGTTCGTGTCATCCGCGACAATAAGGCCAAGGCCGTGTCGCTGGAGGTGAATGGGGCAAAGACCAAGGCTTCGGCGCTCGAACTGAAGGATGGCGAAGTTACCGACGTCGTCGTCAGGATCCCGGCCTGATGCATGTTGCCTAAAAAGCGCGCTCTCAGGCCCGGGCCCGGGAGCGCGGTTTTTGGACGATGACAGGATTAGAGGCGCCATGCCGCCCGGCGTTGCCATCGGCCCGACTGAAGGGCATGCCCCAGAGAAGCGCATGAAATCAAAGGCTTGAGGGCGCCATAGGAGTCGCGTCGAGCTGCGAGACGTGGGCTCCTGTCGCCTGGAGGGGCGCGCGGCCGCTTAGTTTTGTCCTATACTGTGCAGAAGGCGATTTCGGCCCCAGTCATCCGCCCGACATTGTTGCTGATTAAAATTATGGCAGCACCCGCCAGCTGCCATGATTTCGCCGCATGCCTGACATTTTACCTGTCTTCTCAAACCGTTAGGTGATCACGGCAGATTTCGGAACGTCGCCATCTTTTGTTCGCTCCGAGGGAACTGAAGAGGTACACGGCCATTGTTTTGCGACGTATCAACCGGTACGAGTCAAAATGATGCAGTGCACAATAAACAGCATGGCGGAGTAACTGGGGTGACCCTTCTGCAAATCTACTGGCGAGCGCTCGGATATCTCGCCGCGGACAGGAAACGCGTCGCGTTGATCTGTTCGGCCAACGTGGCTCTCGCCATCATCGCCATTCTCGAGCCGATTATGTTCGGACGGGTGATCGACGCGATTTCAGAACGCGGCTCGGTGTTTATGACACTTGCCCTATGGGCTGGCCTGGGCGCCTTCAACATCGTGGCATTCGTCCTGGTGGCGCGTGGCGCGGACCGCTTTGCCCACAGGCGCCGTAGCGAGGTGCTTTGCGACTCGTTCGAGCGCGTGATCACCATGCCGCTTGCCTGGCACCACCAGCGCGGCACCTCCAACGCCCTGCACACCCTGCTTCGCGCGGTCGAGACGCTGTTCAGCCTGTGGCTCGAATTCATGCGTCAGCACCTGTCGACGGTGGTTGCGCTGTTCCTGCTGATCCCGACCGCGGTCAGCATGGATCTGCGCATGTCGCTGGTGCTTCTGGCGCTCGGCGCGCTCTATGTCGGCATCGGCCGGCTGGTGATGAAGCGCACCAAGGCGGGTCAGGCCGCCGTCGAGCGCCACTACCACAAGGTGTTCGCGCACGTGACCGACTCAGTCAGCAACGTTGCCGTGCTGCAGAGCTACAATCGTCTCGGCCACGAGGCCGATACGCTGCGCCGCTATGTCAAGAACCTGCTCGACGCCCAGAACCCGGTGCTCGACTGGTGGGCGATGGCCAATGCGCTGCACCGCCTGTCGTCGACGATCTCGATGATGGTCGTACTGTTGATCGGCGCCTATCTGGTCACCCACGGTCAGCTGCGCATCGGCGACGTCATCGCCTTCACCGGCTTTGCCACGCTGCTGATCGCCAGGCTCGACCAGATGTCGGCGTTCGCCAACCAGATTTCGGAGGCCCGTGCCAAGCTCGAGGACTTCTACCACCTTGAGGATTCCGCGGCCGACGCCGCCGAGCCGGACGGCTTGCGTGATCTCGCCAATGTCACCGGTCATGTCCGCTTCGAGAATGTCGGCTTCGAATTCGCCAATTCGGGCCATGGCATCGACGACGTCTCCTTCGAGGTCCAGGCCGGCCAGACCGTCGCCATCGTCGGCCCGACAGGCGCCGGCAAGACGACGCTCATCAACCTGCTGCAGCGTGTCTTCTCGCCGTCGCATGGCCGCATCCTGATCGACGGCATCGACACCCGCACCGTGACCCGCAAGTCGCTGCGTCATTCGATCGCCACCGTGTTCCAGGATGCGGGCCTGCTCAATCGCTCGATCGAGGACAACATCCGCGTTGGCCGCGCCGATGCGAGCAACGACGAGATCCATGCCGCCGCCAACGCGGCTGCCGCGCAGGACTTCATCCTGTCCAAGAGCAATGGCTACGACACGCTTGTCGGCGAACGTGGCGGCCAGCTGTCGGGCGGCGAGCGTCAGCGCATCGCCATTGCCCGCGCCGTGCTCAAGGACGCGCCGATCCTGGTGCTCGACGAGGCGACCAGCGCGCTCGACGTCGAGACAGAGGACCGCGTCAAGGAAGCGATCGACGAGTTGCGGCGCGACCGCACCACCTTCATCATCGCCCACCGCCTGACCACCGTCCGCGACGCCGATCTGGTCGTATTCATGGACAAGGGCAGGGTGGTCGAGATGGGTGGCTTCACCGAGCTGTCGCTGCGCAATGGCCGCTTTGCCAGCCTGCTGCGCGCCGGTGGCCTGCTCAACGACGAGGAGGTTCGCCGCCTCAGCCGCACCGTGCTGCAACAGCAGGAAGCAGCGGCCTGATCTTCTTTCTTCTACCTCCCCCTTGTGGGGAGGTCGGACCGTAGGTCCGGGTGGGGGTACAGGCGCCACCGCCGCTCCCCCACCCCGCTGCTTCGCAGCGACCCTCCCCACAAGGGGGAGGGTAAGAAGACCTGCGACACCACCGCTCGATTGCCCCGAACGCGCCGGCGGTCTATGTAGAGCCGCATGATCGATACGACTTCACGCCTGACCGGCTGGATGGATCTTGCCAACCCGACGCGCTTCGTCGGGCTGGCCGACAGGATCGTGCCGTGGCTGGCGTCCATCGCCGCACTCATCCTCGCCGTCGGGCTCTATATGAGCTTCGCCGCGCCCGAGGATTTCCAGCAGGGCATCACCGTTCGCATCATGTACATCCACGTGCCTTTCGCCTGGCTCGCCATGATGTGCTACACGCTGATGGCGATCTCGGCGCTCGGCACGCTCGTCTGGCGGCATCCGCTGGCCGATGTCGCGCTGAAATCGGCCGCACCCATCGGCGCTGTCTTCACCGCGCTGGCGCTGATCACCGGTTCGATCTGGGGCAAGCCGATGTGGGGCACCTGGTGGGTCTGGGACGCGCGGTTGACCTCGGTCTTCGTGCTGTTCCTGATGTATCTCGGCATCATCGCGCTGACCCGCGCGCTCGATGACGCGAGCCGCGCCGCCTGGGCCGCCGCCATCATCACGCTGGTCGGCTTCATCAACATTCCGATCATCAAATTCTCGGTCGACTGGTGGAACACGCTGCACCAACCGGCTTCGGTTTTCCGCATGGGCGGCTCGACCATCGATCCCAGCCTGCTATGGCCGTTGCTGGTGATGGCGCTCGGCTTCACCGTGCTGTTCTTTGCGCTGCACCTGATGGCGATGCGCACCGAAATCCACCGCCGCCGGGTCATCGCCATGCGCCGTGTCGCGGCACGGCAGGCTGAGCGGTCTCCCCTTGTGGGAGAAGGTGTCGCCGAAGGCGACGGATGAGGGGTGTTCCAGGGAACGCCAACGTCTCACTCCGCTGGAACACCCGTCATCCGTCTCGGCGCCGCGCGCCGATCCACCTTCTCCCACAAGGGGAGAAGGGAAGGCGATTCCTAGTTCACCCCATCCTTCCGCGCGCCGCCACCGGCAGCGTTTCCAGCACCTTGTCGCCGTCGATCAGATTGACCTCGTTGAACAAATTGGTGACGACGCAGCAATGGTCTGGCACGACGCGCACCCGTTCGCCGATGCGCAGCCTGCCGTCGCCCGAAAGCGTGACGGTGCCATGCTCCTCGCTCAAGCCCGTCACCCGCGCTCCGGAAATGCCCAGCAGTTCGCCGAAATCGACGAGCCCCAGCGTATCGCTGGACAGCGCCTTGCTGCCGGCATCGAGGATGGCGCGCGTTGCCGTGGGATGGCTGACCACCGTCGACAGCACCGTCAGCGCGCAATCGTCGAGGCTGCCGACGCCTTTGGCGACCTGGTAGCGGTCGAGATAGATGTAGGTGCCGGGGCGATACTCCGTGACGACCGATGCGTCGCTGGAGCGCCAGATGTCCGGCGTGCCGCCGCTGGAGATGCGTTCGCAGGCCAGACCCGACGCGGCAAGCGTCTGCTTGGCGTCGGCAAGCCAGGCTTCGGCCTCCGCGGCGCGGCCGGCGGCGGGGTAGGTCATCAGCCCACCGAAGGCGAGGCCGCCGGCTCTGTCGATCCGTCTTGCCAGCGCAACCGCTTCATCCGCCGTTTGCACGCCGCAGCGGCCCATGCCGGTGTCGCATTCGACCAGCACCTGCAAACGATGACCGGCATCGGTGAAGGTCGCCGCCAGCCCTTCCAGCGTCTCCATACTGTCCGCTGTCACCGACAGGGTGACGCGGCCATGCAGCGCCTTCAGCCGCTCCAACTTGGCGCGCCCGAGAATGTTGTAAGGGAGAAAAATATCGGTCAGCCCGGCATCGGCCATTACCTCGGCTTCGCCGATCTTCTGGCAGGTGATGCCGACGGCGCCGGCCGCGACCTGCTTCTTCGCCCAGTAGGGCAATTTGTGCGTTTTGATATGCGGCCTGAGCTTCAGCCTGTTCTTGTCGGCATGGGCCTGCGCGCGGGCAATATTGGCTTCGGCGCGCGCGGCGTCGATCAGGATCGATGGCGTGTCGAGATCATGGATGGTCGGCATCATCTGTCATCCTGTGAAAATCCGCAGGGTTATGGCCTCGAACGAGCGTGATGTCACGCGGCCAGCGGAACCGATCTGTGGTCCATGTGCTCGAGTCGGAAGGTCTGGCAGGATCGACACCGCATCGGGGTTCGGCTATGCGATTTGCCAATGCATGTCGCCCAAAAGTGTGCAGCGGTTTTGGGATCACGACATGCGCGCTAACAACCCTAAAGCGCGTCGCGTACCAGACGCGACACGCTTTGACCAAATCGACACGAAGGACCATGATCATGAAACGCTCCGCCATCAACGATATCATCCGCGAAGCCGACGCTTTCATCCGCTCGTTCGGCTACATCATGCCGCCCTTCGCCTATTGGTCGCCCGAGGAGGCGAAGGCGCGGCAGGTCGACTCGTCGGCCGTGTTTACCTCGCGGCTCGGCTGGGACATCACCGACTACGGCCAGGAAAAGTTCAAGGAGCTCGGCCTGTTCCTGTTCACCGTTCGCAACGGTCGCTACGAGGACATGAAGAAGGGCATGGGCATGCTCTATGCCGAGAAGATCATGATCTCGCGCAAGGACCAGCTGTCGCCGATGCACCGCCACAACATCAAGGCCGAGGACATCATCAACCGTGGTGGCGGCAAGCTGGTGCTGGAACTGTTCATGCACGATCGCGACGGCGGTATCGATCCCAAGGCCGAGGTCTCGGTGCCTGTCGACGGAACCATCCATAGGCTCCCGGCGGGCGGGCTCCTGAAGCTCGACCCGGGCCAGAGCGTCACGCTTTTGCCCGGCGTCTGGCATGCCTTCTGGGCCGAGGGCAAGGATGTGCTGATCGGCGAGGTGTCGACCGTCAATGACGATCTCACCGACAACGTCTTTCGCGAGCCGATCGGCCGCTTTTCCAATATCGAGGAGGATGTCGCCCCCGTGCATCTGCTGGTGTCCGACTATGAGAAGTGGCTGGGCTGAGAGGCAAAGCGGGCGCCGCCCGGCGCCTCAATGACAGCAGCTTGCGCTCGTCCCGCGCAGGCAGGATGAACTGATCGGCACGTCCGCCCTGGTCAGCGCCATGGCAAGGCTCGCCTGCAGCCCTTCACTCTCGCCGCGTCGTTTCAGGAATTCCACCAGCCGTGCAGCGCCCGGACATTGCTCGGATGCTGGTCAGCGCCGCACCTTAGGGGACAACATCATATCGCTCGCGCTCGCGCGCTCATCCTGGCCAGCGGCTTAAGAGCGGCGGCCCGGCGTCGAGGGGTGTCTTGAGGACTGGCGCCGAGCCTGACCGGCTTACGGGGGACAGTGCCGGCTGTCCGAATGATAAGCTATTTTATGCATTCCTGCTAATTTAATATAAAATCATGTTCCGTTCCCTACGCTAGGCCGACCGAGCCAAGAAGCGAAACCCGCGTGAAGCATTCCGCTGCGTTCGGCGTCAATTATCGGGCGACCGAAATGTCTGGTGACAGCCGCTACGGATTTCCGAATCTGTTCAAAAGAATCCTGATCAGTGTCGACAGCCTTGGTGTCTTCAACCGCATAGCGACCGATGCCGAGACGCAGGCGAGATCAACGGTGGAAGAGGTCGAAGTGCTGGCTCGCATCATCATGGAGAAAATGCAGAGCCTTCACGGTGACAGCTATCGGATCGACGTCAACCAGCGCTGCGGTTACGTCCTCGTAACGAAGCACAACCGCTGACATACGCGACCATCCCATTTGGTCCGCTGCCGTTGGTGGCGGGGCTTTCTTTATCTTGTGGCAGAAAAGTCACGCAGCTTGAATATGCAGAGATGCAACCGGCGCGAGCTTATTATCCAGCTAAGCGAGGCGTACCGTCGTCAAGGGGCAAAGGGGACGCCCCTTGACCGCGACGCGGTTTCATTTCCTCCCGAACTAGCGCCCGCTGCCTCACGGCGGCGGGCTTTTTAGCGTGAACATGGCAGGAACAAATCAGCGATTCCGTGTTACAGTCATGTTGCACCGACAACAAGGTACAGGACGGGACATGCCCGGAATACAAGGGTTTGCGCGTGACACAACGGGAAAACCCTTGCAACACGGTTGTGCCGGGACCGATCTTCCTAAGCTCTTGATATCATTAGAAGAACGGTTGGCTGGGGAACCTGGATTCGAACCAGGACTAACGGAGTCAGAGTCCGTGGGTCTACCGTTAACCTATTCCCCAGCAGGCGCGGTCATGAACCGTGCGGGCCGAGCGGCTGAGCCGCTTGAGCGCTGCCTTGTAGCCGCCAGCGGAAAATAGTCAAGCCTGCTGAGTGCTTCAAACGGCAGGTTTCGTCAGCCAGTTCAGATGCCGCGTTTCGAACGTCGCGTCGGCTCCGAGTTCAATCTCGTGCTCAGCTTTCTGTCCGGCTGAACTGCGAGCGCTCGAAGAACAGCACGATGCCCAGGCCGAGGAACAACGGAATGATCAGGTAGAACAGCCGGAACACCAGCAGCGCCGCCAGCACGCCGACGGGTTCCATATCGGAGAGGCCGGCGAGGAAGACGACTTCGAACACGCCGAGGCCGCCCGGCGCGTGCGAGATCTGCGCGATCGAGAAGGATACGAGGAAGACGCCCAGCACGACGAAATAGCCGGGATTGTGGGCTTCGGGCAGGGCAAAGAAGATGATGGCGGCGGCCGCCAGCAGTTCGATCGGGCCAATCAGCAGCTGTCGCGCGACGATCGGCAGCGCCGGATAGTGCAACTGGAAGCTGGCGATCTTCAGCGGGCGCAGGTGCAGCCAACTGCCGAAAATGTAGGCGGCCACCAGCAGCAGCATCGCGACCCCCGCCGCCTCCGACAGGCCGTGATGGGCAATGCCGGAAAACCGGTCGAGTATCTCGGGCTCGAAGACCAATACGAGGCCGGAGGCGAGAATCGTCGACAGCACGAAGGTGATCCAGCAGACCGCCACCAGCACGCCGACATCCTGCCCGGTCAGGCCCCTGGTGCCGTAGGCGCGGTAGCGGATGACGGCGCCGGAGAACACCGATCCGCCAATGTTGTGCGACAGCGCATAGGTGGTGAAGGAGCAGAGCGTGACGAACAGCCATGACACGCGCTTGCCGATATGCAGGAGCGCGATGTGGTCGTAGCCGGCGAGCGAGGCATAGGCGATGACCGAACACAGTGCGGCGAGTATCCAGCCGCGGGCCGGAATGGCTGATATGCCGTCCCAGACATCGTCGAGCGAAATGCCACGCAGTTCGTGCCAGAGCAGCGCCAGCGAGAAGATCACCGCCGCGATGCCGATGACCGGCCAGAAATAGCGTCTCCAGTTCATTGCCTGCTTGCCATGCGTTGCGGATCCGCTTCCTCTTCTGCTGGTGATAGGGGGAGGCCGGCTGCGCCGGATTCTTCCGCCCATTTCAGAAATGCCTCATTGAAGCCGGCTATTCAACCGCGAACGTTTTTCGCGGCGACAAACGGCCAGCTTTGTTCGTGCAAGCGGCTGAACGAGACGCCAGCGGTGTTGCACCTGCCAATCCGGGCTTGCGGATACATTACGCGACAGGGCCGGAACGGCGGTTTGCGGACCCAGCCGGCAAAATTCGGCACGCGGCTCTTGGTGATCGGGCGCGGCACTGTTAGTCTGGCGGCAACTTAAAACACTGAAGCGCCTGCTGCGTCCGTCATCGGTTCGCGCGGCGCCGGAAGGAACGACAGTGGAAGACCACGACACCGGCGCCGGCGCGCCGGAGGTGGGCGTGTCCAGCACTTCCCTGGGGTCACCTGGCCCGAGGACCGCCAGCTGGCAGCAACGCCGCCCGACGGAGTCCCGCTCCGCCGACGGGCAGGCGGGCGACGCGCTCCAGAAAGGCAAGCCCAAGAAGCGGCGCAAGCGAAGGCGCGGGCGCAAGGTTTTTGCGCGCGACGAAGCGCGTCCCACGGAAAATCGATCGCCGGCGCCAGTCAAAACCAGTGCCCCGGCGGCGGAGGCGCACAGACCCGTGGAATCAGTGGCCCCGCCCGCGGCTGCGCCGGCGCGCTTCGAACAGGGCACCCGCCGGGCGCCAATGCACGAACTTCCCGTCTTTGCGGCCCTCGACCTCGGCACCAACAATTGCCGGCTGCTGGTTGCCGTGCCGACGCGGCATGGCCAGTTCCGCGTCATCGACGCCTTTTCGCGCATCGTCCGGCTGGGCGAGGGGCTCACCGCCAATGGCAGGCTCGGCCAGCCGGCGATGGACCGCGCGGTCGAGGCGCTGAAGATCTGCGGCGACAAATTGCGCAACCGCAAGATCCGAAAGGCCCGGCTGATCGCCACCGAAGCTTGCCGCACGGCCGACAATGGCGTCGAGTTCCTCGACCGCGTCGAACGCGAAGCCGGCTTGAAGCTCGAGATCATCGATCGCCAGACCGAAGCGCGGCTGGCGGTGTCCGGCTGCGGCTCGCTGGTCGAGCGCGATACGCAAGGCGTCGTGCTGTTCGATATTGGCGGCGGCTCCTCCGAAATCGCGCTGATCGATCTCGCCGGCCGCCGCTCGCCGAGGCTCGCCAACCATATCGTGTCGTGGACGTCGCTGCCGGTCGGCGTCGTCTCGCTGGCCGAGCGTTTCGGTGGCCGCACGGTGACGCGCGAGATTTTTGCCGCCATGGTCGACGACGTCGCCGGCCGGCTGGCCAGCTTCGACGGCCGCGACCGGCTTAGCCATCTCAAGGCCAGCCCGAATTTCCATCTGCTCGGCACTTCCGGAACGGTGACGACGCTGGCCGGCGTTCACCTTGACCTCGAACGCTACGATCGCCGCCGTGTCGACGGGCTGTGGATGGACCGCGACAGCGTCGACCGCATGGTCGAACGACTGGTCGGCTGGGATTTCCAGCAGCGCTGCGCCAGCCCTTGTATCGGCGCCGATCGTGCCGATCTAGTGCTGGCCGGCTGTGCTATCCTCGAAGCGATCCGCGCGGTGTGGCCGTCGGAGCGGCTGCGCGTCGCCGACCGGGGCCTGCGCGAGGGCATATTGAGCGAGCTGATGGCCGATGACGGTGTCTGGCGCAACGATGGGCGCGGCAGAGCATGATCCCGGAAGCGTTGCTTTGGTGAACAGTCGACCCCCACTCCGTCGCGCGAAGCGAGACCCCGAAGCCCTGGGCAGCACCGGCGGCGAGGGGGGAAGCCGTCAACGAAACCCTTACCCGCGCAAAAAGGGCCACCCACCGCCCGGG